>MPND01000035.1 GCA_002238855.1 SAR202 cluster bacterium bin90
GGGGCGTCCGACTTGACGAGAAGCGCGTGCCCGTTGCCACCTGCGGGTACGAGGAGCTCGAACGATGGTCATGCGACCTGGGACAGGTCCACGCATTCGGCGTTGAGGGCACAGGTTCCTACGGTGCCGGGCTCGCACGCTTCCTAGCCGATCGTGGGTATACGGTCCTCGAGGTCAACAGGCCGGATCGATCTATCCGTTATCGCAAGGGGAAAAGCGACCCTACTGATGCTGAGATGGCAGCCCGCTCAGTGCTTGCCGGTGTCGCCGACGCGACTCCAAAGTCAGGCACGGGCGAGGTAGAGATGATCCGCATGCTCAAGAGCACGAAGAACTCGGCAGTGAAGGCCCGCACTCAGACCGTCAACCAGATGAAGGCACTGGTTCTCACAGCTCCCACTGAGCTTCGAGAAACGCTTGATGGTCTGGGCACCAGCGCCCTTGTCAAGCGATGCAGAAGCTTCCGTCCCGGTCGTCCGAAGAACCCCACGACAGCGGCCAAGTACGCACTTCGATCGCTTGCCTGTCGCTACCGTCAACTCAGCAAGGAGATCCAGCACTTGAAGACCGAGCTTGAGCGGCTCATCCGGACGACGGCTCCAGTGCTGGTCGAAGCCTTTGGTGTAGGACCCGACACGGCCGCGGCTCTGCTGATCGCCGCCGGTAGCAACTCCGATCGACTTCACTCCGAGGCTGCCTTCGCATCACTGTGCGGGGTGAGTCCTGTACCGGCATCATCCGGTAAAACCAACCGACATCGACTCAACCGTGGTGGCGATCGCCAGGCCAATGCGGCGTTATATCGCGTCGTTGTGGTCAGGTTGCGTTACGATCCAAGGACCCAAGCGTACTTGCGTCGACGAACTGAAGAGGGAATGAGCAAGGTCGAAGTCATCCGTTGCCTTAAACGCTATGTCGCTCGCGAAGTCTTCACAATCATCCAGAAGTCCGCCGCGGTAGTCAGTATAGCCGCTTGACATCTATAGAGCATCATAAACCTTGAGGCAACGCGCCGGCAAATTACTTTGACGTGTAACACCGTTGGAATGAAGTACGAAATGGACAAATACGTCCTATAAATCGCAATTATGGGAGTTTTCTGATTGTCGAAGAGTCAGCATTGGGACCGTCCGAAATCATCGCGCCGACCACTATTTAAGATTTACTGACATGCAGCAAGCGCAATCCACCGCGCAGACGCCTATTCATCTCCCCTAGTCGAACCCGGAAGCAAACACAGGCAATTATCCTCACCAGCCCAGGTCGGTGGTAGAGACGTCACAGCGCAGGTACGCCTGGACGCAGATGCGACATAACGCATCCGTGTCTCTAGACTGTTACATTCGGCAGATCGAAAAGCCCCTCCATTCCTGCGTAAAGGCAGCCCGGCGCATGTACGACCCGACACCGGGTTATGACCGACTTGCACGTCATTGCCGGTCGCAACTAGTGAAGGTCCGCACTCGTCTGTGAAAGGCGACGAACTGCTCCTATATGTCGATCTTCAGCGCAGGGCGAAACTCCCTCAGACGTACTCCAGGTAGCCAATTACGATGAGCAAAGTTCGTGATCGGTGCGACATCCATCGCCCTTGGTCACCATCACTGCCGTTAGGCGACGCGTGTGCGCTCTGACGCCTGTTAACCGCGTCGCATATGCGTCAGAGCGCACACGCGTCGGGCGTAGAGCGAAAGAGGACAATCAACTGCACACGTACGAACAATCGGGGATCCAAGCTACCGTAGCTCACTTGCAAGTGAAGCGCCCAACGACAAATACAATCAGCGGCGCTACCCAAGATACCGCGAAGGGAGAAGCGACGGAATCGATGAACCATGCCTAAGCGACAGTCGCTATAAGCCAGATATTCTAGCGATCGAGCCAAGGACGCGCCAAGTTGCTGGCCGCTTGATGAGCGTACTATCGTCAGGACGCCCTTGCGCTGAGACGCATATACGTCACGACGATGTAACGCATGGGCGTCAGGACGCCGAAGCGCACCAATCTTTCGACGCGAGGCGATGCCCTCCACAAGGTACCGAAAGACGGATGAGTCCGACCTCCGTGAAAAGGACTCTGTCCTATCCCAGGGCTCATGCCCAATGTGCTTTGTCGGGCACGCGACGCCACGCCAAATCTCAGATTCCCCCCGACAACCTCTTCAAACATCTGGACATGCGCCTATGTGCCGATGCACAATGGTGTAGTAGAGACCCGGCGCAGATGCGACACGACGTCAGGCGGACAAGGAGCAAAGGATGATCGTAGCCTCGCTCGGCGAAAAGGGGGGCACAGGCAAGACTACCCTCGCCACCAATCTTGCAGGCATGAGAGCTTACCACTCTGATGTCGTCCTGATCGACGCTGACCGTCAGGGCACCGCCTCCATCTGGATGGAGAGGAGAGCCGAACACCTGGACCTAAGTCTGCCGTCTTGCGTCCAGAGTTTCGGCGCCGGCCTATCGCGCACCATTCGCGACATGGCCCGCCGTTACAATGATGTAGTCGTCGACGTAGCCTCTGGCGACAATCTCGAGTTATCGCAGGCACTCGCCTCGGCGGATGCAATCATGATCCCGATGCAGCCCGCCGCCGCTGACCTTTGGACATTCGGACAGATGGACATCAGGGTTGAGGACGCGATGGCGATCAACGATCTGCTGAGAGCCTTTGCGATCATCAACAAGGCGTCACCAAATCCCAGGGCAGGTGACGTCGCCGCGGCCAGAAGCGCCATGGCCGACGCGGTCGCCATCACGGTCTCCGAACACACCGTATGCGAGCGCGTCTCCATCAAGCGTGCCATCCCTCAAGGCAGGACCGTACCTGAGTACCGGCCCATAGATGCCCGGGCCTGCGCCGAACTTAAAGCCGTCTACAAATTAGTCTATGGCGATGAATACTAGGAGTGATCCCATGCAGCAAGAAGACAATCTTGGCCTGTCAATTCGCAGGGACAAGACCGGGCGAGAAAGAAACGGCTCAGGACCCGGCGCCCGGCGTACACCGCGCCGCACCTCGATAAACGAACCAAAGTCACGCATGACGATCAGGGTACCGATGGACACCTACAGGCTGCTCACTCTCGCCGCCGCTCACCAGGGGCGGAATCTGTCGGACGTATGCGTTGACGTGCTGGGACCCGAGGCAGACAGGCTCAGGCAGCTGTACGACATCAAGCTCCACGATTGAAACTCCATTAGGAGTGGCATCTGGCGACTTACTCACACAAACGATGCTTCATTTATCTCTCAGCTAGAACGAAACCTGGATCTGACCAGCTCTGGGCAGGGCGAATTGCCGGTGGAGCGCGTCATTGGGCACAATGCCTGATGATCACCTATCTATTAGCCGACACCTCCGGCTCTATAACAAGATATGACATCCCACTGGCGAAACTGCCCTTTTCAGCCCGCGTGGCCTGAAAAGGGCGCTGTTCTCCTTGATACGACCAAATGTGTCCCGTGAAAACGGCCTTAGAGGCGCCCAAAACCAGTCCAGAGGTATCCTGGTATACGAAGGGCTTTTTTTCGACAATGCAGAGTCTTGCAAGATCGTACCTCTCCTGCAGCTTCGCGGCACTGGCTCCTCAAGAACCGGGCTTCGAGCCGGTGGTTCTCGTGCCCAGATTGTCCAAAATGGGATACGCAAACCAATTGAACGTATTTTGAAAAAAGGATTATAATCAAGGTTATAGTCCTTTTTTGATTTTGGCAGCGAAAGACCATTGGTAACAAAGTCTCAGCCCTTGGGAGAAAGCTCTCTCCAACCAACCAAGCCCACCGGCGCTCACGACACCAACGTGCTCCTACCTTCGACTCTCACAGAGGAAGAGCAAAGAGCAAATGCCGAGTTCCTTGTCGGTGCATACGCTGAAAACACCAGGGTCGCCTATCGCTCCCAGCTCAAGGCATGGCTGGAATGGTGCGCTCAGCGTGACATTTCGTTCGTCCGGGCGGACAGCGAAACTCTGGTAACCTACCTGCGGGAACGCGTAGTGGGAGTTGAGATCGGTGGGCGATATTACAAACCAGCCAAGCCCAACAGCCTGCGCGTCGCGCGCGCCGCGATCTCAAAGGCTTACGAAGTCGCCGGGCTCCCCGACATCACCAAGTCGCCTAAGATAAGTGAAGCCCTCAGGGCACACAGAAACAGCGCGGCCCGCGCGGGCGTAAAGGTGCGACAGGCGGAGGCGCTTACCGTTGAGGTACTGGCGGCAATCCGCGCCACCGCCCTCCATCCGAGAAGAGGACGCGGAGGTGTCGAGTCGGAGACCCACGCGCGCCAGCGGGGTCTGGTGGACATCGCGCTTGTCAGCCTGATGAGAGACTGTCTCCTTCGGCGAAGCGAGGCCGCGGCGGTTAGATGGAATGACATCACCGCCAGCGCAGACGGGTCCGGGAGACTCTATGTAGGCGTGTCCAAAACCGATCAGGAAGGCGAGGGTGCGCTCCTGTTCATCAGTCGCCAGACGATGCGTGACCTTGACGCCATCAGGCCGCCAGGCGCGGGCGAGCAGTTGGTGTTCGGCCTAAAACCGAAGGCTATCGGCAGACGAATCGCGGCAGCGGCTACTGCGGCCGGTCGGATCGGAGCCTACAGCGGGCACAGCGCGCGCGTCGGCATGGCGAGGGACCTGGCCAGAGCGGGCGAAGAACTCCCCGCGCTCATGACGGCCGGACGCTGGAAGAGCGCCGATATGGTGGCGCGGTACATCGCTCACGAGAGCGCCGGACGTGGCGCAGTCGCGAGGTTCCACAGGGAGTCCTGACAGGCGACGCGGTCGCGGCCTCCTGGAAAACCTTTTGGACTCCTTACAGACAGGTACTTGACTCCCAACCCACTGGCACCGAGGTGCCATGGCGTGTATGCGACACGACGCTCTAACGCAGCAGCTGATATATGCGTCGGCCGGATTCGGCACCTGAGAATGCCACGCCATGTTGCATGGCCAGTGGACCGCCCAACCATCCAGGACCAACCGCCTTTCCCCTCTGTTAAACCGCAGGAAACGGCATTCAGCATACCATCAGGTGCCGGGTGTGAGATTGTAACCAAGCACTGACCGTCGCATCGGTAGCCCAGTGTACCGGCACCTGAGAGCCAGGTCGTACATGCGACACATCGCATGAGCGTATGGGCTCGTGAACGGACCGAGAGTAGTCGCCCCTTGCGCCTGTGAGCCGTTCTTCGCCAATTGCTACTCCTAGAATGACCGACGCAATTGACCCACTGCGTTCATGCGATAAGACGCGTATGCGTCTCCACACTAACACGCATCAGCGTTACAATGTACGTGCGTTCCAACGCTAATACGCCTCGGCGCACTAGATCTCAGCCACTCACCTGCGTGGGGACATCCACTAGGAGCCCACGGGCTTTCCACTCACTCAACCGTCGATCTAATTCTTGCCAGGCCGCAACCCCTCTCCCGATATTCCGTCGTCAGAGTAGCTGTCAATCTCGCTCAAGCACCGATCACACTAAACGTTAGCCGGCTCGGAGGGAGTTACATTTGTACGTGAGTACACGACACCCATATTGGAACTAATAGTCCGAGGGAAATGTGCGCACGTAGACTATAGGTGTAGTAATTCTCGGCACGTCGTCGCACCGGCGTCATGTCACATGTACAGATTGGCGACCATGCGCCTTACTGCCGTGATTCAAGAGTCCAACAGAATACAACAGCACTTAGGTCTACTGTGGCGTTCATAGACGGCACTGCACTTTTCCGCCACTCCCGATTGGACATCTAGCTGTCAGGCACTCGCAATGTCCCTGCCAAACCCACTCACCAACAGAGAACGGGCATGCGGTCACACGCAGAGGCGCATATGCGTACATGCGCCGGCACGGCTCGGCGCTCCTTCGTTAAGCTGCAGTCTTCGCGGTCACGAAGCAGCAAAGTTCACATATGGTCTATATGTACCTTGTGCTCTGGATAGTGGATGGCTTTCGACTGCGGACCCTTTCACTGAGGCTACATCTTCCGTAGCATCGACCGCAGGCACGTACCTTATGCCCAGCGGAATAGTCTCATTAAGGCCGATAGCAATCCTGAGAGTTAGGGAGGACATGCGACCGCCGTCCTCAGATTGTATAATGACGCAGTGGAGAGTCGCCGCATTCTCTGCGGCGATGCACTGGTTCGTAAAAGGGCGCTAATTCTGGTCCTTGTAGCAGTTGACCAGACACGCGGCAATTCGGGAGATTAAGATGCTGTCCCGAACAGTTTCCGATGCCGATTGGACTGTCCTCGCGCCGGAAGTCTGTGTTCGCCTTCTCGGTGACCCGTCAAGCCGTTCGAGTAGGGAGTGGCGTTGGGGACGCCGCGGCTCCTTCAGACTCAAACTCGAAACTGGCACTTGGAACGACTTCGAGACAGGCGACGGTGGTGGTGTCATCGCACTCGTCATGCGTGAAGAACGGTGCGACAGGACTGGGGCAGCGGAATGGTTGCGTCAGCAGGGCTTTCTGCCAGATCGTGACAGGTCACAACGTTCGACCAGAGCAATTCGAAGTCGGAACACGAAAAGTGCGCCGCCCAGCAACACTCGCTCGGCGGCGGCCAATAAAAATACAGCCAATTCTCAGCGAAGACAACATGTCAATGACGTCATCCGACAGACTCGTGAAATCCCCATGGATCCTGAACACCCAGTAAGGCTCTGGGCCGAGCAGCGCAATCTATGGAGAGCCGATGTTCCATTCCCCCGCAGAATGACGCAGCGGGGCATTCGCCACACACTGCTGTGGCTACCGGAGTCGGCTTCATTATTCAAAGGGCAACACATGGGAGCCGGATCGGTCGTGGCGCCAGTTGCACCAATCGCTGATTGGCAACGAGCGTACCCTGACCATCCAGTGCCGAAAGGGCTACAACTCATCGCGATTGACTCTCAAGGCAATGCGTCCGTTGACAGACCAAAGGAGGTTGGCGGACTGGGGAAAAGGTCGTTAGCAATACCCGGCGGCACTATGAATGACGCTGTCTTGATGATTGGCGAAGCCAGACCTGAACTCGCAATGGGAATTGCCATTTGTGAAGGGGTCGCCGACGGCCTTGCTATCGCGTCGCGATTCCCCCAGACATCTGTCGTACTACTCGGTGCGGGCAAGGCCAAGCGTGTGGCCCCCGCGCTGGCGGACTACAACGTGATAGACTTGTTCGCGGACAACGATGAGGCAGGGGAGCGGTGGGGCAAAATACTCCTGGACACACTTACCGCAATGGGTCTTGCGGGCAGAGTACGGTCATTCAACTTCGTTCAGTCAAAAGACGCCGCAGAAGCCGCCGCAGGAGCACCCTTCGTCTATCCAATAACAGAAGCGACCGAACAACACGCTTCTGATCTCGTTAGGGACGGCTATGACGAATATGAAGCGTTGCGTCTAGCTTTGACATTATCCATACAGGAGTCGCCTGATGACACTTAGGGACCTGGACGTAAACGGTGTAAAGGCTTCGGATCTGGCTACCGAGATGGGGCGTATCTCTCAGGCCTTTCAACTGGGTACTATAACTCCGGCCAACGCCCATGTGGTCGCCGACTGGATCAAGTCAGCCAGGGCGCTGAATAGGGCAGGCACCCGAGAGGCAGAGCCCCTGATTGGATTGGACATTGAGGACAGGCAGTCGATTACCGATGTTCTCAATCGCTACGAGGCACTGCTACCGCTACCCGCCGTAATCCGCCACGATGAGATAACGCCACGCAGTTGGCTTGTCTACCAGTGGCTGCCTGCAGGAGAACTCGCTCTTCTGGCAGGAGCAGGTGGTACGGGAAAGAGCCTCCTGGCACTTCAACTCTGCTACGCCGTCGCGACCGGTACGGACTTCCTTGGTGAAACTGAGTCGGTGACAATGAGCGGTGTAAAAGGTCGCACGGTTTATGCGACATACGAGGACGGGGCGGATGAATTGCATCGACGTTGGAATGCCATACACGACTACAGAAGAGCCGAAGACGATGAGCAGCTTCAGGTCCTACAGCTCAAGGGATTGGGGGGTCTGTGGATTGATGGCAGGGCTTCCGGTGTCCTGGACCGACTGCTTTCTCATCACTGCGGAGATGCCAGCTTGCTGGTCATAGACAACGTCAGCAGAGCCTTCACCGGCAACGAAAACGACCGGTCTGAGGTGTCGGCATTCCATGACACGTTGGACGGGTTTGCAGCCCAAACTGGATGTGCGATACTGCTTATTGGACACACCCCGAAGTCTGGAGCGGCATTCAGTGGATCTACCCAGTGGGTCAACGGATGCAGAGTGGTTTGGGCAATGGAGCACCAGCAAGGTAATGGGGAAAATACCGGCAAGTACGCAACCAACCTGTCACTCTTCAAGTCAAACTATTCACGGATCGTAACGCCCGTATGGCTCGCCTACCAGCATAACAAACGCGCTCAGGCCGGAGTCTGGTATGAGTCGATGAACGGGCTGGGCAAAAACAGCCCCGACTGGAGGAGCTGAAGATGCAGCAGATGCTTATCTATGCTTCCGTTGAACTAAACAACCACCGAGACATCATAGACTCCACTTGGGAAGGCCTGTCACCTGATGACGGACGCCCGACGCCGACGATGAACGACATCGCGAATGACTTCGGCAGGGCTTACATGAATGAGGCCCGTCAGGAATCTCAGGAACTGTTCAGCAAGATGCTAGCCGTGGTGACTCCTGGCGAGGATGACGACATCGAAGAGGGTAGCGGCCTCCTAGCAGATCACATATTTGCAGAATTGATGGCCGATCAACAGTTTACATACATCGGTCACTGGCTCGACTTCACCACCTTCCACTGGGCAGAAAACCGATTGGCCCTCGTCAACATGGGCTGCATGGCTCACCCTGCCGCTCCACTGATTGAAGCTTGGCGTCGCCTTACTGACATCGACCGGCGCGAAACAGGCATCATGCCCCAGTCCGTACTGCCGCTCGGCACAATAAAGGAACCACCGCCCAATTTGGCGCACCTCTGGAAGCTCGATACTCAGCCGGCACTGGGCTACGAGAGCGAAACTCTAGCCTACCTGACAGGGTTCGCCCCCGCTCCCCGATCGGCACTCGTGCCGGCACTGCCACTGTACATGTACGACTCGGCCGGAGGCAAAAGCCTGAAGCAAGGGCGAGGCGCGCCCTTGTCGCTTAGGCTCTGGGTTGAGATGATGCTGGCTGTACCGCAGCAACGGAGGGTGTTTGGAGCTAACACCTTGACCCTGACGCTACGCGAGCTACGCGACTGGCTGTGGCCCAACGGATGGCCTAGCCGCAGGGATGCCCTTCCCCGCTTGCAGCTGGCAATGTTCCAGGCGGACCAACTGCGTATCGAAATTCCGTACGGAAAGGGCCGTACTCTGTACCGCGCGGTTTCATTCAGGGGACTGCTGCCAAACGATGCTGGCCTGGATGATGTGATCATTGTAGACGTGCACCCTCCCGAGAGCTCCAGTTCGGGGGCACTGGTCCACAAGCCGTCCTTGCGGGCGCTCGGCGTGAAGTCAGCACTTGAATACAGGGCCGAGCTCGGGCTAGCTTACCTATGGGACAAATACGGTTCCAGAAAAGGCACGTTCGAGCAACATATGCGACCGGTGGTGAAACGCGATCCGCGTGGCTTTATGATCGACAGCGACGGGAAAGCGTTACTCGAACGGAACGGCAAGCCCAGCGCACTTAATAATCATCCCAGAGCGGTGCCAATTCTAGACGATTCCGGCAATTTGCAATACGAGCGCAATCCACGCGCTGACTGTTACCCCGTGCTTTCCAATGATGACATAGTCAGGCTATGCTTCCCCGATGACCTGCCGTCCAGCGCTTCAAAGAGTGCACATCGCCAGAGGTTGTATAACGCCAGACAGGCACTCCTGGGAATGCAGGAAGCTGGGTACTGCATCATCGAAGAGGACCAGTACACACAGGACGGCCTGGAAGGTTGGCGAATTCTACCACCGGCGGGCTGGGGCGTTCACTACAGTTACGAACGAGCGACACTTGAAGCATTGGTCGGCGTTAGCGGGTAACACGTTGACGAGGAGATATATGAGAAGGGACGGGCAACATGCATTGGCCCGTCTCTTCTTTATGGTTATATGGGGTTATGGGAGGATTTATCTCTGCCGTATTAGACTGCTGCAGCGCCTAACTCCGTTAGCACAAACGAATTATGCGTTAGTGCTCATTTCCATCTGGTTAGCGAAATACACGTAGATCGTTATTGCATAACACGTGGGACTCCGTCGGGTCATTGCGGTCCAGCGTTAGCCCATAACATGTGTTTCGCTGGTCACATTAGACAATTTTGTCTGCCCACAATACGATTGCCGAGGAACCGAAAGTGGAGGATGTTAGCGCAAAACATGTTCCAACCTGGTTTCAATTACGGATGGCGTTAGCGCAAAACACAGTGCGTCCGGCGTCCGAGAATCGGGAGCGTTAGTGTGAAACACGCCAGTAATAGGGCTAGGGAATCGAGGTGTTAGCGCAAAACAAGGTCTCTTCGACGGGGCTGAGCGCAGATGTTAGCGCAAAACATGCTCGGATCTGATGCCCGTCGCCGATGGCGTTAGCGCAAAACACGGTGTGCCTGGCGTCTGAGAATCGGGAGCGTTAGCGCAAAACACGCTTGAAACAGGGCTGGGGAGTCGATGTGTTAGCGCAAAACAGGGTCTCTTCGACGGGGCTGAGCGCAGATGTTAGCGCAAAACCTGCTCGGATCTGATGCCCGTCACCGATGGCGTTAGCGCAAAACACAGTTCATCCGGCGTCTGAGAACGGTGTACCTTACCCACGACACCTGCGAGCCATTGTCGGTCTTCTAGGGCGTTAGCGCACAACACACTTACTTCCCGTCTGGTAAGTTGAGACGTTAGCACTTAACTCGATCCGGCCTTAGCCCATCAACAACGCGTCACCGTAGAGTCTTACTTTATAGGGCATGCGGCATAGGGCACGTTGCGTATTGTAGCATACGGCGACAATGTCTTTTTATCAGACATCCCTCCGGGTCGTCTGATTCTTTCGAAACTGAGAGTTTTTTTGACCTGGCGAGGAAAATGCACATGCAAGTATTTCGTGGGCAGATCGCAATGGACGGTTTCAAGGGTGAATTGCAAGAAGCTGGCATACTGTGACACGTCATGTTCGAGCGTGGACGAATCGAAAGCTGACAGACCTTCCGACTGCTGTGGGACGCTGAAATTCGAATACTAGCGCCAAGAGCTGTGTCACTCGACCGTCATATTCAAAGCGCGGCGGTCGCGTTGGTGTATCTGGTGGGTCAATCGTGTATGAGTTTCAGCACAGGAAGCGCCCCATAATTATTGTAATAATGCATTTAGGATTTTTCACAGTTGCTCCAACGCATTGAACCGCAGACCCAAAACGGCGCTGGTACTATGGTGCAAGTCTCGGAAGAGGCAAGGCGCCGCATTACCGAGGCGCTCGAACAGACTCTCGCTCAGACCACTCGCATCAATTACATGTCACAGTGGAGAAAGTGGGAGATGTTCGCTGGTGAACGCGGCTATCCTGTCTTTGCGGCCGACCCCGTGCACTTGGCAGACTGGATCACCCAGAGAGCCGATGATGGTCAGAAGCCCGGCACTATCCGTATGGGGTTAGCAGCTGTTGGTTCCGTTCATCGTCAGGCCAATCTTCCCAATCCTGCCGAGGACGAAGGCGTTCGAGCCACGATGCGAGGCATCACCAGAATCGCCGGCAGAGCGCAGAAACAGGCAGCCGGACTGACCGTGGCGAGCCTGGCCGCGATTCGCGCGACGGCCTGTGTTCCTCGCACCGGTCGGGGCGGTTCCCTGGAGACCGCCGAAACCGCGGAGGCTAGGGGCCACGTGGACATCGCGCTCATCTCGCTGATGAGGGATGGCATGCTCAGACGATCGGAAGCGGAGAGTCTGACCTGGGGAGACCTTACTGAAGAAAGCGATGGAACCGGCAGGCTGACAGTCGCTCGCTCCAAGACCGACCCGAAAGGGGAGGGTGCGGTGCTGTTCGTGTCCGCACCGACGATGGAGGCGCTCAGGGCCATAAGGCCGTCAGATGCGAGCGCCGGCGATTCGCTCTTTGGGCTCTCAGACGACCAGATAGCGCGTCGGGTCACGGCTGCGGCGGAAGCCGCGGGCCTCGGAGGAGGATTTACCGGGCATTCCGCCCGGGTGGGGATGGCCCAGGATCTGGCGCGTGCCGGGACCGAACTGCCCGCGTTGATGACTGCGGGGAGATGGCAGTCGCCGACGATGCCCGCGAGATATACTCGCGCCGAGCAGGCTGGACGCGGAGCGATAGCGCGATTCTATGACTCGGGTTGAATGGACGCTCTCGTCCTATGACACAGATCACAGGATGTTCTCAGATCGGCTAAAGGGATCCGAAAGCCAGGTCTAGAACACTCGGGAGAGTTCTTGAGGCTTGCTAACGCGATGCTTCCGACCATCCGCCCACTGTCGCGCTATGCCTCTTGACTCGAAAGGCATGTTGACTCCATATGCTGTAATGAACAGCAGTTTGTCGACCCCGTCGCCGGTAGAGATTTCATCGCCTACTGTGTCTGTGCCGTCGATCACGGACTTTGCTCAGGCCGCAATGGGAGACCGAACAGTGTCGGCACAGGGTGTACGGCCTGTAATTCGGTAGGGAACGGAGCTGGTTCGCGAATGCCGGTGTCCTCCATAGGAGCGCTCGGTCTGTCTCATACGATGACTTTGCGTTCAATATGCAGACTTTCAAGAGAGTAGAAACTGTATTTGGAGGTGACACGGTGCCCAGTCAGCCCACATCAGGCGCTTTGCCCAGCCCGTCGGCTCGTAATGATGTTATCGCGTATACTGTGCCCTGACGAGTCTGGGTAATGTTGATGACGCCAACAATTGAAGGGACGACTTGCGCGATGCTGGATACTGCAGCCAATGACCAAAATGGAATAGCGTTTGCGGAGGACGCCGCAAGGAACCTATTCGACAATGGACATTCTAGCTCGGCACCCACCTACGAGCCGCAGCATCGCGAAGAGGCTGATGCCGCGGTCCGGCAACTTGCCAGGTCTTTCGATGAGCTGCCGGGCACCATAGCCCGCGTGCTGGATGCCGCCCGTGACACCGGTGAGCTGCTGTCTGACGACCGTTTCCAGGGACTCGCCGAGATCGTACAAAATGCAGACGACGCAGAGGCGACCATCATCCGCGTTCGCTTAAGGCCGGAGGATCTTCTGGTAAGCCACAATGGCAAGCCTGTCCTTCTTCACCACGTCCTGGGGCTGGCAACGCCGTGGCTCAGTACCAAGGGGGATAGTGCTGTCACAATTGGTAGGTTCGGAATCGGACTTATGACCCTCCGTTCCTTGTCGGATACAATCGACGTCCAATGCTATCCCTATCACATCAGGCTTGGCCAGCCCACACTGTCTCCCATCGCCCCGCTGTCCCTTCCAGCAGAATTCCAGCAACCGGGCTGGACCACGTTCCGCATTCCACTTGCGAAAGGAACCGTCAGCGTTGAGGACATATTGGAGTGGTTCGACAGATGGGACGATTCCGCACTCCTGTTTCTGAGCCACGTTTCGCGTGTGGAACTGCTTTCATCCGACGGCGAACTGCTTCGCTTGCTCACATTGGGGCGCACTGACGAAGGCCAAGTACGTTTTGAGCGGGACGACGGGTTCTATGCAGTGAACCGTTCTCATGCCGAGGCACCTGACGGCCGCTCCTGGGCCGTGTACAGTACAGAGGCACCGAGTCCGCTAGGTGTTCGTAGGGCGCGCAAGGCGACGGGGCCTACAACTCCTATCAGTGTGGCCCTTCCGCTCAGCCCCGTCCAATCAGGGGCAATCTATGCAGGGCTTCCGGTAACTCGCTCCCGGGCGGCCCTGTTCACCAGCGCCCAATTCGATCCACTGGCGAGCCGCCGTGGATTTGCCGACAACGAATGGAACAGGGCGTTAGTTGCGCTTGTGGCCGAGATGTGGGGGCATGCCGTGTTGGACCTCTTCACTCGTGACCCCAGCTTGGCTTGGTACACCATACCGATTGAAGAGACCATGGAAGGCAAGGCCGCAGGGCCCATAACTCAAGCCATTGAGGAGACAATCACAGAGCGTGCAAAACGTTGGGTGGCATCCCGTCTGGCGTTTCCGGTGCCGGGTCAGACTGCCGTTAGCCTATCAAATCTGGCGGTGGAGGCGGAGCCGCTCGACGGCATTCTGACCGATGCCGAAACGGCCACTTTGGCACAACTGCCGGCGGCGCTTCCTCGTCAAGTTAGAGATTCCAGCGGATTGTGGAGAAAGTTGCTGGACGACTGGCGGCAGGCCGGTGTGGATCTTCCAGAGCCAGTCAGCGTTTCGCAGGCACTCGATCTCATATCGGACGGTGTTGATCCTATCGAACGTTCGATCGCTCTAACCGCCATTGCCCTGGACGAAGGCTTAAGCGAACGCCTGAAATCGCTGCCCTGCATCATCTCCGTCGAGGGGCGGCGTTTGAAACCACCTTCGGGCGATTCGCCGCTTGCCATCTCTGTGAACGCCACGCCGCTTGCCTTGCAGTTAGGTATTGTCACCATCCTGCATGGCTCCTACAGGGAGGATAATATATCAGCCGGCACTGTCCTTGAGTGGCTTGAGGCGTGTGGGGCGCTCATTGACGGCACAGATGATATTGAGGTGGTGAATCGTTTGGCGGCCGCAGGTCGAGCGGGTGAGCGGCTCGAAGAGCCTCTTACCGACGAACAGCTGGCGGCACTGCGGGACACTTTCGAGCTGATGAACCCTGGCGCTCGAAGTGAAGTGGGCCCCGATGTAGGACGTGCGATATCGTTGGAGTGCTATTCATACGAGGGTAAAACAGTAAGGACGGTGAATGCCAGTCCACATGTGGCATACCTGCCTCGGAGAATTGACCGGGAACCCGACAGCTTCGCTGTTTCAGCTGAGCGAACGCCTGGACTCAAATGGATAAGCGATAGGTATGCTGAACTTCTCAGGTCCCCCACAGGGAGGCGAGGAGTTGGTGCGCAACGATTCCTGAGACTGCTTGGCGCGAACACGTCGCCCATTTTACGGGAGCATCCGGACTTGAAAAAGCGCTTCGCGGATCCTCGCAGGGGTCTGCCGAGCGGATTTGATGGTGCCGCAGTTGACCGCACCGTCGAGATGACCAAATATGGCGCCACATACACGCTTCGGGACTACGACAGCCCCGACCTACGGGCCGTAGCGGAAGACATCGCCCGCGAGCGACTGAAGAGAACCCGGCGGAAGCGAGCGGGTGCGCTCATCGCGACACTGGGTAGAGCGTGGGAACGTGCCCTGAGTGATTTCGCTAGTGTGGACTCTGCATTTGACCAGTACTATTGGCAGCTGAAGGGTCAGATGCGCGCTTACTGGCTTTGGGAAGTCGGTGATGTCGCATGGCTTGATGACGAGAGTGGTGCCGCCCGCCGTCCAATCGAGCTTCGTGTCCGCACTCCTGGCAATGTCGCCATTTACGGCGACGATTCTTCCGATTTTCTTCATAAGGAACTCTATCAGCCCAATCGCAGAGTGGTACTGAGGGAAATCGGGGTTTCGAGTGATCCTAGCCGGTCGGAACTGGTAGATCGACTTAAGCAGCTCCGGAATGAGTCTCTTGCTGGTGAGGATGGCTATCTGTCCAGCAGTCTGCATCGCGAGGCTGCAATCGTGTATAAGGCTCTAGCTCTTGATCTGGACATGCCACTTAGGTCGGAGCTCAGCATTCCGCAGCTGCGTTCCGAGTTCGAGAGTGGGAAGGGGCTAGTGCTCACGGATAAGGGCTGGCTTCCGCCAAGAAGCGTTCTAGCAGGCGATCCAATCTTCGGCGATCTGGCAGCGTTCGCCCCTGTAGTTGCGGGCACTGACAGGCTTTGGCAGTTGCTGAATATGAGAGAACCCACGGCTGAGGACTGCCTTAAGGTGCTTCAGAGCATCGCTCGTAAGGGGAATTGTCCCGAGGGCTCTGATGCCACGGTCTTGCTGGAGACTATGCGTGCCTTGACAGCTCACTATTCAAGTGATGACGGTCCCAAGCTCGACAGGCGTCGACTTGTCCGGCTGGCATTGTGGACAAGTCAAGGCTGGATTAAGGAACGTCCCGCATTTGCGACGAGCGATCCCACACTGGCGAGGGGCCTGAGGGCTCAGATCCCCCTTTGGGAGCCTGGAGGCGAGATCGAACAGTTTCATTCTGTCTTACGTCCGCTGCGCATCGAGGAAATCCAGGCCTCAGATGCCTCGGTGATGGACTCTTCCGAAGTTTGGGAAGACAGCGATGCCACGGCTCTCTTCCGGGCCGCAGTAGGCCTGCTCCGCGAGGACTTGGCGCGCAACGAGCCGGGGCTAGCTGCGAGTATCAAGGTGTCGTGGGATGAACTGGAGGAATTCGAGGTGTCAGTTCACCCGTCCCTCTCTCTTCGCGTTCGGACCCGTTACAGGGGACAGGAAAAGGACTACATCAGTCAGGCTGAGGCGAAATTGGATACCGATCAGGGCAGGATGTTCGTCAGACATCCGCTTGCCCTCGCGCGCGTGGACTCAGGTGGCCGTGCACTTGCCGAGGTGTTTGATGGAAATTCGCGTCGGTTGGCTCACGCCTGGCGTGCGGCGTGCGACAAAGCTGAGGACGGTCTGGAAGCTCAGAGAATCGTTCTCGCTAAGCAGCGTGCCGACCAATTAAAGGAGCAGAAAGAGAAGGAACTGGAGGCGCGTGTCACCGAGTTCCAGAAACTGACCGCAGGAAAGAGGCGTTCGTCGGCAGGCTCAAAGACCGTGTCATCTTCCGCGGTAAATGGGCGCGTTTCCAAAGGTGGCCCAAAAGCGTCGGACCTAGGGCCGCCGCGGACCCTTGTAGATCCGAACTCCCTCACAATCGTCGACAGACGTGGCCGGATTACCGAAGGGAAGAAGGCCGCAGAGCCACGCAGTAGTCGAGGTGCCGAACTCGTCGAGCCACAGCGAGTATCGAACCCGCCCCGGAATAGGAGAACAATCCCGGGGTATTCGGCTCTGGACCGGGAAAATGTTGGGTGGGAACTCCTCAGGAGAATAGTCAGCAGAGACGATAACAAATTATTTGATACCCGCACTCAAAGGGGCGTTGGAGCGGACGCAGTTGACAGTATGGATTTGAGCTATGAGTTGAAGGTCAGTGCGGGCGCTGAACCCGATCAGGTGACATTGACGCGCGCCGAAGTTCAGCGAGCACAAAGCAAGGATGACTTCATTCTCGTGGTGGTCTCGGGAATCGAAGGCACTGACGCACATCCGAAAGTCCGTGTTTTTATGGATCCGCTGAAACAACTGAGCCCGACACACAACGGGTCAGTAACTCTCTCGGGAATACACGCTGCTGACAGCCTTGTGTACGAATTTGAGCCCGTTGTCGAAGGAACCGTTGACACAAGGGTGCAAGACTCCGTGGAATCTGCTTAACCATTAAGCCCGAACCAGCGCCACACTGTCTGGCGATTCCAAGGCCTGCCTTGAAACACGCCGGTTTCGTCAAGCTGGAAGTGTCCTTGTTATGTGCGTAAGTCTCGTGTTTGTATTTCTTCAATGCACCACGCAATTGGCGACGTATCCAGGTTGATCCTTTCGTGGAATCTGTAGCTCTAGCCGAGTGTGCCGCAGCGATTATGTTCGTCTCAGATAAGTATTGACCGCAAGGAAATGATGATCAATAGACCCGAATTCGATTCCAGGGCGCTTGACAGGGCTGGTGAAGTACTTGTTGCAGGTCCCCTGGATGGACATGAGCAGGAATGGCTGGACGCTCTTGAGCTTGTCAACCGCTGGCGTGGTGCTCATAGTCGCCCTCTCAACACATTTCAGGTGAACCTTCGCAGAAGGGTCGGTTCCGAAGGTATTGTGGCTCGCCGCCTCAAGCGTCTCCCCTCGATCCGTTCCAAGTTGGAGAGACTGACTTGGCTGAGGTTGTCTCGGATGCAGGACATCGGTGGGTGTCGTGCCGTCGTGAACGAGGCCGACGACGCATTCAACTTAGCCGCCAACCTGGCCGACAGCAGGATTCGGCACACCTTGGTCAGTTACAATAATTACATTGACGAGCCACGAAGAACCGGCTATCGGGGCCTTCATCTAGTCTATGCTTATCACAGTGACAAGACCGAGCAATGGCGGGGATTGAACACTGAAATTCAGATTCGTTCTCAACTCCAGCACCAATGGGCGACAGCAGTGGAGACGGTGGGCACATTCATCCGGCAGGAGCTCAAGTCGGGTAAGGGCAACCCGGATTGGCTGCGCTTCTTCGCCCTTATGAGTTCTTTCGTCGCCAGGCTCGAGGAAAAGGAAATTGTGCCGGACACGCCGTCGAATGACAGGGAACTACTTGAGGAAATAAGTGACCTTGATGCTGCGCTTGGCATAACCGAGCGTCTGGCAGCGTTCCAGAGCATTGTGGCCAGTCTTACTGGACCACGTAGGATTGCCAATCACTGGGTTGTTCTGGAGCTGGACCTGCAGTCCAATTCGGTTACAGGGCATGCTTTCCGGCCCAGCGAACTGGAAGACGCAATGGACTGGTACCTGAAGCGTGAATTGGAAACCAGGGAGCAGGGGCAGACCGAAGTAGTCTTAGTTTCGTCTAGTTCGTTGTCGGACCTGAGAAGAGCCTATCCCAACTTTTTCGCCGATCTCAGCCTGTTCGGCTACCTCCTGCGGGAGGCTATCGACCGCTCTTGACGGTCACTTTGCTCTCGGCTGCGCTCTTGCGTCCGACGACCACGCGCGACGGCCTTCTTCATGACTCTTTCGAATCTCTCGGATGGCGTTTCCGCGCTCTTCGCAACTCTTACTTTCGGTGCCATCAGTCTGCCTCCCATACTGGACGGTTTGGCGAAACCATTATCTGCGCCAATCCTAATGTCGTCCTTGAACGATTCTATCACGAGGCGTGGTTGGTTTGGAGAATCGACTGGAGCCAATTCGAGCACTTAAGTTGCAGCGGAGATCTGTAGGCGGCAATGTTGATGAGGTAGGTGTAATGACAATACAAGCTCCGAAAGTTTATTTTAGAATGCTGAGTTCGTGTCGGGATTAAGTGTGACGAACAGGTGGAAGACGTTGTTTGAATGCAACGTTTCCGCCTATTTCCTTGCATCCGGAAAGGTTCCCTCTGATATGTGATCTGGTCTATGCTTGGTTGACGCTGATGTTCCCCGGCATTTCGTAACTTCGGTTCCGGGTCGTTGAAGTTAGAGGTAAACTATGACGTCAGAAATCACGATTGGACCAGTAACGGAATTAACTAGACAGCGTATATATCGCGATCTATGTAATGCTGAGCGGAATGTCCGCTACTACGAAGCCCTAGCAGGTAAATATCGCCTGCGGCACAGATTGCTTAGAGGATTGTTGCTCGTATCCGTGCTGGGTGAGGCTGCCCTGATTCAGCGCCTTACAGATCCACTGATTATAGGTGCAGGAGTATTAGTGATTGTCTTGCTTGTGGTTTGGGAGGCAAATTCCGACTACGCCAAGAACGCAGCTTTGTTGAGTTCAATGAGTGCGGATTGTTTAACTCTAAACTATGAATGGGATGAACTCTGGTTGGACATCGAGTCTTACGCTGTTTCTGAAGCAGCGGCTAGGTCCAGACGACGACAGTTAATCTCAGAATTTAACAGCATCGAACGAAGAATCGAAATGAGCCCAGATAAAGGCTTGGCCTCTCGTAGTGTCCAAACGGCGACAGAAGCGTTGGAGGAGAAATATGGCCGAGAGCCAGTCATTTAGAAGCGAGCGAAGGAGTGCGCCTCCTCCTTTCACTACGCCACCGCCACCGCCACGTCCAACACCGCCATCTTACGGGCATGATGCCAGAGGATGGCCGCGGAATAGCTACACGGGTCCGGGTGGCGGCTTGCACACAGGTCCGGGAGGCGGAATGCACACAGGTCCGGGAGGCGGTGCTTACACCGGACCAGGTGGCGGCCTGTACACCGGACCGGGAGGCGGTGCTTACACCGGACCGGGTGGCGGCTTGTACACAGGACCCGGAGGTGGTCTATACACCGGACCGGGTGGCGGCCTGCACACAGGACCCGGAGGTGGTCTATACACCGGACCGGGTGGCGGCTTGTACACAGGACCGGGAGGTGGTCTATACACGGGTCCCGATAGCAACCCTTACTATAGCAACATACCACCAAGACAGTTCTACTTAGAAATTCTGAGGGCTAACGGCGTGGATGACGTGTATAACATCCTCAAGGAAGCGTGGGGACTATAGATGAGCGACACACCTGCAAAATCCGTCCTTTTCCAGCCTAATTCAAATGCTAGATAAGGGTGATTATTCTACACAGCGGATTTCGGAGCCGGGACTCTGGACTCCCTACTACTCTCGCTGCTGTCGAACGGCCATCAGCGTGGCACCAACGAACTCATTCCCTGCTCGTGTGGCGAATTCGGCAAACGCCGATCGGTCCTCAACTGGGAGCGCTTGCCAGTCTTCAATAAATCGACGTGTCCAGTCAAGGCGATAGTAACGCATGTCGACTTTGTTCAGTCCCAAGTCGTCTATTGTCCGCTGCGCTCTCATCCGGGCTTCGGACGGTAACTCAGGCATTGGGATTATCTCTCCCGTTACGGTATCGTAGTCAAAATAGCGTTCAGGCCGTTCCTCTTCATTAGTGGCACTTGGGTCGACGTAGCCCTCGTCGGGCCAACTGTCCCCCTTGTTATTCCCGTTGCATCTGTAGCAACTGAAAATCCAGTTGGACCATCGGTAAGCCAACTCCGGAAAGCGGCTCAGTGGCCGGAAGTGGTCCACCGTGGGCGCTCTAGCACCGCTATCCGGTTCCCGCAGGCAACGCCGCTCGCAATACCAGCAGTTGTCGGCGGAGCGGTCTCCCAGGATTCCTCTGAATTCCCCCCAGAATGAATCATCTGGACGGCCTCCCACCCCGGATCTGAAGTACTCGACCCACCCTTGCGTGAATTCCCGGTCGTATTCCCGGACACCGGCAGGCTCAGGTCCCCGGTCAATCCATCTCACGGCGGTCTTAGCTACCGTCCTGCGACAAATCGGACTGACGCGACTGCAGGAACGCCAGCATCATGTCTCCATAGCGCTCCCTCTGAGCCTCAAGCGGCGTGCTGCTGGAAACAAAGTCCTCGTTCACCTTCCGACGCAGGTCGGACATCTCCTCAGCTTCGGTATCGCTGAGATCCTCCTTGCCCCGCAGCTCACGCAGGCGGTTCATCCGGTCAACGGTAAGTTGGTCGGTCGGCTCATCGACGCCCATGAACGTTCGCAGAATCTCATCCGTAGTCCAGCCGATGATGTCGCGCTCGTTGGTACTGGCAGTAACCAACCCGTCGGTATCCCGCTTCAGCATATGCACCTGCCCACTTCTCAGCCCAGCCACCACAAACGGCGAGTGCGATGTCGCAAAAATCTGCAGCCCCGGGAAATGATTCCGCAAAGCTGAAATCGCCCGCCGCTGCCAGGTGGGATGCAGGTGATTCTCGATCTCATCAATCAGAAGGACAGCCGGCTTCTCGTTCCATCCCTCAGCAAATTCATAGTGATTCAGCATCTTGAATGCCAGCCACAGTATCCACAGGAGAGTCGACTGTGACCCCGAACTCAGATCACCGACGTAAATCCGCCCAGAGTCGGGCCCGTCCCATCCGATGGGTCTATCTGCGGGCCTGATATGGTTGAAAGTGGGCGTGTCAGTCGTATCTACGCCGAGCATCCTGTTTATGTGGACGCTTTCCAGGTCAGCCATGGGCTCGTCCCCGATAAAGCTAGCGTCCAGACCGGTGGGGTAATTCAGAGCCTTATCGGTAGAGAGAACTTCCGCACAGATTGCCTTGGCGCATGAATGGGTTATTCTCTCTATGTTCCAGAAATTCCAAGCCTTACGGTCATCGGTTGGCGTGTCCTGCGCTCTCTCCTGTTCGAGCATTTTGCGCGCTCTTGCATACAGCAGATCGATTGCGGAATTCAGTCTGTCTCCGGTAAATGGCCCGGAAAGCACCTCCTCCACTGTCGAGCCGTAGGGATCCGGCTCACCCAGTTCCGATATCCCAGGAAGGCCAATTCTGGTAGGACCCAGGTATATCACCGGTGGAGGTGGGTTGTCGCTGGAGTTAAAGCGCGCTTCAGCCCACTCCCGGTCCATACACAGTGCGTTTTTGCCCTTCATCCAGTCGGAAAGAAGTGACTCCTCTCGGCAGAAAGCTAGATTTAGCAGGTCAGACGGGTACGGTTCGAGACTAGCTATGCCGCTAGCTGAACTTTCATTCCAATCGCGGATATCTGCTTTCTTGTTGAAGTGCTCGTCGATTGCCGACAGCAACCTGCTTTTCCCGGTCGCGTTCGCTCCCACGAACACATTCACGCGTTCATCGAAGCTGAACTCAACCGGTTCCGTGAACGGCGGAACTCCGCCGAAACGCATTCTGGTGAGGTGCATATCGCCAACTCCGTGTCACCCTTGCACGCCGGTAGCCAATTATCCGCATTATCGCCTACCGTACCGCATTCCGCTAGTCGAGCCGCTGACTGCCTCCGCGTTGTTCTTCTGCTACCAATGCGCCCTCAAGTCAATTGTCAGTCCTGGTCAAGGACATTATCCTTGCCACTCGGGGTCCGGCGTAATTGTCGTTTGTAATTGTCGTTCCTGCGCTTCACTGGTCCGGTAGGTGGACAGGTCGAACTCCCTGATGACTGAGTGATGCATGATCCCGTCTATCGCAGCAGCGGTAGCCAAGTGATTGGCGAAGCTCTTCTCCCGCTGGGAGAAGACGAGGTTCGAGATGATGCCAGGTGCAATTGACAAGCCGCCGCCGTGCAGGATGAATGATTGAATATCCAGGCCGACGCCTGCTACAAGAAGCTTGCCTAACAAGGGCATGACGAACATCACGCAACCTAGTGTTTTGAATGCGATGCTTCCAAAGATGTCAAGAGGCTCTGTGAAGTATCTGTTTGGGCTTTCGGATGATCGAGTAGACTACGTGAGCGTTATAGCGTTTGAGGCAGCGGATGACCTCGACCTTGCTCATACCATCATTGACTGGCTAGCTTCTGTCCCACAGGCACTTTAGTTTTCGCCACCTTCTGCGGATGTAATGGCCCGCATGTGCCTTCGCTGTATAGCTGCTCGGACTTTGCATAATGAATGCTCTTTCCGTGATGTAGATAAGTCCAATTAGCCCCAACAGGAATATTATGAACTCGGCAATAATGGGTAGTTGCGCAGAGGAAGGCACAGTTGGAATCACATCAGCTGGGAAGAATCTGTCTAGGGCTTCTATGTAATCGCCTACCTGCCAGAATATGGATATGATGGCGAAGTGAGTTTCCATGGCTACCGCGCTTGCGCCGACTATAGTGCGGAGCGCGTTTTCTAGTCCGTAGAACGTGGTCGTACCGTGCCTACGATAGTTTTCCCACGATATACGCATTCCAAACAAAGAGCCGACAATTATAGGTATGGCGAGAATCAACCATCTGTTGGTGATGGGGTTATCTGTCTGGACGAGTCGCGTCAAGATCAATAGCGTGAAGGCAAGAAGCAGGAGTAGGCCGACATAGACTCTGAAAAATGCCCGTAGAAATAACTAGATTGTTAATTTTGCCGTCTTTGACGCCAATCGTCTTATATTCACGGCTTTTCTGTATAGATTCTTGAGCCACTCCATGGGTTTGACACTACGCGCCATCTGTGTTTCCTGGTTTTCTTGCTCTTGCATCTGATCTATGGCGATGTGCGGCGCTCTATCTCTTGCAGGTACAGAGTAGAGGTCACGTCAATGTTCGTGCAAGCGTGATCGGTCGGCTACCCTTTCCGGCGTCGGTTCTTTGACGATGCCATCCTCATAGGCGGCGCTCGGATAGACGTCCTTCATCAGCTCAGGTGCATTCAACCTCCTGACTCCACTCTCCGCAGCAATCAGCCTTCAGGATCACCGCTATCGTCCTACCCACCCTCTTAAACAGCTGCGTCGCATCGGTGCGCAGCCTCAGCGCTACAGACGGCGACTCCACGACATTCGTAGTCCTCAGATGCCTCCTGTGCTCGGCAGGGAAGTCGTAGAGCTTAACCATACGCTCCCGGGGTCCCGATCAAGACTCTCGGCAGGCGCGTCGTAGGAGCGCCCACGACACCAACCAGCGAACACCGACTTAAACCGCTCAGACCCTGAATGACTCTCTGTATATGGGATGCTCCGCAACATCAGCTTGGTTTCCTCGCTCACATTGTCACGGCACTGCAGGAAGTGTAGCTTACTCAGCCAACTGTGGGTCAATAGAACAGGTAGGTTGGCGAGCTTCCATACCATTAGAAGAGTCGGAGCTACGTACTTTGCGTTGTGCCTAGGGACACCGCTCGTTGCATATTCAGCCAATAGGATGATAACAGGCCAACCAATGCCCCACCTGTATGGCCGCTATTCCCGTAAAACCATTGGCTAGACCCCGTGATCTCAGCAAAGAGTATTATTGCGAACAGCAATATTGGAATCAAGTGGCGCTTTACGGCCTGTATTATTCGAAACTGAATGGTGGCGCATTGCTGAACTTCCCATTGCCGTAATTTCTGTAAGGCAAAATTCAGGCACACTGCCCCTGCCGCAGATATCGCTCCCAGCGATATGGCTACAACCAGCACCGCGGAGAAATCAACACCCTCAGTGTAGAAGTAGAAACCACAGAAAATAGACGGGACAGGAAACCACGCGGCAAATGTCTTCATCCAATATTTTCGATCACTACCGGCATTTTCAGCTACTTCCGCCTGGATAATCGCGTTCAGACCTGCGATGAGAAATGCCGACGCGATGGTGCTGGCTCCTACCATTGGTTCATCGTTTAGTTGTCGTGAAAAAAGATAAAACGCAACCGCTCCTAATGCTCCAACGATTACGGCGAACCCTATGATTAGCAAGAGCACCTTTCTCCCGTAAGAAGCTTCTATTGGCATTCCCAAAAGCAGAAAAAGTGAATTGCCCACTATGTGCGCCATGTCTCTGTGGACAAAAGCGTAGGAGAAGTACGTCAAGGGCTGAGAAAACTGAAGTCCAGCCATCTCATTGAATTCAATCTTGCTGTCAGTCGCGAACCGAGCAAAGATTTCCACTGCCCAGACGACAACAGCAGGCCGAATGTGGCGGGATGTTTCTTGCACGTTAGCACGAATTGCTGTAGGAATATCGGGATAGAATACATTGAAGCCTATGGCATTCTCTCACAGCGTCCCGGTGGCATCGAGGTATGCGCATTCCCCACTTTCAAGTCGAAAGTCAAGCTAAGCCCTTCATCATCCGACCACACTTTTAGTCCTTTCGCACCTGGTGCCCTAGAGCGGCTGCACGCCTGTCTGATCGCCGTTGCATTGATGGGCCGCGGACTACAGGGTCGATCGCCAAACTAAGTGACTGCCTTCCTTATCAAGCCTCTTGGCGCGTGGGCCGATGAGTCGCTTGGCAAGGCGTAGTTAACCTCGCCAACATTATGCGGGAATCGAAACGAGGGAATAGATCCTTCGAATGCTATTCTCCCTGCGCTCTAGGCGGTGGAAACAACTTCCCACAGGTGAGGAGGGACGATATCCTTCAACCGCGTCAGGACAGCATCACTTACCGCTGTATCCGTTGTTCCATCAGAAACTCCTTCGACTCGAGCTTTCAACACGGAATAGAGGGTAACCGTATCTCGAGAATTAAAGTCATCCTTTTCGCCCAAGTCGAGCAGCTCCATCAGGTCCAGGCTCTCTTGAGGATTAGGATTGTACATGAGAGCGCCAAGGAGATGGAATGCTTCATCGCCGGTAGCGTGGGTGCATCGCAGGCGCAGATATGTGCTGAGCCAAAAGGGCCATCTCTTTTCTTTGTTTGTCCTGGTGAGTGTTCCGAATATCATATGAGAGATTCTCTTCGACACCGACGCGTCGCAATCCCGTGCAAGAACCTGGACCACGGTGAGTTTTTCCTCATTTCCCTCCCACCAGAGTGCATCCAAGAGGCGCTGTATCAGAATGTCATTGCTTCCGGTGCTACTAACGAAGAAGTCGTCATCGGCCAGTAGTCTACGGTAGTTGCCGTACAGAATCGATCGAAGACGTACATCGATTACAACCGCTCCACTGTAGAGCGCACCTACCCAGGCGGCTTCGCTGTCCGGATGACAAGGCGACAACGTCGCAGATATGAGTGGAAATGCCCAGTCATCGTCGGCGCGTAGCCAGAACCCGGAACTAGCCATAAAGCAAACTCTGAAACGGGAGCTGGACGAAGAGCTACCTTCCAGAATGGGTTGCACGGCTGACGTCAGGACAGACCGAACACCATCGACTGTCATTTCCAGACGTAATGTTATGCTGGCTCTCCAGTATGAATGCAATTCCCCGGAGGAGGTGTTCGATGACTCTCCCATCTTGTCGAAGCCGTACCGGTCGGGCTGAGGTTCCTGTGAGACAAGTGCGAGCCACAGTTTGCTCGCGGCGGCATCCAGTTCGTCAAGCTGCTCGATTTCGGCAACCTCGTTTACCATGCCCGTCATGACTGACACGGCACGCCGCAGGTCTTTGCCGCTGGCAGCCATCGAGTATACCTGCTCGATGGCGTCGCCTACGGACAATATATCGAAGAGCGCGCGCTTCATCGGCCTTCCTCGTTGCGTCCCAGGAATTCGTCCATAAGACGAGCAGCCGCAGCATCAATTTCCTCCCTGCTGTACGGATCGCAATCACACTCAACGCTCGTGGGCCAGCCCTCGGGCAGGTTGAGTATATCCAGGTCAGACTGTTTCGCTGCCGTCAATTCTGCCCTGTAACTGGAGTCGAACCAGATCTCGTGGGCGAACGGGAAGAGGCCCCTCGGTGATTCGTAGCCCGTCAATGCGAAGGGATTGTGGAGAAGTAGCCAATCGGTCTTACCGATAGACCATAGACCGAAGTCGGGCTTGTACAGGACGGCTGAAATGTTGCGGTTTCTGGGTTCGGTCAGGAAGCCGAACGCCGCCTTGGCGCGTCTGTCGTCGCCGGACCTGTTGAGGTCAGCTGCCAGAAGACTTATGTGCCTGCTTCCCGATTTATCATAGGCGTTGCGTCCCAACATCCCGTGGAGCAGGCTGGCGGCGCCCTGGTGGGCGTGGATGCCGCCGGATCCGAGAACGACTATCAGGGGCTTGTTCAACTCCCTGTATCTGTGGGCTTTGTCGCTCACCGCATCTTCGAGCAACGGCGATCCATCGCCCCAGGTAAACACAGTGGGATACTTGCCTATGGCGCGAGGATGATGGTCACCGTCATCCTTCATTCGATTCGCCCTGTGCAGGCTCAATTCAAGTTCGAATCCCGCATCTTCTCTGTATTCGAAGCCGTAATATGCTTCTTCACCCTGTGAGTCCAACTGCTCGGTCTTCCGTTCGAGTGCCCTCTTGAGATTTCTCCTCCTCGGATTATCCGTTCCGTATGTGACCCTGGAGATGAACAGGCGGTAGCCGTGGGGATCTACTTCTTCGTTTATCCAGTCCCACAGTTGTGCGGACTTCCGGCTTGTGGAGGGCTGCTCCTGAGCTCTTCGAACGGTGCATTCAACCAGGAAGTCTCGACTGTCAGCTTGCAATAGAAAGTCTGGGGAAAGCCTGCCTTCTTCATCGAATGCGGGGTCAACAGAGACATCGAAGCCGGTTCCCGAGAGTAACTGAAAGCTGATTATCTCGAGGAGCGCCTCGTTGAATGGATTGGCTCTCTTCGTATCCTGCAGGTAGTTCAGCTGGGCTTTCGACTTGCGTGGCGAGTCACATGCATCCGCGAAATCTCTGTACCAGGCATTCACCATGTTTCGGGCGATTTCAGAGTGCCGGCACGCCGACCTGTCCAGGTGAGCGAACTGAGTTTCGGCGTCTTTGGCGGGGCCGTGAAACTTTCGCCTCTTGTGTTCAAAGGCCAACCTGGTCATGTTTTCCCCTCAGGTTAATTGTGGCCACGAGTACCATCTTCAGGCATATTCGGCTTCTTCGAGAAGTCTTGTCCTTCAGGCATTCCTGCCGAAGGCCCACTTCGCCAGAGTCGTAAACGGCTTGACCATCCTACCGAGCCTGCCTTCGGAGGGCAGCACAATTATTGACCTCAGCCGCTCGATCTCGACGCGTCTCTCGAGCTCGTTGAATGCAATCTCCTTAGAGGGAGGCGTCATAAAGAAATCTCTTACGAGTCGGAGCTCGATGCCGTACCGTTCCTGCAGGAGGTGTTGCCGTATCCGCGCGCTTTTTTTGTCTTCGAACTCGCGTATAACGTTCAGTGTGGTGATGCGATCGTGCCACTCCGCCGTCAGGCGCGTGACCTCGTCGCGAAAGTCCGGCGAGTCGGGCGTCACTCCCTCTGGCGGATCGGGGCCGAGCCATCCGTGCCATGGGTCATCGCCCTCGGCGCCTATCAGCCCTGGGTCGATTTCGAAGATGCGGCGCATATCCTCGGCAGTCTTCTCATGGTCTCGGTACTCGTCGGACTCGCTCGCCGGTCCGTCCGTCCAGAGGGCCGGGTCCAGGACGCTGACACCATCGGGAACGAAAATCGGCTCCGGTTCGGCTTCGGCCGGCTCACCCTCCGCAGCAGGCGTCTCGTCCAGAGTCGAATCGTCGTCGTCCTCGTCAGCTGCAGCTTCGGTCTGCCCCGGGAGTCCGGCGGTGAGATTATCCGGCTCTGCCGTCCCGTCCCCGTGACCGGGTTCTGCCTCGGATGGTTCTCCAAGGAGTTCACGTTCGAGTTCGTCGCTCACGGGCAGTGGTATGCCGTTGAACTCGAGGGGTCGGCCCTCTGCGTGCGCCTCCCTGATCTTGGCTTCTATGGCCCGGGCCAGCCTGGTGTGGGTCGGGCGCGCAAATCCGCCCTTGCGACTCAGTCCCCCCTGAACGGTCGAGGTGGGCACCCCGAAGTTTTTGGTGAAGTGGGACAGTCCGTATCGATTAACATATTCCGACGCGAAGGTCTGTACTCTTTCTGCATAGGTCATTGGTGCAACCAGGAGTGTCACTTTTTGTCAGGTAATGAATCTCTTGAAGTCTATGGAGTACGCTTCCGAAAATACGCCCCGTCCACATTCTAGCCTATGATTCGGCGGAAAACTCATGGGCATTGGGGTTTTCCGGCTTTTTCCGACAAATTCCTTCCGGGCGCTTAGTAATATAACCCCCTGAGTACCGATTCCGGACGGAAAATCGGAAAACCCCGGAAATGATGATCGCAAGCGTTCCCATTCAGGGTATACTGGAAAGGACCCGCCAACAGAACGTGGGTGCTGGCCAGGACCGTGTATCGCACTCGCGGCGGCCAGGAGATTCAGTACCGGGTATCAGGATCAGTCAGCCTGGATGATGGGTTGCTAGACGGCCTGGAGGTGTCGTGATGAACGCTGCGGATGCGGAGCGAGTTCGTGAGATCGTGGAAGGGGACTCGGCCACCTTTGTCGGCGTCACCCCGTTCAGGGAGTTGCCGTCACCAATGGGCAGCGCCGAGGAAGTCATATCAAGTATCTGCGCCAGGGACATCGGGTCGTTCGAGATCCACAGTGACGGCGAATCGATCTTGTATGGCGTCCGGGGGCGGGATTTCCGGGACGTGCGCGGCCAGCTGGAGTCGCGGTATCCGCAGGCGGTGCTCGGCGTTCTTCCGGAAGATCCTCTGGTGGTGCGGGAAGGTGAAGTGGCTGCCACGACCGTCCTCAGGGTTGGCGGAGCGGACGTCATCCCGCTGCAAATATTCGATGATGCCGGCATCGAGAGCGGCGACACGGACCCACTGATAAGCGTGGTGGGCGCGATGGGCAGCCTGCCCGCAGGTGTGAGGGTCCTGGTCAGGATGCTGGCAAGGGCGAAGCCGGGGTATTGGACGGAAGAGCACAGGCGCATGGCGATATCGGGTTCCGGTGGCGCCAACGAAGAGACTCGAGGACAAGAGGTGCAGCAACAGCGGCTGCAGCAAGGGAATTCGATTGGCCCAACGACCAAGGTCAACTTGATCTCGCTCTTTCTCATCTTGTCCCTCGCCGTGGGGGCTATGTTCGGCCTGCCAAGGGTGGGACTTATTAGGACATTCGAGGATGTTCGGGAATTGCTGATTGTAGGCGGCGCTGCCGCCGTCGTTTCTTTCGCCGCGCTGATTATGCTATGGCTTCTGGTGAAGCTCTTATTCGACAGTTTCTTCCCGACGCGCAACGCTTACAAAGACCCGAATTTGGCGAAATTACGGGTCGATGCGCCGACCTATGACGTCGAGATACAGGCCATAGTCTTTTCTCCCAGTGACGTTGAACGCGGGTCTACTGTGGAAGCCCGCCGGGTGATGGATACGATAGTCAGTCGCTACAAGCGCTATGATCGGGCTCGGGAGAGCTACCTATTTCCATACGCGGCGTTCGCAGGCGTACCGCCTGCCCTTGAGTTCACCAGGCGGCGAAGGTGGCACCGTATCGGGCGCGACAAGGTGCCTAGTATAGCCGTTCTGCGTGAAGTCGCCGGGCTCTGGCACCTGCCCGGCACGAACAATAACCCCGCCGGCGTAAGGAAAGCCCGCTCGACTCGACTGCCGCTGCACTCCAATCGGTCGGCACGGGGAGCGCCGATCGGAGTGACCACTGCGGGTCGACGCCGTTTGGTCCGTATTCCGCCTCAATTGTTCACGCGGCACACATTTTTCGCCGCCGCTTCAGGGCAGGGGAAGTCGACCGCGATGGCGCACGTCATCCGGCATGCAATGCAGAGGAAGGCTGCGGGAGACTACGCCGGAGCGATCGTAGTGGTCGATCCCCATTCGCTTCTGGTCAGGAGTCTCCTGCCGCAGGTGCCCCGCGAGATAGCGCACAAGGTGCGTCTTCTGGACCTGGGGAACCGGGACTACCTGCCCGGGATCAATCTTCTGAGCCCCAGTACGTCTCCGGACCGTGACATCGCGGCCGAGTGCCTCGCGAAGGTTCTCGCGTCCGAACATCCGGACTTCTGGGGGCCGCGGATGGACGCCCTCCTGCGTAATTCCGCCAGGACTCTCTATGAGGCGAATCGGAATCCGCGACTCAGGCCCCAAGACAAATACACCCTGCTCGACATAGGGGGCATGCTGGAGGACGAGGCAATTCGAAGGGAGGTGCTCGAGAAGGTCCGCTCCGGTCCGCTCCGAGACTGGTGGCAAAACACCTTCCCGGGACAGGTAAGGGGAAACACGCAATCTCGGGAGGCGCTCCTGAACCGTCTCGCGGAGTACGCCATATCGCCGGTCGCGAGCGTGGTTTTCGGGCAGCCGCTATCCACGGTCGACCTACGCGCCTCCGTCGACGACGGAGATATCATTTTCGTGGACACGAACTCCTCCGCAGTGGGGGAGAAGGTATCGTTCCTGATGGGATCCTTCGTTCTCATGGCGATAGACAAGATCGTCAGGGAGCGGGAGGAAGACTCGGTGCAGGAGATGGACCACACGATTGTCGTGGTCGACGAAATGCAGGTTTTCAAGGGCGTTCCATTCGACGCGATGTTGAACGAATGGAGGAAGTTCGGCGCCTCACTGAACTGCGCAACTCTGAACCTGGAGGCCCTCCGCTCCGCTTCGAGAACCATCGAGCAGAGCGTATTGACGAACGTGGGCATACTGGGAGTTTTTCAAGTTTCGTCAGATGATGCGGAGGACCTGGCCCCCGAGCTCGGGAGAGACCTCGTTACGGCCAACGATTTAGAGTCACTTCAGGCGCACAACTTTTATCTCAGGTTGAGAGGCCCCGGCATCGACATCCCACCATTCTCCGTGGAATTGCTGCCTCCGGATTCAGGCGATCTGGTGGTTGCGGACGCCATCGGCCGCCGGTCGGCGAGGTACAAGCAGAACGCGGAGACCGTCAGGGCGCGGATGGGGTTCTGAGCTTCCGCGTCACGACGTCTCATCGACTGGTTTCAAAGTGGTAAACTTGCGGGTAGCCCCGTGTGGCGCCATTGCCATATTCGCCTATTCGTACCTCTGTCGTCGAGATGGCTTCATACGAACTGACAGCCGATGGAAAGTTGCGCGGGAGAGCAGGGGACAGGCTCTCCGAGGTACTTCGCTGTCCCTTCGCGACGACTGCTGAGCTGCACGCCCTCAATGGCTCCGGGGACCCGAGCAGCGTCCATCGCGGGATTCAGGCACTCCGCCGGGACGGCCTGATCGACGGCGTCAGCTGGCATTCGGCAGGCAGCAGCAAGCCTTCGATGCGACACTTCGCCACGACGAAAGGACTGCGCGAATTATCCGAGCGACTTGGTATTGAAACGAAGGACATCGTGCGGCGATATGCGGCGAGCGCCGAGTGGCAGAGCTGGTTCCTCGGGCACATGGAGCTGGTCGCGCTGGTCTACGCATTGGCCGTGCAGGTCGCCGGGAGCAAACCTCCTAATTTCCTGCCCGTCAGGGTCCGGTTTCCCCGTGCCGGCCCTCTGGATGGCGTCATAAGTTTCTCCGACGGTCTGTCCTTCAGCGTGATGCGTCAGGGCAGCGTGCGGTCGGCCGCCGCCTTCGCAAAACGCGTCTCGAATCAAGGCCGGGAAAAGGTGCGGCCCGCCCTGCTCCTTCTGGTGGCTGCGGATGACTTCTCCCTGCCGCAGGTCCTTGAGAGGCTGCGGGAGCGGCGGGCGACACTGACCGGGGCCGTCGCAACGGAGGAGGATGCACTGTCGGCCGGAGCCGACGCTCACGCCTGGTGTTCGCTGAATCATGGGAATGAGCGCCTCTCGCTGGCGGACCTCGTCGCCGCCGCGCGCGACCCGTGGAGGCAGACGCCTCATGTAAGGACGGATTACGTCAAGGCGGGACTTCCGTCGGAGCTCCGCGGTGTGCCGGAAAAAAGCCTGGTGGAACTCACCGCCGTGCAGCGCCGCACCCTTCTGGACGTTTTCCGCTGGCCGCTGAAGGACACGCGACAGCTGGCGGCCCTTCACGGCATCTCTTACAGCAACGAGGCGCGGATACTGAAAGCGCTCCTGGGCCTGGACCTCGTAGAGACCGTCAGGGTGCCCTGCCTGCCGCGGGCGCGCTTCGCCTTCTCGGACGAGGGACTGCGTTACCTGTCGGACAGGGACAGGCTGGACCTCGCGGCTCTCCGCAGGCGCTGGAGCACGGGGTCCGGGGATAGGCCCCGGGGCACCATACTGGCCAAGCTGATCAGGGAGAGCGATCACACCGAAGGGATAAACGATTTCGTCTACAGGCTTGCGTCCGAATTCGGACCCGATATCGGTCTGCTGCCCGCTCACCTGAGCACGAGGGAATTCACGCTTCGCGGCCGTGTCTCGCAGGTGGTGCCGGATGTCGTCGCGACGATCTCCGGCCCGCACGGACCGCGCACTCTCTTCGTGGAGTATGAGATGCGCGCAGGATCGGTGCGCGACCTGACCGGAAAGGCTCTGCCCTGGGTCAGGTTCTTCTCCACTCCGCATCCATACGAGGACTTTCAAGGCGAGCCGCAACTGCTGTTTATCCTCGTGGACGATGAGGCTGAGGAGAGGTTTCATGACATCGTGCAAGAGCGGTGCGACGAGGCGGGAATCGGCATTCCGCTGTTCACGACCACCAGGGAACTGATCGACGGATCGGACTCCTTCACGGACCGGGTGTGGTATGCGTTTGGAACCAGGGAAAAGGAACGGTGCGCACCTCCGCACGGTGTCGTGTGAAAGACGTTACAGATACCGATGATTATCAATGGCTCTCCGTTTCAAGTATGAGCGTATCGTGTAACGTGGGTGGTCACGGCGTCAAGAACGAAAGTCGACCGTTCCACTTTACTCCTTGAGCAGACGTGACCCTCGTAGTGCCGTCCAACTAAGATTCGTCACCCGTTTTCACCTGACCATAGTTCAGCAGCCTTGAGGCTGTCGCCCCGCCGTGCTGTTCATCCGATTTGTCAGACAAGCTGCAACGACTTTCGTCATTTGGGCTCTTCGGTCGGGTCGACCGGTAATCATCTCTTGGCAAGTACGCCGTATCATATTAGAAGGCTGTTCGGATGCAACGCCAATGGACGTGCATTCTTGCCGACCATATATGGAGCGCAGATGTTCGCCTTTCTTGCTCTGATGTTGATGTTCGTGTTAACATTGCCCCGCTAGTCGTAATTCCGCGTAGATGACCTACGATTGTAGGCATATCGCAGGGGGCGTATTGCGCCCCTGAGCGGTTGCCCTACGCGGGATGGAAGTGCGACTAGCATTGCGCAACCTGTTTTACCGTTAAGGGGCATCTGTCATGGGTACTCACTTACCTTTCGATGAAGACCGGCACGAACTGCCTCATCCTGCCGCAGAAACTCGGAATTCCACATCGATAGACGAGGAGTTGCCACGCGTTCTCCGGCGCTACGAGAACGAGAGCCTGGCGGAGGCCTGGCTCACCGCTCAGCGGTGGCCTGACGGCGTCTCCTGCCCGCAGTGCGGCTCCGAGAGCATCGCCCGGCCACCCACTAGCAAGCCGCAGCCGTACAGGTGTCGGCGCTGCCGGACTCAGTTCAGTGCGAGATCGCACAGCGTGATGCGGTCCTCCAAGTTGTCGATATCAGTCTGGGTGCGAGGCTTTCATGTCTGCTCAGCCCAATCCAATCCCGGTGCTATCGACATTCGGGACGTTCTACCCGTCACCCTCAAGGCGGGGCGGAACCTCGCCTTGAGGATCCACGAGGCCTGGGAGCTCAGTCGTTCCGGCGAGGCTAACTGGGCACAGTCATATGGGGCGATCATGAGCCAGCCGTCTCCACCCAGGAGGAACGGACGCCTGCGCCTCCCGGTGCCACCGCCGGTGCTTGCCAGTCCTGAAAGGCTCGTCGAGGCTCTACTCGAACTCCCAGAGAGTCACAACTGGCTCTTCATGAATGGCAAGTCCTTCAGGGACTGAAAAGCCGTCAATTCGATTGACTGCCGGGAGAAACGGAGCGTGATGTGAACCTGAAGTGTCAGGTTGGCCAACCCGATGGCTTTGACGGGCGCGCCGGCTTCTGAAACTCTGTGCAATGCGTTCTTCGACTATTGAAATCTGGCTACAGATCGAGAAGGCTGACGCCGCGGATAAGTCCACGAACGAGGTTCATGTTCAGGCGGTGCCGCGACTGCCGGAAGGTCCGGGACCTGAACGGCGGCTATCCGGAACGGATAATTATGATGCTGTGCCATCCATATGAACGCAAGTGGATGGATGGCTTGTCCTGATGCCTGACCCGACGCCCCAGCCAACGCCGCGACCAAAGAAACCGGTTACGCATCCGGCACGGGGCGGGTACAGTGCGGGCCATAAGGGCGGCGCAAAGCTGAGTGGTGAGGAAGAGTCGTACGCACAAGACTTCATTGACATTTTGGGCGGCATCGTCGCCGGCGCTGTAACTGCCGGCGATATGCACCCGGGCATTTTCGAGTCGCGCTCTCCATTCTGGCAGGCAGGCCTAGCCTGGTGGCGGTGGAAACCTGCAATCGCCCCGTATCCCGGCCTTATGTACGGACCGGACGGCGATACCGAACCGAACAGGCCCAGGCGCTAGAAATGTTCGGCAACTGAGTCGCTAGCTCGACTGTGTCCGTTGGCGAGGGGCAGATGTCACAACCTGCCCCTTCTCTGTGCAGTCGGCTAATCGGACATCCTATGGTGGCCCGTAGCGGTTGGGCAATTGGCTACCGGGCTTGAATCCGATGTAGAGCCAGGCAAAGAGTCCGACCAGAGGTATGACCAGGAATGACCATGTGCTGTAGTCTCCGAAAATCCAGTGCACGAGTCCGAGCACGGGACTGAGCAAGACTATGAACCCGAGTAAGGGTACGAATATGAGCAGGTACCACGCGCTGAGTTCGATGTCGTGCAGCCTCCTGGCGGTCACCGCAAGGCTCACCCACATCCACAGAATCGCCACCGGGAATACTGACATTTCCCAATCTGTATTGAAGGTCCAGACAATGAGAAAGCGGAGTATCAGAAACGTGACTATGACAGTAAGCCAGAACTCGAAGCGGGCTGCGCGACCGCGGAATGAGAAAGGTCTCCTCATCGCTCGAAGCCATAGGCTCTTCATGGGTCTGGATCCAATAGCCTCGTGTGATCCGGTATCCAGTCGATGTAAATGAGCGACGTCTGCATGCTGTTGTGGTCGAGCCAGCGTTGAACGGTCATACTGCTTGCCTCAACGATTTCACCCTGGCACGTGCTGTGAACGTGTAGTCCAGAGCGGTCTTTAATGCCGTCCGCAGTTCCGAATACATTAACACGATGCGCGGCCTGCGTCCTTTGCCGCGGCTCATACGGAATGTGGGATCGCTGGTGTCCAGGAACACATCGCTGATCAATGGCGCCTGGCCCTGGATATTCAGAGGCCGGCACGCCACTGAATGAGCATCAGCCATAGCGCTCGTCATTTGCCCACTGCTGGATGAGCGCAAGGCTGTACGAAAATCATTTAATGACTTTTACGGACTCGCCTCCAGAGTCATCCACGGAACGTTCCCTACCAAGAGCAAAGACATCTGCATGGCCGATAGGGCCACGACCCTGTGTCGCAACGGTATCCTGAAGACAGTTGAACATCGAAACCGACCCAATTGGACGGAGATCCTCTTGCGTAGACGGTGTAAGTATACTTGAATCTTCCTGGGAGCTCAGAGTTGGTTGATGGATGCAAGTAAAAGCGCTTCAATTGTCGCCCACAGATATAAGGGGCTTGAGGGCGATTGTGAGATTCTCCCGATGCGCACGGCGATTAATAGCCTGCAGCGCAAGTTTGGAGACGACGTCGAAAACCACACCTACAACTTTCACCCAATTTCGAGTCGGCTACGGGATGCCTAGGGGCGAGACTATGGTAACAGAGGATCCGTAACCTCCGAACTTGTGGGAAGCAGAATTTGTGGAACCGATAGGCAAGCATGCCGTCCTATCGGAACAAAGACAGCGCCTGCTGAACCTCTCTGTCAGAGGAGCCGGAACAGTCAGAGAGGCCACACCCGGCAGGCACTTCCCCAAGAGCGTTTCCCTTGGTGAAAATCACTGCGTTCGGCCACGCTCCCCCTCGTTCCACATTCTGGCCCGGCGCATGAACACCGAGGGGTCCTGAAGCCACTCCGCGTAACCGATGCTCAGGCTGTCCGTCAGATAGCTGATCTTATCGTCAAGACAGGAGGCCAGAGCCTCATCCTCCAGGGCGAGTGTGAAGCCGCCGTACTCAACCTCATCATCGAGAGCCCCAATCGCCAGCGAGCCGCCGGAGGTATGGACGGCATCGCGGTTGCCTATCTCTCCTCTTGCCACCGCATCTATCGTGCCATCCGCCAGCGCTTCGAGGAGGTCGGTCTCACCCGTCTCACTTCCCAGATAAACAACCTGGGGCATGTTATCGGAAGGAGGGCGCATGAGGGACCGTCCCGCAAGATTGGCAGACTCATTGGCTGAGGTGATCACGTAGTCCTGGCTGCCGTCTGCGACCACCGTGCCGTGCGGTGTGTCAACCTGCACGCCGTGCGAGAGAACGCCATCCGGCCCCACAAGTCCCACAAGCTCCAGAAGGCGGAACTCTCCGGTAGTGCCCTCAAGGACGCCAATCCGGGCGTCACTGGTCAGGTCCGCATATGTGGCAAGGCGCTCGGAGTCTTCGGTCCTCACGAGAAGCGACTGGCGAAAGGCGATGTGGCCGGAAGTGAATTGGACTACCTGCTTGCCTGTGGCGTCGCGTCGCCTGGAGTCAAGTATCGTGATGCCTCCGCCAACGATGTCGTATTCCGGGCCCGCTGACTGCAGCCAGATGTCATCCCAAGGTGCTATGCCGCGACGGGAGAAGGAAAGCCCGGTATCCTTCATGGCCTCGAGTGCTGTCAGCAGGTCCGCCTCATAACCGGCATGAGTGTTTAAGCCCTCTGAATCGGAATCTTCGTCGGCGCTATAGCTGACGGGAGTGAAGAAGGCGTAGAAACCGACGTTGAGGACGCGGGTTTCATCTGTGCATGCTTCCGGCGAGGTGGAATCAGACGAACAGGCGGTAAGTGAAAGAATCATCACGCCACATAGAAGAGCATAAGCGGTGAACGGACGCAAGTAGCGCTTGATAAACGACAATAGCTTGTATGCTGTCAATGAGATTCATTTGTGCCAGATTGAATATCCAGATGAGGGGCGCGTCGTCAATTGCTGGATGATCTCAGGAGTAGACTGAGCCGTGCAGGGGCAAGACACCCTTCTCGCAGCGCCCGTCACTCCGAACTGATACAAGGGAAACAAGGCCCGCATCTGCAAGCAGGAGGACGGTAGACATGATACATAAGACCGACTCCTGCGTACAGGAGGCAATCGGGGCCCGGGCAACTCCGGTCAGACACCGGCGTCTTCCGAGTAAACATAAGTCCTCTGAGCGTAAACAACGGTGCCGGCCGTAGAAGACTTA
>MPND01000198.1 GCA_002238855.1 SAR202 cluster bacterium bin90
GATGCGGTCAGGACGCTCGGATGCTATCATCTAATGGGTGCTCCTCGTATCTGGTTGGTTCTGACTCCATAAACCATTATCCCAGATATGCGGGAGCACCTTTTCATCCCTTATGCGGACCTCCGATGACCTCTATTTCGGTGGATCGGGGTTAAGACTCTCCACGGAAAGGACGGTGTGGTAGGATTAGAGTGGAGCACAGACTCGTGCAAAGAGCGTTCCCGACAAGAAGAGGTTGCAAGATGAAGGGGACTTGCTCCCACCTGCACTAAAGTGCCACTCTCCCCTGACCACTACAATGGAAGGTATAAATGAAGACATATAACCTGTTCCTCAGTCACTCGTGGACGTACTCGAACCACTACGAGAATCTCATCAACCTATTGAATAATAGACCATACTTCAGCTTCAACGACCACTCTGTCCCTAAGAACGACCCCGTGCATGACGCCGACAACGACGCCCAACTACGACAGGCAATCAAGAATCACATGCAGGGCTGTCACGTTATACTGATCGTCGCCGGTGTCTACGCCACCCACAGCAAGTGGATCAACATCGAGATTGACATAGCAAAGAACGGGTTCGCCAATCCAAAACCCATCATCGCCATCAGGCCTAGGGGCAACGTCAATGTGTCCAAACCTGTTGCTGACGCAGCCGATGAGCTTGTCGGGTGGAACACCGAGAGCGTAGTCGCCGCAATAAGGAAGCATGGCTGAAGATACGGACGACCAACTCATAGAGATTTACAAGCTACACGCTGATTTGGCCGATAGGGTGAGCCAGCGTCGCGCCACTTCGAATCAACTTCACACCAGTATACTTGGGGGATTGATTGCCCTCGTCGGCTTGCTCGTTCGGATTAACCCCGACGAGAGCATATCGGTCTACGTGGCGATAGCCGGTGTCTTTGGACTACTCGTCTGTGCCTCTTGGCTGTACACTATTTTCTCTTACAAACAGCTAAACAGTATCAAGTTTGAAGCTATGCACAAGTTAGAGGAAATGCTTCCGTTCCAGTTCTTTGCAGAGGAATGGAAGCATCAGGACAAGTACCCACGGCTTACAATTGTTGAACGTATACTGCCCATCGCGTTCGGCATGCTATTCCTGGGTTTCCTCGTGTACGGAATCGCCAGCACTTTCTGCTTCAAGTGACAGTAAGTCCTCAACCGATTTAATCGTTCGGTGCTCAACGCCTTACTCGTCTAGCACATCACCTACTGCCTAGATAACGGAAACGGCAGGACCACCTGCGCGGAGGCGCGGGCCCACGGCATTGCGCCGGTTCCCCGAGACCATCCAGCATACCAGTACATGAGAGATGGGGACGGGGACGGTATCGTATGCGAGTAAAGGAGAGTTTTTTACTTATCCTGCTGGATCTCCCCTGACTACGCGACTCGCGGCACCGGCGATTGATGCTACGTTGAACTGGCGCCCAGCCTTTCAGTGAACCATGACAAAGGACGGCCAAGCGGGCCGCTCTCCTGTGTGTAGTCTCCAATCAGCGTATCGGCATGGATGTACACCGGGCTTCGCTCTCTGCTGTTGCTCAAGCCACGCTCCGGATCCGTTATGCCGACGTTTCCGAGCAGCGCAACTTCTCCCGTCTTAAATCGCAGCGCGTACACGTCGCCGGTCTCCGCCACAACGGCCACACGCACACGGTCGCTACCGGTCGCCGTGAACGCCAGGTATGACTCGTCTGCTACCTCAACGGCTACGGGCTGCCTGTCGGGCGATATGCGTCTCGGGTAGTCGAATATCTGGATGTCGTCCCAGTGCCAGACGCCCATATCCTGTTCTCCTGAGAACTCCCCACCGCGCTCAGCATAGAATCGTATCCCACAGGTGCATCTTGCCGTCCTTGTCGTCCCCAGCCAGTCGCCCATGTATAACTTTCTGACTGTCGCTACTTCTTGCGGTCAGCGTCGAAGGCGCGGCAAGCCTCTATGTCTTCGTGGGTGAGGTAAGGGAAGTCGGCCAACACTTCGGCCTCGGTCATGCCTGACGCGAGATATTCGAGAACGTCGTCGACCGTCATACGCATGCCCCTGATACAGGGCTTGCCCCCGCGCTTGCCTAGTACCAAGTCCACGTGATATTGGCACAAGTATAAGAAATAGGTTAAATTCGGTCACATCTTACAGCGAGGATGTAGCCGAATATGACCGCAAGCAAGTACAGAGTTGAGTTGACCGATTCCCAG
>MPND01000036.1 GCA_002238855.1 SAR202 cluster bacterium bin90
GCGTAACGCTTGTGAGTGAGTTGCCTGAGTTGGGTAAGCTGAATGCGCGGCAGATAAGCGCGCTAGTGGGCGTTGCGCCGATGAACAGGGACAGTGGAGCGTACAGAGGCAGGCGCAGCATCTGGGGCGGGCGCGCCGGAGTGAGACGAACGCTGTACATGGCGGCGCTAAGCGCAAGAAGGCATAACCCCGCGATAAGAGACTTCTACGAGCGGCTGGCGGCGGCTGGCAAGCCTGGCAAAGTCGCGCTGGTGGCGTGTATGAGGAAGTTGCTGACGATACTCAATGCGATGCTGAGGGATGCAGCGTTTTGGGATCCGCAGCGAGGTCTTGCGCTCCACTCCCAAGTCTAATCCCATCACACTCAACACAGTTGCTAAAGTCGTTGTAGCGCGACCGTTCGAATACTCTCAGGATCATCGCTGCGCTCGGATTGACAGCGAACCCCAGGCACACCCTAGTTTTCTAGGTCCAAAAGCCTCTGCTTCAGATCGAGCCGCTCACGCCCCTTGCCGAACCCTCTGAGGCTTCCGTCGCTGGCGATAACCCTGTGGCACGGGATGATAATCGCTAAGCGGTTCTTCGCCATTGCCTGCCCGGCTGCCCTTGGCGCAAGCGCATTGCCCGCCTGCTCCGCAAGCCACTTGTATGTCCGCGTCTCCCCTTTGGGAATCGTGCGGCAGGCTTGCCACGCAGCCCTGTGAAACGGCGACGCGTCCTCCACATCAATCGGCTCTTCCGCGAAGTTCACCTCTTCGCCCTCGAAGTACCGCAGCAGTTTGTCCCTGATCTCCTCGAAGTGTGCGGGCGATGGCGCCGCATCCGTTATCGCGTTCCCAAGCTGCTCGATGCAGTCCTCCGGGTAGGCTTGCGGCAGCGTGCTCCGCTGCAAGCCACTGTCCGAAGCCACAAGTCCCATCCATCCAGCCGGCGTCTCAAAAATGTCGTAGTATGTCTTGCTCATCTCTGGCTTCCTCCAGGCAGCAGCCTCCTGAATGCCCGCCCTATCAGGACGCCCCGGATGCTGTGCCAAGCCTCTTCCATCTCGCCGTCATCGTCTTCTTCGGACGGCGCAACGCCCGTATAGCGCAGCGCAGCGAAATCCTGCGCAATGCGCCGCGCCGATGGTGCCGCCTCGCCAAGCGCGCCCGCAAGCATCGCCGCATACTCGTTCGGTGTCTGGTAAGTCCGCCGCCTCATGCCCGCAATCGCGCCAAGCCTGTTCATCCGCGTGTATGCCTTCTCGACGGGCGCCAGTCCCCTCAGTCCGAGGTTCCACAGCCAGTGCAGCGCCAGCCAGAGTACGGCAACAGTGCCCACCGCTATTCCTGACCTTGTGCCAAATGTAACCCAGTCCACATCGCCAAACGGGTTCCTGCTGAAAGTGGAGCCCGTGTTAAATCCGCCAATTCCCGGCGCGCCGATCTCGTCGAACGGGTCCAGGAACTCCGACGGATCGGCAACCGCATTGGACCCGCCACTGCCGGACCCTAGTGAGGGACCGCCGGCAACGCTTGTGAATTGCCTCTGGTGCTCCGGCCATCTCGGTGTCGGCTCGAAGTCTATCCAGCCGTAATCCGGGAAGAACACCTGCACCCAGCCATGGCTGTCGAAGTCCCGTATCACGCGCACGTTGTTCTCAGGGTCCAGCTCACCCGGCGCGTATCCCGCCGCCAGCCGCGCCGGCACACCCGCCGCGCGCAGCAAGACCACCATGGAAGACGCAAAGTAGTCGCTGTATCCTGTCTGCGTCTCGAACAGGAAGAAGTCCACGCCGTCTGCGTCTCGTGGCGGTGCCTCAATATCCTGCGAGTACGTGAATGTCTCGCTTCTCAGGTAATCGCCTATGGCCTTCGTCTTGTCGAATGGGTTCTCCTTGCCCGCCGTCAGTTCCAGCGCCTTGTCGTGCACCCGCTGCGGCAAAGATGCCGGAAGCTGCAGGTAATGGTCGGTAATGGAAGACGAATAGTTCGTGCTAGCATTCCGTAGTTCGTCATCCGTCGCCACCGACACGTATGAGACCATCCCGTAAGGATGATTCTCAGGCTGACGGTTCGCAAACTTCCATGACACGATCTCCGGAATAGCCGACGTCTTGCGCTCGATATTCAGCACCTGCACTGCCATCGAGCTGCTGGCATCGTCCGCAGCGAATCCCACGCTGTTCAGCACCAGGTCGCCCGGCAGCATCCGCGTGATGTACGACTCCACAAATCGCTGCGGCGGCTCGCCTGCGTCCCGAATCACCTGCGCCACTTCCTGAACGTCCTCAGGCAAGGCCGCATCCGACTCCGGATTGTGGAGATCGATCACAAAGCTCTTCGGGCGCAGCGTCTCCACCACTGCTTCGTGGCTCAGCCAGTCAAGATTGCCGCCCGCCAGGAAACTGTCGCTGTCGAAGTTCAGCTGTACGGTCTGCTCCACATCCTCACGCTTCAGCCACTCCGGTCGCGGTGGCGGCACCGTGTTCGGCCCCACCTCCAGCTTCGTCGTCTCGCCCGCCTTCCACCCCTGGGATGTGTATTCACTGTAAGTATTGGACAGCCAGTACGACGGATAATCGCTGTGCGCCCAGAATACCGCCTCGCCGCCAAATGAAATCGAGCCAATGAACGGTAGCGTCTTGCCGAAGAACCTGCCCGGCACATTCTTGCGCGAAGGTATCCCCGCAAGCAGCCGCGCAACATCCTCCTCAAAGCTCGATATCGGCGAGCGCGCCGTATTCCACCAGTTTGCGAGGTCGCGCGACACATAGACCTTCATCGGTAGCATCGCAGCCAGCAGCATCACCACCACCCCGAACCAGATGGCGGCATGCATAGTCAGCCACCCGTTCACCATCTCGAACCGAATGCCCCGCATCCTCCACCGCTGCTCGTTCTGCACATCATTCAGCCTCACCACCAGCAGCATCGCGAATAGCGTGAACAGGAAGAACTTCGAGGAAAACGCCAGCGTCGCTGGCAGGAAGCTCAGGTTGGTGAGTACGAACACACCGCCAATCACCACAAGCACCCAGGCATTGCTGTAACGGAACGCAAAGAACGAGCCGATATACCCTATCAGCCATGCCATCGTGAGTAGCCCAATTGTGAATGGCAGCAGGTCGGTCGAAATGCCGTCATTCGTAGCCGCCTCATACCAGACATCCAGCCTTCCCCACATCTCCGGCAGCGCAGCCAGCACCGTGGATTCGTCGGAAAGCTCCATCGCTCGCCAAATGATGAGCACCGCCCCGATTGCAAGCCCAATCGGATGGAGGAATACCGCCGGTATTCGCACCTTGGCAAGCCCAACACCCACGATCGCGGACAGAATGAACAGCGACTGAAGCCCCGGCACCGGCACCCACGCGCCGTCCTCCACCGACAGCCCGATGACCATCAGCGACAACAAAAGAATGACAAAGCTGCCCCACCCCTGCACAGGATGGAATCTGTCGTAAATCTGCAGCAGGCGATGGCGCTCCTGTTGCCCCGCTTCCCGGCGCGGCGGCAGTACCGTCCCCGTCCTTATGGCTTCAGTGCTCATACCCGCACCTCTGTTGCCGTCAATTCCTGTGCGTCCTCCAGCTCCGCGCTCGTGAACACACGGCTCAGCGCCACAGGAATATCGTCGCCCTTGCGAACAAGGTACGGCGGTATGCCTGCCGTGTAAAGCTGCGGCACAACATCTCTCGTATTGAAGAAGCCGTCAAACGAGACCCCGTCAAGAAGCACAACAGCCACGCGCACCCGACGGCGCATCAACTCCCGCAGCGCGACAACCCAGTCCGGCCTATTCGAGGGTGTGATGACAACAAGCGAGCTGTGGTATCCCCACAGTTGCTCCTCTTCAGCCAGTAGCGACTCGAGCGCAACGCTTCCCTCCGCCTTGCTCAACGCCAGGAACTCCAGTATGCGGTCGAACTGCCCCGTCCCTGTGTCCGCCGGTAGGAAATACCTCTGATCGCCCTGCGCCACCAGTCCGACCGGCAGCCCCGCTTCAAGGTACTTGCGGCTCAGCGACGCGCCGATTGAGACGGCATATTCGTCCGTGCTCTCTTCCAGTTCCCCTGCCTGCACATCGCGGTGAAGGTCAACCAGTATCCACACATCGCTCGACTGCCCCAGGTCGAACTCCTTGGACATCAGCCGTCCCAGTCTCGCCGTGCTGCCCCAGTGTACGCGGCTGATGCTGTCGCCGAAAGCATACTCCCGCACGCTCGACGCATGTGGCGTCAGGTCATGTGAACGGCGCCGTGTCGAACTGTCGCCCGATAGGTCCGCCGCAGGTATCGCAAACTCAGGTATGTAATGCGTGCGCGGATAGACTATCAGCTCCTCTGTGTCGCAGAAGAACCGCTCCCGCCGGAACATTCCGAAGGCGTCCGTATTGGACACACGCACGGGCCCCAGCGTATAGACTCCGCGCCTCCGGGCAGGCATCTGCGTCCGCCACGAGCGGAATCCCTTCGTCGGAAGGCTGACCGCCATGCCGCTGGCGTACCCTGGCAAGTCCGTCAGGTCCTCCACTTCCAGCGTCGGTTTCGGCAGTGTGCTCAGATTGCGTATCGTCAGCCGCTCCTCCACATCGTCCCCGACCCGCACGCGCCGCGACCGCCGGTCCACGCTGACCTCCAGCGACCGCATGCTTATCAGGTTCCAGAGGTAACCCAGTATGAGCGTCAGCCCCAAGATGTAAAACAGGCGATAGAACAGTCCGAATCCCGTCGCAGCGCCCGTAACGATAGTCGCGACGCATAGCGATACTACGAGATAGAACCTCCCCAGCAGGTAAGCCTTTGCCTCGAAAATGATATTAGCTCCTCAACCAGCCCTGTGCCTGTGCTCCCGGCACAGGAATGCTGTCGGAAATTTCGTTCATGACATTTCCGGGATCGACACCTCGCATCCTCGCTGCCGCCGATATGATGATCCTGTGCCTCATGATAGGCACAATCAGCTCCTTCACATCGTCCGGCAGCGCATAGTCGCGCCCGCGTATGAGCGCCAACGCCTGCGCGCCCCTGTACAGGAACAGCGAGCCTCGCGGCGAAGCCCCCAGCGCGATGTCCGCGTGGTCCCTAGTCGCGCTGATTATCGTTACTATGTACTGCTTTATGAGGTCGTCCACATACACTTCACGCGTGGCGCGCTGCATCTCCTGTATCTCGTCCGCCGTCGTCACGGACTGCAGGGATTCAATCGGATGTCCGGCACGCTGACCGTCTATGACCGCGATCTCTTCCTCGATGGAAGGGTATCCCAGACTTATCATCACGAAGAAACGGTCAAGCTGCGCCTCGGGCAGCGGAAAAGTCCCCTCGTATTCGATAGGGTTCTGCGTGGCCATCACCATGAAGGGCGTGGGCACGGCGTGCGTCACCCCTTCTACCGTTACCTGCCGCTCCTCCATGGCCTCCAGCGTAGAAGACTGCGTCTTAGGAGTGGCGCGGTTGATTTCGTCCGCAAGCACAATTTGAGAAATGATCGGCCCCTCTCTGAATTCGAAGTCGCCGCTCCTCTGGTTATAGATGGACACTCCCGTCACATCGGTCGGAAGCAGGTCGGGTGTAAACTGTATGCGCTTGAACGAACACCCCGCCGAGCGGGCAAGGCTTCTTGCCAGCATCGTCTTTCCCACTCCCGGCACATCCTCTATCAGCGCATGGCCTTCGCACATAAGCGCGATCACACCCAGCTCGATTGCGCTATCCTTGCCGATAATTACGCGCTTGACATTATCCACGATCAGTTGGGCGGTTCCTCGCGCTGTATCAATTTGCTGCAACAGGCTCTCCTCAAGTAACAGATAGAACGGCGGCACCCTATGGAGTCCGCCGCGGAACGCCGCACCACTTGGCCGCGTCTCTGCGTCTATAATAATGGATAATTGCCTATGTGTCATTGCCAGACCTCGCGGCGGAAAATAAGTAAGAATCCCTTGCCGCACTTTCCCCGTGATTCTCGCGGTCTCGCAGTCCTGAATTGAACAACCCCAGACGTGTTTAGACTACTGTTCCGCGTGCTTCTCTTCGGGTGAATTGGGCATAACTCCTGCCGATCAGTCCCTTCCCCCTCGACAGGGGAAGGCTAGGATGGGGGTGATGGAAATCCCCCGAGCCCCATAATTTACCCTTGACAACCTGAACATCTGTACTTATAATGCGAACATATGGTCACACAACTGGAACACCCTACACAAGAGCAAACAGCCCACATCAGCTTCGCAGAGTCGCTGAAACGGCACGTCATCGAGCAAACCGACAACGGCAGGCGCATCATCGAAAGCGTAGTCTCCATAATGGAAGGCAACGCCCCAAACTGCACCCCCTGGCACCAGCTCGAAGCAGCGAAGCTCCTGGACAAGCTCGGCTCAGGAGAACCCACGGCAAAGAAGTCCCATCCCCGCACGGCAGAGGGAACGATCACCCAGCCATTCTCGACAGCCGACCATAAGCCCCCTCTCCCCGCGGGAGAGGGTTGGGGTAAGGGGTCCCATAACATCCCTTCCTCCTTGATGGGGGAAGGTCAGGATGGGGGTGAAGAAGTCGAAAGAGAATCCTGCCCATCCTGCTCATCCATGTCCGATGAACTCATCAAGCTCAACAAGAGACTCGTCAGCCAGATCAGAATTGCAACCCACGACGGCGCCTCTATGATCAGAAACCTCGTGGACATCATGGAGGGCGACGAGCCGCACACAAGGGGCAAGGACAGGATAGATGCTATACAGATACTCCTGCGCCTCTGCTACGACAACCCCGCTCAGCCCGACCCTGAATTCATGATGTTCTACGCGCCCTGTGACCCCGACTGCCTATGTGTCTGCAAGGACCTGCCTGACGACCATCCCGAGGTAGTCAAAGCGCACACCCCTCCGACTGCAGAGCAGCGCGAGCAGTGGGCAAAGGAACAGGCGCAGCAGGAGATTTGGGACAAGCGCACTGACGAGCTTATCGAGCGCAAGATGCGGGCAAATAAGCAGAAACGGCTAGAGCAGTTCTATTCCCCCGACGCAATGGACGATCGCCGCATCGAGCGAGAAGAACTACGCAAGAACCGCCAGCTCAAGCGAGAGCAAGAAAAGGAGAGCCGCCGAGAACTCCGGGAGCGAATATCCCGTGAGTCCCGCTTCGACACCTGGCAATACGACCAGCAACAGCAAGAAAAACAGCAACAGGACCGCGAGCGCGCCCGCAGTCCATGACCCATCCTGTTAACCTCCGCGCCGTGAAGCCACTATTCTCACAACCTGCCTTTTCTGATATAATTTTAGGGTTCGCTAGGCTTGTGAGAGTGTACGGTGTACATCCAGGGCGGTTAGCTCAGCTGGTTAGAGCGCTTGCTTCACACGCAAGAGGTCCCAGGTTCGAGTCCTGGATCGCCCACCACCTTTGCGGCGAACGGGCGAGACGTGCGTACTCGCCGTAAGTCAGAAAAGTGCCGAAGTGGCGGAACGGAAGACGCGCTACGTTCAGGACGTAGTATCCTTACGGATGTGTGGGTTCGAATCCCTCCTTCGGCACCAGCCCAATTCCGCACACCGTCAGGAGTCCCATTTCAAGCGCTTGTAGCTCAGTTGGATAGAGCGCAGCCCTGCGGAGGCTGAGGCCGTGGGTTCGAGTCCCGCCAAGCGCGCCACTCCCTTCTTTTCGAAGCCCATCCGCGTCACTTACACCGGCCCGACGCCCACCCACCACAAGGGCGATTAGCTCAGACGGTTAGAGCGCTTGCTTTACACGCAAGAGGTCGGAGGTTCGAGTCCTCCATCGCCCACCACTCACCGGTTCCCCGGCTGTCCCACTTCAAGCCTGCATTAAGCCGCGCTCAGTCGAGACAGTTCCGAATAGAAGATTCTAAGTCAGCGCGATCAGACTAGCTCCCCCGGCGACTCCATGCTCGCCTTCAGAGTCCGCATAAACTCCGCGACTGGCACGCCGTCTAGGGCGCGATGGTCGAATGTCACGCTCAGGTGCATCATGGAACGCACGACAATCTCGCCGTCCACGACGACCGGCTTCTCTATCGCCCGTCCCAGTCCCAGGATCGCCACCTGCGGCGGGTCTATGATCGGCGTGAACACATCGATGTCGTAGTTGGAAAGCGCGGTAACCGTGAACCCCGCGCCCGTCATGTCATCGACGCCAAGCGCGTTCTTCCGGGTCTTGTCCGCAAGCGTCCGTATCTGCCTTGCGATGTCCAGCAGGCCCAGCGAGTCGGCCCCTTTAAGCACCGGCACAACAAGACCGTCCGGAACAGCCACCGCGACGCCGATGTTGACTTCCTTGAGCAGCAGCACATCGCCATCAACCAGGTGAGCGTTGAGCCTCGAATGCGCCTTGAGCGACCGCGCGACCGCCGCGATTATCAGATCAAGGTCCAGCGGACGGATGCGGTGCGGCCGCCACTCCGCGACCAGCGACTCCCGGAGTTCCAGCAGCTCGGTGACATCGGCCTCTGTGGAAAGCGTTACCTGCGCCATCGTGCTGACACTCATGGTCATGCGGTCAGCGATTATCTTGCGAAGTCCGGTCAGCGGCACCACCTCTCCCACCGCCTCGGCGCGCGCTGCCCCGGCGTCCCGTTCGCCTATGGCACGTTCCACATCGGCAACCGTAATGCGTCCGCTCGGCCCTGAGCCGGTAACATCCGCTAGGTCTAAATCCTCCTGCCGAGCCAGCATCCTCGCCCGCGGGACAACCTGCGCGCGCGGCCTGCTCTGCCTCGCCTCGATTGCGTCTCGCACGTCCTGCTCGGTGATGCGACCGCGAGGCCCCGTGCCGTTGACGCTGTCTAAGTCGATGTCGTTGTCGCGGGCAAGGCGTCTCGCCACCGGCGTTACCTGTCGGGCTGTCGCTCCCGTGGGCCTTGCATCCCTCCGCCGTCTAGGTCGCCGAGCGCCAGCAGGCGCCACCGCGTCGGGATCGGGCCGAGGCGGGTTCTCGCCCGGTTCTCCAATGACTGCCACCAGTGCGCCGACCTTAACCAGCGAACCCTCGGCAGCCATGATGTGGTACACGACGCCGGAAGCTGGGGACTCCAGTTCCGAGTTGATCTTGGCCGTCTCGACCTCGACCATCGGCTGCCCCTCGGCGATCTCGTCGCCCTCGCTGACGAGCCACCTGGTCAGCGTCCCGTCCTCCATGTTCATGCCCCACTGGGGGAGCAGCACGTTCGTAGCCATCAGAATCCTCCAGTCAATCCCCGGCGAAGCACGCGACAGCGTCCGCTATTCCAGCGTTGCATAAATGGCGTCGGTGATCTTTTCCTCGTTGGGGAAGACCTCGGACTCCAGCGCCGGGCTGAAGGGGAAGTGGCAGTCCATGCTCGTAACTCGCTGGATCGGACTCTGTAGGCTCCAGAAGCCATCCTGAGCGACCATCGCCGAGATTTCAGACGCGACGCTGCAGCTCTTGTGCGCGGGGTCCACTATGACCAGCCTGCCGGTCTTCTCGACCGAATCAAGTATGGTCCTGGTGTCCAGAGGCACTATGGTGCGCGGGTCGATCACCTCAACGGAGATGTTCTCCTCGTCCAGCGCCTCGGCGACAGCCATCGCCCGTCGCAGCATGCCCGCCAGAGCAACCACTGTAACATCGGAGCCTTCATTTTTGATGTCGGCAACACCGAACGGAATGGTGAAATCGTCGTCCTCATCTACCTCGCCGCGTGTCCCGGTTAGGTTGTTGTCCTCAAAGAACATGACTGGGTCGTTGTCACGTACTGCAGTCTTGAGCAGTCCCTTTGCGTCAGCCGGTGTGGTGGGTATTGCTATCTTCAGGCCCGGCATGTTCATGAGCATCGGGTACGGCCTATCGGTGTGGTGAGCGGCGCTGTTGGCACCGTAGATCATCCCGCACCTGTACACAACGGGCAGGCTCACCTGGCCGCCAAACATGAAGCGCATCTTCGCGGCCTGGCTGATGAGCTGGTCCATTGCCACCCAGAGGAAGCTGGACAGCGATTGGACAATGGGCCTCATGCCTACGGCGGCAGCGCCGACCGCTGCGCCCATAAAGCCGTTCTCGGACAGCGGAGTGTCGATGACGCGGTCGCCGAACTCCTGGGAGAGGCCGCCGGTAACACCGTATATGCCACCGCGAATGCTCTCGCCCATGATGAATACTTTCTCGTCGCGGCGCATCTCCTCTTTGATAGCGGCGTTTAGCGCATCTGCGTAGGTTATCTCAGGCATGGCACATCTCTCCTGCGATTTCAGTTAGCGTCACGCTATTTGTATCTAGTTGTACACGGGCAGGGGGTCGGCGTACATATCGTTGAGAAGGTCGTCCATCTCCGGGTACGGACTCTCCCGCGCAAACTGCAGTGCCTCAGCGATCGTATCCGCCACGTCCTGCCGGACCGCTTCGATCTCTTCCTGCGAAGCTATCTCCTGATCGACGAGCCACTGGGAGTGGACATCAATGGGGTCGCGCTCGCGCCATGCATCTACCTCTTCATCTGTCCGGTACGACTCGCGCAGAATGCGGACCAGTCCCTCGGAATGGTCTTCGTATCGGTAGGTGCGCGCCTCAATGAGAGTGGGCCCCTCGCCCGCGCGCCCCCTTCTGACCGCCTCTGTGGTCGCCTCGTACATGGCCATCGCATCCTGTCCGTCCACGAGTATACCGGGCATGTCGTACGCGATTGCGCGGTCTGATATGTTCTCCACGGCGACAGACTCCTTGAAGCTGGTGGTCACCGCGTACTGGTTGTTCTCGCACAAGAAGATGACGGGCAGCTTCCAGATTGATGCCAGGTTCATGGCTTCGTGACACGCGCCTTGGTTGCTGGCGCCATCCCCAAAGAAGGCGACAACCACGCGGTCATTGCCCTGCATCTTGCTGCCCATAGCCGCGCCGACGGCGACCGGAAGCGCCGAAGCGACGATTCCGGACTCGCCAAGAATCCCAATATCGAAGTCCGCAAGGTGCATTGATCCGCCCTTGCCCTTGCAGTAGCCGGTGGCTTTGCCGAGAAGCTCGGCCATTGCGCGCCGCACGTCGCCGCCCTTGGATATGGGATGGCCATGAGAGCGGTGGTTCCCGGTGATATAGTCGTCGTCCCGCAAGGCGGCGCAGGCTCCAACGGCTACGGCTTCCTCGCCAATATAGCAGTGGGCCATGCCCACAAGTTCGCCACGCTGGACGAGCTGCTTGACGTTCTCCTCGAACTCGCGGATCAGCATCATTCTCCGGAGCATGAGCATGTAAAGGTCGCGTTCCTCGTCCATATTACCCTCCACTGATGTAACTAATGGCCCCCCATGATAGGCCGCAATATCCGCGCTTCCAGCTATTCTAGGCAGGCGTAGGCCCAGTGAAACTGTGTCCGTAAGCTTTGGGCGCATCTTATTACAAAGGCTGGATGGCGACAATAGCGGGATGGAGGCAAGCCCGCGCAAGCCTGGCGAGAGAATCATCCAGCTGCTACGGAGGGCGCAGAAGTACGATAGCTGTGGCGTTGAACATCCTGTGGTCGTTGCGCCCGAAGCGATGCCGCCGTACACTGTCGGCGTCTGAAATCCCCGTTAACACACTATGGAGGCATACCATGAGCGAACTTGACGAGCGCTACGAACGCGGACGAGAGACGCGAAGGATGTTTGGCGGTGGACAAATCACCGAAGGATCCTCACCCGCAGCCTGGGAACTTGCCCCGGACCTGGAGAGGATAACCGGCGAGGCGCTCTTCGGCACCATCTGGAAGCGGGAGGCGCTGACGCCGGTACAACGGGAGATGATCACCCTGTCATGCCTCATTGTCATGAACAGGGAAGTGCAGTTGAAGCGTCACTTAGGCAACGCATTGAACGTAGGACTGACCCCGGATCAGCTCGTTGAGCTTATCATTCACGACACCTGGTACGGTGGAGCGCCGGCAGGCATACAGGCGCTGACAATATGCAAAGAAGTCTTTGATGAGCGGGGGATAGACTTCACTCCGGCGCGGGTCCACGATAGCAGCGAAGAACCTGAAAGCCTGTTCCAGCGAGGCGAGGAGTTCCGGCTTAGCTACATGGGCAACAGTCCCAGAACGCGGACGAACGCACAGACGGAAGCTGAAACGGAATTGAACAGGATCACCGGAGAATATTACTGGGGTGCGACTTGGACCCGCCCCGGGCTTGATCTCACCAGCCGCTGCATCTGCACGATGGCATGTCTGGCCGCTCTTGGTCGGGAGGGACCGCTGCGGAGCCATATCAATGGCGCGTTGAACATAGGGTTGACGCGTGATCAGATTATCGAGGTGTTCGGCCACATGACGCTGTACGCCGGAATCCCGTTCGCGCGAGGCGCGATGGACATCGCCAACGATATTTTTGCTGGCGCGTGAAAATGTCGCCAAGCACCTGCCTATGGCTAACAGCCTATGGCGTTGAGGTATAATTCCAGTGAATCAGGGTGCCCGCAACCTAAGACTAACCTCTAGGTCCTCATTTGGTTCCCTTTCAATAGATGAATCCAAGTGGAGTTCTGAATATGATCCCTTCGAATGCTGATCTCGATTTCGATGCAATCATTATCGGAGCTGGGATTTCAGGCATATACCAGTTATACAAGCTGCGGGAATCGGGATTCAATGTCCGGGTCTTTGAAAGAGGGACAGATGTGGGAGGCACCTGGTATTGGAACCGTTACCCGGGCGCACGGTTTGATTCGGAGAGCTATTCCTACGGATATTCCTTTTCGCAAGAATTGCTTGACGAGTGGGACTGGTCTGAACGATTCGCCTCACAACCTGAAATACTGCGATATCTGCAGTACGTAGCTGATAAGTTTGACATTCGGAAGGATGTTCAATTTTCGAGTGACGTTAAGTCTGCCACCTATGATGAGGATACCCGGAGCTGGGAAGTCGGACTGGCGGATGGAAGTACCTACAGGAGCAGGTTCCTGATTACGGGCGTCGGCATCCTTTCCCAGCCGACGCTACCCAAAATTGAGGGAATCGAGTCCTTCAGTGGACAGTCATTTCACACATCTCGCTGGCCTCACTCGCCGGTGGACTTCAGCGACAAGAGGGTGGGGGTTATCGGCACGGGGGCGACGGGTATTCAGACAATCCAGGAAGTCGCGAAGAATGTCGGACACCTCACCGTATTCCAGCTTCGACCGGAGTGGTCTGCTCCGCTCCACAACTCGAAAATTGAGCCGGACGAGATGGATGCCATCAGAGCCGGCTACGACGAACTGTTTGAGCATTGCACTCGGACTGCGGCGGGTTTCATACATGATGTCGATCCCAGGAATACATTCGATGTGTCTGAGGAAGAGCGTTACGAATTCTGGGAGAGGTTGTACGCCAGTCCGGGCTTTGGAATCTGGCAGGGCAATTTCAAGGACATATTGACCAACCCCAGGGCCAACAGGGCCATATCCGATTTCATTGCTGACAAGATACGAGGGCGTGTGAATGACCCCGCGACTGCGGAGAAGCTAATTCCAAAGGATCATGGCTTTGGGACAAAACGGGTGCCCCTGGAGACCGGATACTTCGAATCCTACAATCAGGATAATGTTGAACTCATAGACATCAGCGAGACTCCGATACAGAGAATCACGGAGGTCGGAGTCCTTACTTCTGAGAAGGAGTTCGAGTTCGACTTCATTATCTACGCGACGGGATTCGACGCGATTTTCGGAAGCTATAACAGGATAGATATACGTGGCGTCAAAGGGCACAGTCTGAAGGAACAATGGGAAAAGGAGCTCGCAACTTTCCTGGGGATTCAGACCAATGGCTACCCCAACATGTTCATGATAATCGGGCCCCACGCATTGGCAGGAAACAACCCGCGTTCCATTGAATATCAGGTGAACTGGGTAACTGAACTCATAAGGCACATGAATGAGCTTGGACTTACCCGCGCCGAAGCCAGCGTGGTGGCACAGGATGAATGGCATGATTATGTGGTGGAACAGGGAAAGGACCTGCTCCGAAATGAGGTTGATTCGTGGCAGACCGGCGTCAACATCAATCTAGACGGCAGACAGAAGCGAATCGTCGGCATGTATTCGGGTGGTCAGCCATCGTACAGACGCCGCTGCGAAGAAGTAGCACGAAGCGGCTATAGAGAATTGAATCTGAAATAGGCTGTGTTGACTTAAATCATCGGAACTTGGAAATAGATGCCCACGCCGAGTGCGGTATCCAGAAGGCTTCAAATGCGGTCATTGCGCCTATCGTGAGGGCGCACGGAGCTCAAGCTGCATGGCTACAGTTACCAGTATCCTGCGGGACGAAGTAGTACCAGGAGAACGAAAGATGTCGACTAACTCAGAGATACACTTGGACTTTGATGCGGTTGTAATTGGTGCTGGCTTCGCGGGTTTGGGAATGCTCCGTCGGCTGCGAGACGAACTCGGAATGTCTGTCCAAGTCTATGAGACGGGTGATGGCGTCGGTGGAACCTGGTATTGGAATCGCTACCCCGGCGCACGGTGTGACTCCGAGAGCTACGTTTACTGTTTTTCATTCTCAAAGGAGCTACTGCAGGACTGGAACTGGAGCGGAAAATATCCCGAGCAGCCGGAGATACTATCCTACCTCAACCACGTTGCGGACCGATTCGACCTACGCCGCAATATCCAGCTCAAAACCCGGGTAATCTCCGCGAAGTTTCTCGAAGACCAAAACCACTGGCAAATCGAGACGGATCAGGGCGATTGCGTTACGGCACAGTTTCTCATTACCGGTGTCGGATGCATCTCGACGGGCAACGTCCCGGAGATTGCCGGGCGTGACTCCTTCGAGGGAGACTGGTACCACACCGGCAGTTGGCCTCACGAAGGAGTGGACTTCGTCGGTAAGCGCGTCGCCGTCATCGGCACGGGTTCGAGCGGAGTACAGGCAATACCCGTGATCGCTGAACAAGCTAAGAGCCTGACAGTCTTCCAACGAACGCCGCAATATTCCATTCCTGCCCGTCACGAAACCGTGGACCGCAGGTTCATCGAAGAAGAGGTGAAGCCCAACTACGATGAGATCTTGGAGAAGGCAAGGTGGTCAAAATCGGGCTTCCCGGTCGATTTCAGCGAGCGCTCGGCCTTAGAAGTCTCAGCCGAGGAGCGCCAGAGGACGTATGATGCCGCCTGGGATAACGGTGGGATGCAATTCATACACGGAACATTCAAAGACATCCGCACCGATATTAAGGCGAACGACACCGCCGCCGAGTTCATCCGGTCCAAGATACGGGAAATTGTGAAGGATCCCGAAACACTCGAGAAACTTCTGCCAATGGACCATCCTTATGGGTCGAAGCGTGCTCTTATAGACACCGATTACTTCGAGACATACAACCGCGAAAATGTTGAGCTAGTGGATATCCGCAACACGCCAATTCAAAAGATAACGCCGACTGGGATTCGGACCGAGCACGAAGAGTTTGAGTTTGACATCATCGTCTTCGCTACCGGCTTTGACGCGATGACAGGCAGTTTCTTGAAGATGGATGTCCGTGGGAGGAACGGTCTGACGCTAAAGGAAAAGTGGACAGACGGGCCCAGGACATATCTTGGCATCCAGGTCGCAGGATTCCCAAATATGTTCATGATAACGGGGCCGGGCAGCCCGTCCGTTCTCAGTAATATGCCGGTTGCCATTGAGCAGCACATCGAATGGATTTCTGATTTCATCGAGTTTCTGCGCGAACGCGGGATCGAGACAGCCGAGGCTGACGTCGATGCTGAGACCGAATGGGTTTCCCATGTGAATGAGGTTGCGAAACCAACGATGTTTATGCTTGCGAATTCGTGGTACTTGGGCGCGAACATTCCTGGAAAGCCCCGCGTTTTCATGCCTTACGCCGGTGGCATCGGCACTTACCGTAGAAAGTGCTGTGACATAGCGGACAACGGTTATGAGGGCTTCATTCTCAGCTCCGGAAGTCGAAAACGGGCTAGTATGGCAGCATCGTCGTAAGCAGGCTTACGAGCAAATTGGACCGGAGTCTCACGTAAGGTGAGTAGCTACAAGCGGCCCCCATTACCACCTCAGCGTTGACACAATTTTCAACAGACCGTAGCATGCGGAAATTGTTGAAAGGGGGATGCTGTCGAACTGATAACCATGGGCCTTCGGCATATGCTCTTGTCGGTATATCGGTAGACCCGCTCCGTTACTCACAGCACTTTCCAAGAGCAGAGGCGCATCAGGCGTCAAAAGGACTGGGTGCTGTTGGCGGCAGTGATGAGTGTGAATTCAATTGCTCATAGGGAGAATAGCGTATCCAATGGATTATGGAATAGGCATTCCTTCATATATAGAAGCTTGGCGCGAGGTGAAAGCGGCTGAGGAGGCCGGTTTCACACACGCCTGGTTCTTCGACTCCCAGCTCATTTACTCCGACGTATGGGCTACGATGGCACTAGCAGCGCAGCACACCACACGCATTAAGCTGGGGACGCTGGTCGCAATACCGAGCAACAGGCTTGCGCCCGTCACGGCAGCAGCAGCGGCGTCAATCAACAGGGTCGCGCCGGGCAGGGTGATCGTTGGACTTGGAACCGGCTATACCGGTCGGAACACCATGGGCCTCCCCGCGATGAGAATGGACGACTTCGAGGAGTACGCACTGCAGGTCAAGGGGCTGCTCGCCGGAGAAGACGTGCTGCTGCGAGAGGGCAGCCGGGAGCGATGGATACGGCTGATCCACTCCAAATCCAACTCAGGACGCGACGAGTTCTTCAACATTGAAGACCCCATCCCCGTGATGCTAGCTGCCAACGGCCCGCGCGGTCAGAAAATCACAGGGGAGATTGGGGATGGTTGGATAACGACCGCTAGGAGCGATAGCGTTCCCGACGGCTTGCCCAGGGTGATGGCTGCGGCGGAAGCGAACAGCAACAGCTTCGATGAGTTCGGCGGACATGGCGCAAAGCCTTACGTGACAATGCTCGCATCGGGGTGCGTTCTCAGGGAAGGTGAGTCGCTGTCTAGCGAGCGCGTGATCAGGAACGTGGGGCCGACGCTAATCCCGGGCATACACGCTATGTGGGAGCGCGACTTTGGGCCAGGCTCAAACCTTGGAATGAGCAACCCGGGACTCGCTGAGGAGTACGACCGGTACGTCCGAGAATACGGTGATAACCGCGCGAATCCTACGCCTGACGACAGACGATACCTCGATGTCCACGAAGGACACTACGTGTACCTGAAGGAAGGCGAGGAGCGTTTCATTTCGGATGACCTGGTCGGTCGCACGCTTAGCGGCACTGCAGACGAAGTAATCGAGAAGCTGGACGCCTTGGAGGCTATGGGCGTCAACAACGTGGCGCTGGCGGGTGTGACACGCCAGGCGGCGCGTGAGTTGATCGCAGACTTCGGAGAGCAGGTAATCCGGCGCCGCGGCTGATAATCAGTGACCGGCTCATATACACTTACATCTGGATTCGACAACAGACAGGGAGAGCGGAAAATGCCCGATAAGAAGCCCAACATAATCCTGATAATGTCCGACGACCTTGGATACGAGGTCATCGGAGCAAACGGAGGCACTTCCTACGCCACGCCGAGAATCGACCGTCTGGCAGAGGAGGGAATGCGATTCGAGGAGGCGCATGTGATGCCGTTGTGCACACCCACGCGCCTATCCCTGATGACGAGCAAGTACAACTTCCGCAACTACATTGGGTTCGGTCTGATAAAGCCCGACGAGGTAACTTTCGGACACCTGTTTTCGGACGCCGGATACAACACTTGCATATCTGGGAAATGGCAGCTCTACTCCTATAACCCGCCCGACGAGGTGCCTGAGATGCGCTCCAAGGGTCAGCAGATAGAGGATGCTGGATTCGACGAGTTCTGCGTCTGGCACGCGCACCACACCGAGGACAAAGGATCCCGCTATAAGAATCCCATTATCTACGAGAACGGCAAATTCAGAGACGATACGGAGGGCAAGTACGGCGAGGATATCTTCTGCGACTACATTATCGACTTCGTCGAGCGCAAGAAGGATGACGACACCCCCTTTTTCGTGTACTGGTCGATGGCAGCCACGCACAAGCCCCATGAACCTACGCCGGACAGCCCAGAGTGGGACGACTTCGACCCGCCCTCAAACAGGACGCTCGGCGGGAGGACCTGGGCAGAGCTTGAGGAAGGCTCCTGGGGCGACGACCCGCGCTTCTACAAAGACATGGTCGAATACCACGATAAGGTCATCGGCAGGCTCATGGACTATCTAGACGAGCAGGGTCTCGGCGAAGATACGCTGGTGTTATACCTCGGCGACAACGGCAGTCCCCATGACGTCTGTTCGATGTTCCACGAGCACAACGAGATTTGCGGTGGCAAGGGCAGAACGAACGACCGGGGCACGCATGTGCCGCTCATCTGTCGTATGCCCGGCACGATTCCTGCCGGTGTCGTGAACAGAGACATGGTCGAATCGACTGACTTCCTGCCGACAATGATGGAAGCAGCCGGGCTGGAGTTTCCTGATGACTATCTGGTAGATGGGAGATCGTTCTACCCTCAGCTCAGGGGCGAGTCCGGCAACCCGAGAGAGTGGATGTTCTTCCACTTCGAGCCGATGAACCCGCGTTCCTCCGTCTCTGCCACTAAAATCCGTTTTGTCCGTGACAACCACTGGAAACTCTACGAGACCGGTGAATTGTACAACTTGTGGATTGACCTGGATGAAGAGAGGCCGATCTACGAGGCGCAGGATACTGAGGAACAGGCAGAGGGAAGGGCCAGTCTGCGGCCCATCTTCGAAGAGTTAAGGTGAAGTGTAGAGGTCCAAGTGCCTCAATATTAGACGCCGTCTCGCCTGTGGGGCCAGGAAGACACTCGCGGGGCATAGGGCTAGGTTCCCGGCTGAGTCATGCGTGAGAGCCGAGTAAATCGGTGTCTTCCGAATATGCGAAAGGACGTGCCTGCAACTCGGGCTCTTTGCGTTTTGCCTCATTTCAACTTGCGCCTAATGACGTTTATCTGAAGCACAGGGCATGCCTTGCGATGCCGTCTGAGTATGTCCTGACAGCGGCGAACCGAGACATTAAGAATCCTCTATCGGAGATCTCATGTGGCATCGACTCAGATGAATGACCACGTCCAGTATGAGCCCGAGGAAAAGTACTCGATACTGCCCTCTTTCGTCGTAGGACTGCAGGGCATTATGCTGGTATTGCCGCCGGCACTATCCATAGTTGTCATCACTGTCCTGGCGACCGGACAAGGTGAGGCGTATCTCACTTGGGCGGTGTTTGCCGCGCTGATAATTGTAGGGATAGTCACTGCCCTGCAATCTTCCCGAATTGGTCGGCTAGGCGCCGGGCACATGGTCGTCGTAGGAGTCACACCCAACTACATCGCGTTGTCGGTTATTGCACTGGACGAGGGCGGGCCTGGGATGCTGGCAAGCCTGATGGTCGTTTCAGGGGTGTTCTTCCTCTTGGTGGCGACTTGGCTTCCACAGTTGCGGCGTGTGATTACGCCAACCGTGTCGGGCACAGTTCTAATGCTGATAGCCGTGATGGTAATTCCAATCGCCCTGGAGCGATTCAAGGACGTACCGGCCGGTGCATCGTCATTCGCAGGACCTTGCGTGGCAACGGTAACGCTCATTGTATCTACCGGACTGGTGATGCGCGCTCCACCTCGCCTCCGCCCGTGGTCGATGCTAATCGGATTCGCGACCGGCTGCGTTACCGCTGCTTTGCTGGGAGTGTACGACCTGGAGCGGTTGTACTCGGCAAAGTGGGTTGGTATCCCGCAAGTCGGTTTCCCCGGCCTGGACCTGACGCCGGGCGCGAGCTTCTGGGCGATGCTGCCTATGTTCCTGATTGTGACACTGGTACAGGCAATCAAGGGAATTGGCGATAATACGGTGATTCAGCGGGTGTCACGGCGCAGACCACGGATGACCGATTTCCGGCTGCTTCAAGGCTCGCTCTATGCGAACGGACTAGGCGTTGTGCTCTCCGGCCTCGCTGGAACTCCTCCCCCTTCACCATATTCGTCGTTCACGGCATCAGTCGTCAATATGACGGGAGTGGCTGCCCGCAATGTCGGATACGCCATAGCTATTATACTTTTGGCTCTTGCTTTGATTCCAAAGTTGACTGGCGCGCTGCTCACTATTCCCAGCCCTGTGATGGGTGCGTTTCTTCTGACTGCACTGGGGATATTTTTTGTCGAAGGATTGCAGACAATAACGCGGGACGGGTTAGACGTTCAGAAGTCCCTGATAGTGGGTGTGTCATTCGCGGTTGGTGCAGGGCTTCAACAGCAGAATATTCTTGCCGACCTGATAGGGCACCCGTGGGGAACACTACTTGGCAACGGCATCACAGTTGGAGCGGCAACCGCGATAGCTCTGACAGTCTTCCTGAACCTGACGAGCACGCGACCCAGACGGTTGGAAGCTCAACTAGACATGTCTGAATTGCATCAGATCGACGAGTTTGTCAAGGAAGTTGCTGAGCAGATGGAGTGGAGTGAGGCATCGACCGAGCGCCTGCGCTCTGCTGGGGAGGAAGCGCTATCCAGTTTGCTGCAACCCAGCAACGAATATGAAGCCGGCGATACTGATGGCAGGACGCCCCGCCTGATGATCGTCGCACGTCCGGACGGGAAAGCGGTGGAGTTGGAATTCATCTCTGTCCTGTGGGACGAGCAGAACTTGGGCGACCGCCTAGCGTACCTAGACGAAGAGGATGAGGCTGTCGATGACCGTGAGATGTCGTTCCGGCTACTGCGACACTACGCCTCATCTGTGCGCCATCAGAAGTATCACGGGCTGGACATCGTCACGGTTCGGGTCGAAAACTGACGCCTCAATTTCACAGTGAGGCGTAATATCGACGCAGATACTTCAATAACGAGACCCATCTGTTCTATCGTACAGAATGCCGTCTTCAGCGGATTGCGCCAGATGGCAGGGATGTGCGGCGGCACGACTCGCAGGCGAACGGCACATCGAGTAACACTTCATATCGCTTTGCCAGGTCTTACCGTGCAGACTTACGCCTGCCTTCGTATTCCGTGCCTGACAGAAATGGCGAGAGAGTTTGACGGCCTCTCGTCTCCCTTGACACCACCGCTCCCCAAGATACAATCTGCTTTACCACCCCGATATAAACTTTAACAAGGAGAACGCGCAATGCCGTTTTACACAAAGGGAGATGTTCGCATCCAGTACGAGGAGGTCGGGACCGGCTTCCCCCTGCTGGCAACCCCAGGCGGAGGCTTGAACTCCACGATCAACGGATGGCCCGGGCAGGTGTTCAACGCGATGGAAGTCTTCAAGGACGATTTCCGCTGCATCACAATGGACCAGCGCAACGCGAATGGCGGGCAGTCCACCGGCCCAGTCCAGGTTGATGATCCGTGGGGAGCATTCGCCGACGACCAGCTAGGCTTGATGGATCATCTGGGCATAGACAAATTTTTCTTCATTGGCTACTGCATAGGCGGCCCGTTCGCTATGAAACTCATTGAACGAGCGCCGGAACGCGTCGCCGCTGCCGTACTCTGCCAGCCCGTCGGCCATGCCAGCGCGACACCCGACTCCATGTACGACTCCGGGCACGACCTGTGGGGACCTGAGTTGTGCGCCAACCGACCGGACGTCACGATGGAAGTCGTGGACCAGTACCTTCACAATCTATACCGCATCCAGCCTGACTTCATGTACTGTGTGTCGCGGGATTTTGCACGATCCTGCCAGACGCCATTGCTCGTCATGCCCGACGACACACCCTCGCACTCCCTCGAAGCGGCAATGGCAATGGTGGACCTGGCGCCCAAGGCAGAGGTTACAGCTTACCCTTGGAAGGAAGACGAGGATACGCTGGCATCGACGATTAACCAGGTACGAGACTTCCTTGTGAGGCATCAGCCCGCATAAGCCACCGGCCGGTCGGCGGAGCGAATTTGATACATCTGGAGGACAGAAATGGCGAAATTCCTGTTTCAGGTTTCCTATACGAAAGAGGGTCTAGAGGGCCTGCTGAAGGAAGGCGGTACGCGTCGACGAGAAGCGGTTGAACAACTGTTTGCGAGTGTGGGAGGAAGTCTGGAGACGTTCTACTACGCCTTCGGAGACAATGACCTGTACATGATCGTCGACCTTCCCGACGACGAGGCGGCAACGGCAGCATCTCTTACCGTTGGAGCGTCCGGCGCCGGCAGCATCAAGACAACGGTGCTCATGACTCCAGAATCGATCGACGATGCCGTCCTACGAACGGTCGCCTTCCGTCCACCCGGCAGCTAGGATATCGTCCACTGTGCAGCCTTTGCTGCGTGCAAGTACGCTTCCATAGAGGTAAGTTTACTGACTCAAGTATAGGAGGGTTATCAGATGACGCAGCAAGCGAGGCCCACCGATCCGAGGTTAAGCTGGCAGGGAGCAATATCCTTTGACGATTCGACCGATTGGCGGATACCCTACGAGCAACTCAGCCTGTTCCCACCGGATGCCCTGCGGGAACGCGCAGCAATGCCTGCAGGCGTAAGGATTTCCTTCCGTACCGACACCGACTTTATCATTGGTCACATAGATCCAATCACAGACTCCGAGGAAGATTGCAGCAGCATAGACCTGTATTGCAATGGCGAGTATCGCGGTTCAGTGCAGCTTTCCGGGCTCAAGTCCTTCCGATTCGACGGGCTTCCCACTGGGGATAAGCTTGTTGAGATATGGCTGCCTCAGCACAGGGAGTTTCGCCTCCGTAGTCTCGGCTTCTCCGACGACGCGACCATCACGCCCTACGATGACACCCGTCCTAAGTGGGTCACATACGGCAGCTCCATCACGCACTGCCGTGCTGCCGCGAGTCCAAGTTTTACTTGGCCTGCGATTGCAGCACGGGAGCACGGCCTGAACCTGACTTGTCTAGGTTATGGGGGCAATTGTCACCTTGAGCCTATGGTTGCCCGAATGATGCGGGAGTTGCCCGCAGACTTCCTGTCAATGAAAGTCGGGATCAACATCTACGGCTCTGAGAGCCTCAGCCCCCGTACCTTCCAGTCGGCGATCATCGGCTTCGTTCACATAGTAAGGGAGAAACACCCGAACACGCCCTTCGTGATCATTTCTCCCATCTTCTCGCCTCCGCGCGAAAATACTCGCAATGCTGTGGGATTCACACTCGATGAGATGAGGCAGGAAGTGGCGGAGGCTGTGCAAGCTATGAGAGACCAGGGAGACTCCAACCTGTACTACGTCAACGGTCTGGAACTTTTCGGTCCGGACCTTGCCCACCTGCTGCCCGATGATCTTCACCCCAACGCAGAAGGCTACAAGATTATGGGACAGAATTTCGTACAGAAAGTGGCCGGCAAATTCTTTACGAAAACCACCTAGATTGCGTACAGGCTGCAGGAACGCCATGTTAGCCCTCGTGATATTGCTCAGCAGAGCGAGTATTGTGCCCGGGTATCGGGACGCTCACTCGACATCTGCTAAGCTGGAATTAGTATATGTTCTTTGGGAGGGAGGTCCGACTATGAAGTTTGCAGCGTTCACAACGGTGGCGGCGTCCGCAGGAGAGGCAACCAACTCCGCCGACATGCTGGACAATCTCAGGCAGCAGACAATTCTGGCCGAAGAACTTGGATTTGAAGCGATGTGGCTGGGCGAGCACCACTTCGGACCCTACGGAGTGGGCGACATTCCGAATGCGATCCTGCTTGGCGCGGACCTGGCAGCGCGGACATCTACGATTCGCATCGGACAGATGGCAAACATTGTCCCCTGGTGGCACCCGATTCGGCTGGCAGAGGACCTGGCGATTCTCGACAACATGACTAGAGGCAGAATCGAAGTAGGATTCGGTCGTGGCATCTGGCCCTATGAGGGCCTCCAGTTCCATCCCAATGCCGACCCGCGCAAAGACAAGGAGAACAGAGAACTATTCAGCGAGACGGTGGACATTGTTCGCAAGATATGGTCAGAGGAATATTTCTCTCACCAAGGCGCAAATTATAGCTTCCCCGTGGAAGGCACTGTCTTCTCCCATCCGTCCTACCCCTCCAATCCGGCATGGCAAGTTGGTGATCGGGTTACCAAGCTGAGGGTCACGCCACGACCATATCAGAAACCTCATCCTCCACTGTGGATGACCGTGTCCACCGACCGCTCGGTTTCAACGGCAGCCGGGATGGGCCTGAAGGCATGCTACTGGCAGCCTCCTGCCCGCAGAATAAGGCAGCGTATGGAACTTTATGCTGAGGTGAGATCCAGTCTGGAGGGCCGCCAGTTCAGTCTGGGCGAAGATCAGGCAGTTATGCGCTCCACTTTCGTCGCATCCTCGATGGAAGAAGCGCGCCGCGAGGCCGAAGCAGGTATTATGTCGGCGTTCATATTCAATGATCCATTCCGTGGAAGGCAAGTCTTCACGAACCCGGGTGAAGAGTTGGACGACGACGTGAAGTTGGACTGGGACTTTCTAGAACCTCGTACGCTGCTGGTCGGCCCACCCGACCACATCGTGGAAAAGATTCAGGAACTACAAGAGGTGTGCAACCTCGGCTACCTGCTGGTCGAATTCGCACACGCCGGAATGCCGCTTCGTAAGACACTCCAGAATCTGGAACGTTTCGCAACTAAGGTCATGCCCAGATTTGCTGACACTTCCTGAATCCACCTGATGCCATCACCTGCCAAGCGTCATTCTTATGACAACCTGACTAGGCTTTATAGCAAGCAGCCAAATGGCCAGAGTCATCGCCCTCAAGCGGAGGATGGTCGTTGTCTCGGCAGAAGTTATCGGCTATTGGGCAGCGGTCGAAGAAGCGGCAGCGAGCCTCCGGGTCAATGGGAACTGACACACCGCTTTTTATGTCCACCGGGGGACGTACGACACTTGGGTCTGGCACAGGTACTGCGGAGAGCAGAGCGCGGGTATAAGGATGGCGCGGGTTCTGCAGAACGTCCTCAGTGTTTCCTATTTCAACGATCTTACCGAGATACATTACCGCTATTCGATCGCACATGTATCGCGCAACCGCAAGATCGTGCGTGATGTACAGATAGCTGACTCCAAGGCGGCCGGCGAGGTCTCCCATCAGGCGCATCACACCCGTCCTGACTGATACATCCAGCATAGATGTTGGCTCGTCGGCAACGACGAACTTCGGCTCCACAACCAGCGCCCTCGCAATAGCAACGCGTTGCCGCTGACCGCCGGACAGTTCGTGTGGATGCCTGAAGAGGAACGATCGAGGCGGCGTCAGGCCCACCAGTTCCAAGATCCTGGACACACTGTCGAGACGCTCAAGAGGGCCGCCGATTTTCTGAGTTTTTAGCGGCTCGGCGATAGTGTCTAATACGGTCCGTCGCGGGTTCATTGACTCGTAGGGATCCTGGAAGATCATCTGCGCTTTCTTCCTGAAGCCCTTCAGGGACTTTCCCGACAGTGTGGCGATATCCGTGGGTTCTCCTTCGCCGTCATCGAAGATGATATGGCCATCGGTGGGATCAGCCAAACGCACAAGCAACCTACCGGTCGTCGTCTTGCCGCAACCTGACTCGCCGACAAGACCCAGGCTATCGCCTCGACCCAGATCGAATTGGACTCCGTCAACAGCATGTACGAAGCTTGGGTCTCGTTGGAACCAATTTCCCGTGGTGACGGGAAATAGCTTTGTGAGTCCTTCTGCTCTTAGAAGGGGACCTTCCTTAGAGTTCCGCAAGTAAAGTGAATCCTCTCTCCGCGGTTCCTTAATCGGGAATCGCTAGTTAGTTATAATCCTCGTAGCTAAATCTGCGGATGCCAGCAGTGTGCCCAGTGATTTCCCGCACGCACTTCCGGAGGCGCCGTCGTACTGCATTCCTCAGTGGCGAATGGGCAGCGCGGATGGAAGCGACATCCGCCCGGCGGGTCAAGCAGGTTGGGCGCCTCGCCATCAAGAATGGTTAACTCTCTTTTCTCACCGCTGATGCTAGGAAATGCCGACATCAGTGCTTGCGTGTACGGGTGAATAGGGCTGTTGAACACATCTCCGGAGTTCCCGAACTCCACAACTTTACCAGCGTACATCACGCCAATGACATCGCTGACCTCGGCGATTACAGCCATGTCATGGGATATGTAGATCATCCCCATGTCGAGATCCCGCTGCACTTTCTTCATCTCTCTGAGGATGCGGTCCTGTACGATGACGTCAAGCGCTGTGGTCGGTTCATCCGCAATGATCAGATCGGGCTCGCACGCCAGCGCCATTGCTATTATCGCCCTCTGCTTCATACCTCCGCTGTATTCGTGAGGGTATCGCGGGATGAAGACGGAGTCCAAGCCTACGAGGTCATAGAGTTCGCGCACCCGTTCAAGTGATTCGGCAGGGGATGACTCGAAATGTTGCTCCAAGGCCTCAATTATCTGCTCACCAACTCTGTAAACCGGGTCAAGGGAGTTCATTGCCGCCTGAAAGACCATCGAGATTCGCGCCCAGCGATATTCTCGCATCTGGTCTTCGGTAAGAGTTACGATATCCTCGCCGTCAAGCAATATACTGCCGTCCAGGATGCGGGCATTTTCAGGCAGTATTTTCAACAGGCTTAACGCGATTGAGGACTTGCCGCATCCGGATTCGCCCACCAGCCCAAGCGCCTGCCCTCTTTCAACGGAGAACGAAACGTCGTCCACCGCCCGGACCTCACCTTGCCTGGTAAAGTAGCTCATGGTTAGGTTCTGCACTTCGAGAAGCGCTTGGACATCGGCGCTTTCGCGGTGCCGGCTTCCGGCTCGTATATTCATGCCCGCCTCAATCTTGGATTGACCACTTCATCCAGCGAGCGTCCAACAAGATAGAAGGAGGAGCAGAGCAGCGTAATGGAGAGGCTGGCGGGGAATATCAGCCACCAGTACTCGGTGACCTGAAGCAGATATCCTGCAGATTCGGTCGTGTGGATCATGAGTCCCCAACTCATGCGCACGTCAAGCAAGCCCAGGAAGCTGAGAACCGCTTCGGAGAAGATAGCGCCGGTCACGGTGAACATCATATAGAGGAAGGACAGCGGCAGTAGATTCGGCACTATGTGAACGAAAATTATATGGAATGGCCCACCCCCAGCTATCCTTGCCGCGTCTATGTACGGCTTTACCACCACCGAAAGCGCCTGTGACTTCAGCACAACACCAGTACCGCCGAAGCCCGAAAGTATTCCGATGATCAGCGCAAGCTCGAAATGCTCCACACCTATGAGAGCGCTCAACACGATTAGGACGCTGATGCCGGGCATCATGATCATAATGTCCGCAAGCCTCATAAGCAGCATATCGACAACGCCGCCGAAGTAAGCAGCCACTGCGCCCACAGTAGTTCCGATGGTCACGGTCACCACGGCGGCCAGCAGTCCGAGCAGAAATTCCGCGCGTGCGCTGAACATCAACTGGCTGAGAATATCCCTGCCCAGCGGGTCCGTGCCTAGAAGATGGTTCCGGCTGGGAGGAGCAGGCTGGCGCACTTCATCGAATGAGTAGCCCACGACCGGATCGTAAGTACTCTGATCCCATACGCTGTTCATCAGAATCGGATGGGCAAGGGCGAGCAGAGCATAGAAACAGATAATTGCCAGTCCCACCAATCCGACTCGCGTTCCCACAAACATTGACCAGTTTTGCCTGATGCTGCGAGTAGCCAGTACAAGACGAGCTTTCCAGACCGAGTCCGGATATGGCTGATCGTGGCTGGAATTAGGGACATATTGCAAGGCTATCAATACCTGATTCTTGGGTCCAGATACACGTAGAGTATGTCCGCTGCGAGGTGTGCCACTAACACGAAAATGCCCACGAAGACGAAGGCACCGACAGCGAGAGGCAGGTCTTCAGAAACCGCCGCTGACACGAGTGTCTGACCCATTCCGGGCCAAGAAAAGATCGACTCGATGATGATGCCCCCGTCAACAGCGAAGGCAAGACTGAACACGAAACTCGTGACGACTGGAAGCAACGCGTTACGTGCTACATGCTTGTCACGCACCTGATTCTCAGGTAGTCCTTTAGCACGCGCCGCCATAACATAGTCCTCGCGCATCGTCTCCAGCATGCTGTTGCGCGTCAGTAGCATCGTCCCCGCGAAGCTGATCAGTGTCAGAGTGATGACGGGAAGGGCCATATGCTTGACAATGTCCCACGCAAGGTATCCCACTCCGCTCGACAGCCAGGCTAGCGCCGCGGCGACGAGCGAGGCAGCTACGACCCCGGACAGGATAAATCGAGCGCCCGAAACGCGTTTTTTTGTGGTTAAGAGGAATGCGAGAAATACCACTACCGATAGTGCAATAGCGGTGATTATCATCCGGTAGAAGACGGTATTGGCATCTACGGAAGAGTCTCGCCATACGATTGGATCGAGAAATTTGCCAATCGGAAACCAGCCCGCCTTGAAGGCGAACAGCCAGATCATCATTAGTCCGAACCAAGGAGTGAATACGGTGTACAGCGTGACCCCGCTTATGGTCGATGCGTACTCGGTCCAAGTCCCCCTACGCCACGCGATTATCTTTCCCAGCGCAAAGCCCAGGTAGAATGAAATCACTGAGGCGGTAATGAACAGCACCAGCGTCCTGGGAAGCCTCTCAGCAATGACGTCAGACACACTTCTCGGATAGTGACTGAAAGACACCCCGAAATTGCCTGTCAAAGTATTCTTCACATGGAGGAGATACTGCTTCCAGAGCGGCTCATTAACCCCGAAGAGATCCCGCAGCTTCTCGCGCGTTTCCGGCGGAAGATCGGGATTGAGCGCGTAGAGGTTGCTTACGTCGCCCGGCTGCGCGTTCACGATGAAGAACACGATTGACAGGAAGACGAACAGCGTCAGTAAAATCTGCGCAATTCTCTTGAGTACGTAAGTCGCCATTCCCCGGCTACTTAATCAGCGCTGCGGTCTGCATTCCGTTCAGCCCCGACAGACCGCCAAATACATCGGTGTAAGGGTATTCGATCCTGGACGATCTGTAGGTATCAAGCTTGGGGATGGTAAACAGCGGCACATAAGGCAGGTCTTCCGCAAGCATCTCCTGAATGCGGAACATCTTTTCACGCGCCTCTTCCACACTTGTTTCGGACAACAGCGAGAAGGAAAAGTCATCGAATTCCTGGTCTGAGTAGCCACCCCAGTTGTATCCTCCTTCTTCGTTCTCCGGCGCGTGGCGAGAGTGGAAGAAGTTCTCAACATAGTCGGGGTACAGTGACAGACTCCATCCAAGCATCCACATGTCGAGGTCTTCCTGGACAGTGTCGCTGAAGAGTTGCGCTACCAAGACGTTGAAGCCCACAAGGTTGGCCCGCGCCGGGATACCCAGATCGTTAAGCCAGCGCTCTATCCATATTGCGAACGTCGCTCTGAGCGGGTCGTAACCAGGGCTGGGCGCTATCAGTTCTAGGGGTGGAACTTCCGTGCCGTCTGGCATTCTCAGGCCCTTTGCTTGCACTTCAACGAAGTTCCCGTCTTCACTCATCTCAGGCTCTTGTTCGTAGGTGAAGCCCGCGCTCTTTAGAAGTTCGACTGCCTGCTCCAGGCGCTCGGTCCTCGTCAGTCCTTTGCCGAATTGCGGTACATCAGGATTGTGCCAGAAGGTGTTCCCTTCGGGTACGACCGAGTACATGGGAATCGTAGAGTCCTGAAGTATAGTCTGGGACACGAACTCCTTGTCGATAATCGTAGCGACCGCCTGCCGAAACTCCTTAGAACTCATGGGGGCTTTGCGGGTGTTAAAGCCCATGTAGAACATTCCATTGTCGGCGTTGGATACGATTGTGAGGTCATTTGCCGACCTGATCCGATCCTGGAAGCCCTTCTCCAACCCGAGCGGGTTGAACAGGTAGTCAATGTCTCCGTTCGTGAGTGCTAGTATTGCCGCGTCCTGGTTGCCATATATGCTGAACAGTGCCGTCTCCATATGTGGGCCGACTTCGTACTCGAGAGTCTTTTCGCCCTCGCCCTGTCCATAGAAGACCGAGTCATATCCGAGGCGATCATTGGCCTCGGCGTAGGCTCCGTTCTCGTACTCTGTTATTACTGCTCCCTTCCAAGCGTAGTTGGCTGCCGCGTCGTTTTCGAAGAAGGCGCCGGGTTCCCACTTGGAGAAGGTAAATCCGCCGATCGTAGGTTCATTCTCCGGCACATGCGCGAACAGCGCTTCGATCCGCTGCTCTACATCGCCAGAACCCTTGATGTCTTCCACGACCGGAGCCCAATAGTGCGCAGCCATGATGGGCATAAAGCCAAGGCCGAACTGCCAGACGCTGAGGCCGGGAGTCTGCGGGTTACCCTCGTCGTCGGTGGTTTTGAAAAATGCCTTTATGCGATAGTCGTCTAGTGCTTCAACGCGTTCTACAAACGCACTGTCAACCGAATTTGCCCAACTGGAGCCGAGCTGTAGGTCGAGAACCGTGTTGACCGTGAATACGAAATCGTCAGAGGTCAGTGCTTCGCCATCGCTCCATTGGATGCCTTCTTTCATCTGGACTTCTGCTGTCCAAAACTCTGATCCGTCCACCGTCTCCTTCACCAGTTCAGTCGGAAAGTCCTCTGCAACGACAGGAATCCAGTCGAAGCGCTGGTCGGAGTAGCCGTAGAGCGCGCTAGTATTGCCGCTAAGGACATAAAGTGTCCAGACCGATCCGCCTGGGCCGCCGTAATAGTTCCAATAGTTTCTTGTAATTGGCTCTTCGAAAAGACCCATCTGATAGATTGGTGGACCAGCAGAAACTTCCATGTCCGAGGAGGGTTCAGGCTCCTTGACGACCTCGACGATCTTTTCAACTTCTACAATCTTTTCGACCTCTTTGGGCACTTCCTTCTCTACAATCTTCTCGACTTCGACCGGCACCTCAACTTCTTTCACTACCTCAACCGTTTTGACGACCTCGACAGGCTCATTGGAGCAGGCAAATGCAGTTACGGCCACGAGTAGGGTGAGCGTCAGAATTGAGAAGGTCCATAGCGAGGTTGAACGAGTCTTCATATGCCAGTTACCCTCTCGAAGAACAATTTAGTGTAAGTCCGAATACCGTTTCGGTGTGTGCTCGCCAGGGGAGGAGATTCATGTGTTAGCGTGTCTTATGAGTAACCATTGGCGTAGATCCCTCCAAAGTGTGCGAATGACAAAGTCAGTAACTGCCAGCGTCAGCAATTGCCACGACACATCTTTACTATAACCTATGTTTCCATACGCAAACATAATAAAAAATTATAGCAAAAGATGCGCGCCCAGTACACAGACAGGCTGAATCTGGCTGTGGTGCGTATTTGGATTAAGCAAGGGTTGCGCCCCGTCTGGACACTGCAAACTGCAAACCGGGAAACGACGGTTCTTTAATCCATTTTACGAACGAAGCCGCGCATCTGGTTGCACTCCATGCGTTTTGCCTTCGGCGGAGCGTACGGAGTTCGGGGCGCTCAGATGCTACATAGACTTCAGAAATCGGGGCAGGCTTTAGCTGCGTCCGGTGGTTACTCTGCGGTCGCAGTGTACTCTCTTTTCACGAGATCCCAGTCGATCTGGTAGCCGAGCCCGGGCTCGTTGGGGGCGTGGACTACACCACCCGTCATGTCGATGTCTTCAACTAGGCCGTACATATTCGCGCCGGTGCAGGGGAAGAACTCAAAGAACTCGCAGTTGGGGACCGCCATCGTGATGTGGAGGTTCGCCACGTTGTTCAGTGAGTTGCCTCCGTGGTGGATTTCGCACTTCATGTTGAAGCCCTCTGCGAGGTGGCACAGGCGCACCATGGGCGTGATACCACCGGTAACGGCGACATCGCCGCGCAGAATGTCGGTGGCGTACTGGGTGATCCATGATGTCATGCCGTAGTAACGACCGGGTGCGTACTCCGTGGACATGATGGGAATGTCGAGCTTCTGGTGCAGCTTCACATAATTGTAGATGTCTTCCTCAACCAGTGGGTCTTCATACCAATAGAAGCTGAGGTCCTCGATCGCACGGCCAACGCGCATTGCGTCCTCGTACTGGTAGGCCCACATTGAATCGAGCATGAGCTTCATGTCATCACCAACCGCTTCACGCACGGCCTTACAGATCTCGATGTCGTACTTGGGGTTACCATGCGGATGTATCTTGTGCGCTGTCCAGCCCATGTCCTGGAAGCGGAGCGCCTCTTCCACGTACTCCTCTTTGGTCTCCCAGTACGCGGTGGATGAATATACAGGGACTGACTCCTTGCAGGTGCCGAGCAGCCTGTGAATGGGCTGTCCGGCGATCTTGCCATTGATGTCCCAGAGGCAGATGTCTATCGCGCCTATGGCATTGGTGGATACTGAGCGATTCATCTTCCACATGTCCCACCAGATTGCACCGATGTCCTGCGGGTTCCGGCCGACTACCAGCGGCTTGAGGAACTCGATCAATCCCAGGGAATAGTGGTCGGCGCCCATGCGGGACGAACCTAGGAAAGCATTGCCGTTGACACCCTCGTCAGTCTCTACGGTCACGATTCCGAGTTGTCGCGTCTGCCCGAAGGTGGTACCTACACCAGTCTTCCATGTCTCAGACTTCCAATTAAACATCTCGACTTTGACATTTGTTATCTTCATTGATTTACACCTCAATCTTACGGGATATGACGTCCGTCTCACCGACTATCGTGAGCTCAGGTCCTTGCCGCGACCAAGATTATCACAAATGCATCAGACTGGTAATATGCCCCGTATAAGAGTGTCGATAATTTGGGACGTGTCGCGGCTGCTAAATCCCTTTCAAGTGATTACAATGGGCATGTAGTCCTTTGCTACTGTGCCAGAAGATATGACATTGTAGACAGGTTAAGAGCGATACCTAGTCATCCAATGGAACGTACCCAGTTAGCAGCTTCCCCTGCGCCAACTGAGGCCTCCCACGTCTATGACTAGGGAAATGCGGTGCGTTTATTTATCCGTGATGGTTAAGCCGACATCGGTGAATACCAAGCAATGAGATAGTCTGGCAAAACGTTCTCGGAAACGAAGTTAATCAGGAGGCGCCCATGATAATCGATGTGCATACCCACATTCCGACTCATTTGGGTGCTGTGCCGCCTGATGAAGAGAGTATCAATCAGGTGATGCGGCCGGATGTTAGTGTCCGGCTAAACAACAGCTTCGAAGATTACATAAGGGATATGGGACCGGTTGACAGGGCAGTTGCTTTCGGAGTGGCGATCAATCCTCGCGGGAGTGAGGACGACATGGGCGTGATGAGAGGGCAGTGGGAGATCAACGACACTGCAGCAGCGCTGGCGAAGACGTACCCGGACAAAGTTATAGGCTTCATGTCGGTGCATCCCGGCGCCGTCGATGTGATGGAAGAACTCGAACGCTGCGTTGGCGATCTCGGATTGAAGGGCTTGAAGCTCGCGCCCAACTACCAGAATTTCCACCCATTGGGCGAAGAAGCTCGTAGGGTGTACGAATTCGCCCAGCGAAGGGGACTGCCCATCGTATTTCACCAGGGCACCGCTCCCATGAGAGCCGCGCCGCTTATGTACGCTCACCCAATTGTGATGGATGAATTGGCAATGGATTTCCCTGAACTGAAGATTGTTATGGCGCACATGGGGCATCCATGGCACGAAGACTGTATAGCAGTCATTCGCAAGCATCCGAATGTGTATGCTGATGTGTCGGGACAGTTTTACCGGCCGTGGCAGATGTACAACGGCATGCGACTTGCACACGAGTGGAGCGTAATGCACAAGCTTTTTTTCGCGTCCGATTGGCCTCTGACCACACCGCAAGAGACGATAGATGCCCTCAATGGGTTCAACACATTCGCCGAACGTTACCACCTCCCAAGCGTACCCATAGATGCGCTAGTAGGAATAATCGAAAGAGATTCACTGGCCCTCCTCGGGATCGAGTAAATGAGCGACCTATAACTAGATCGCTGGCTGATGCTTACTGAAACGGGGCTATGGCTTCCGCAGCCGCTTTCCTCAGCATGTCGTATTCAGTCGTCCTGATAGGGCCGAATATCTGGAATCCCTGTTCCCTCTGGTGCCTGAACTCGGCGGGATCCGTAGCATAGACCGGAGACTCCACAGCCTTGCCTTTGTTGAGCGCTATCCTCGCTACTGAGTTCATGGCCGCGATTAAGTCCGGATGATCAAGCTGGCCGTGCAAACCCATATCGGACGCTAGATCCCCAGGTCCGAACACCACACCGTCCACCCACTCTTGGGATATCATCTCCTCCGCGTTCTCGATCCCCAATCGCGACTCAATCTTAAGTACGATCATAGTAGCGTCGTTTGCGTCAGCGCAATATGAAGAGGCGTCCTCAATCTGGTAATCGGAATTTGGCCCGTGAGCCAACGCGCGCTCACCGACTGGAGGGTACTTCGACCAACGAACGAGATCGTTCACATCTTCAGGTGTTTCGGCATGAGACAGGCATATTCCCAGCGCGCCCGCATCCAACGTTCGTGACACGAGAGTTCGCGAGACCTCGGGGATTGTCACAGTGGGGCACAGGCCTAGATGGCGAGCCATAAGTAGGAAGTTGGTGAAGGTTTCAGGATTGTGCATGATGTGCTCAGTTTCGACCAGCACAACTTCATACCCGGTCTGCGCGACAACGCTTACTACGGAAGGTCTGAGTGATTCGAAGACATTCAATGCTCTAACTGCCTCTCCGGACTTCAATAGCTCCTTCGCGTGATTTCTAATAGATCGCTTCTGCTCAGTCATTGTTGGTCTTCCCTTCTGATGACTTTGTGCTGGTGATTTGCCGTAATAGTCAAGTGTACTTATGTGAAAGACTGAATTCTACATCGAGAAGAGCAGTTGTCACGAGCGGGTATGCAAGGGCGTGGTCAGGAATAGATCTGCTCACCGGGCATACGCCCTTCCTGTCGAGGAAAGCGGCGGGCAATGTCTGGATGATTAAACCTCTGCTACATTCGTCGGCGCGAAGTGTAGCAAGGAGTGGGGAATCGTAGTGCAGCTACACGTATCAAACTTGTGAATTGTGCCAAGCAGAGTGGGCCCACACTGAGCTGAAAGCGTCCGTGTGACAGCCGACAAGGACTGACAAGAAACTGCCAGCGGGTGTACAATTATAGTGCCCCTGTAGCTCAGGAGGATAGAGCAACGGTTTCCTAAACCGTGTGCCCCGGTTCGAGTCCGGGCAGGGGTACCAAGTCCAGACTTCCTACCTCATCGGTCAACTGGTTCATGTCCTGCAAACTGAACCTGTCTGGCTAAGTCAGCCACGAGACGGTGCTAGTTGCTGTGCTCCGCCTTGAAGTTGGCGAGTTTGCCGGCTCCCCTATGAACAGCGCTCCCACCATTCCTCAGTCTCCTTCGGCACCCAGGGCTTCGCTGAGTTGAGGATGCTTGGTCACCGAACCGGTGCTCCAGTCGAGGACAAGTCCTTCGGCAACTGCTGCCAGTGCCATGTTGTGGATTGCGCAGCAAACGGAGGCGTAATTTTCCTGCGTGGTCTCCTCGTCGCGGCCCGGTACACTGTTAGCATAAATTAGCGCCGGTGCGTCGAGCACGCGCCGCCTGCTGGCGTCTGCAGAGTTCTGCTTCTGTATAGGGTTGGGATTCGCGACTTTATCGTAGGCGATTTTGCCACGCGAGCTCGGCTACCCGCTCCCGAGCCGTGCTGTTCCTTTCCAGAACGAAGAATCTCCATGGATCCGTGAGTCGGTGGTTCGGTGCCCAAATGGCTGAGTCCAGCATTCGCTCAAGCGCTTCACGCGGGACTCCGGCATTAGTGAATTCCTTCGACATGCGCCTGCCGAATATTGCTTCGTAAACCGAGGTCTCAGTAGCTGGAAGGGCCACCTGGCTGCTATTAATCACATCCGTTGTCATGTGTTTCCTTTCCAACATCCGTTGGTTTATTCGCGAGTAGTGACGTGTCCACTTTTACGGACGAGCTTATCACATGGCCAGAAGATACATTCGGGGCAATGTGACGAAGACCCAAGCGCCTCTTTTTGCGTCATAATCTACACTAAGGATTTTACTTAAGATATACAAATTGGAAGGCGTGTCAACTATCAGCATTGGTAGCATTTCAACTGCATGGAAGGATACGCATAGCGCAAGCGCAAATGTGATGGTAATCGCCGTCCCTGATTGACTGAAGCAGATGATCAACAGTGTATGTGGAATTACTTCTGAAATAACACTGGACTTGCCTTCAGGCGAGTGCAATTATAGATATAAGGTTGAAGATAAAGGCACATGAGAGTGCCATTTTGTATTGATTCAGGAGGAATATCGATGAAGCTGAGTGTGAGATTACAAGAGTCATTTAACGAGCAGATTAACGCGGAATTGGCGTCGGCCTATCTATACCTGTCGATGTCGGCGTACTTTGAGGATGAGAATCTGCCGGGATTTGCCCATTGGATGAAAATGCAGAATGAAGAGGAGACGGCGCACGCGATGCGCTTCTTCGACTATGTGCATGACCGGGGAGGGCGTGCGACACTGCAGGCGATCGCAGAACCGCCGTCAGATTTCCGCAGTCCCCTTGATGCAATGGAGCGGACGCTGGAGCACGAGCGCAAGGTTACGGCACTCATCAATCGAATGTACCAACTGGCTATTGAAGAGACCGACTACGCTGCTCAGGTAATGCTGCACGAACTCATCAATGAGCAAGTGGAAGAAGAAAAGGTTGCTGAAGAGATCGTAGATCACCTGCGAATTATTGATGGTGACGGGAGCGGTCTCCTTATCCTGGACGCCCGCCTTGGTGCTAGGACCGCCGAAGAAGGGCAAGAACAGGCGTAGTGCCGGCGGTGGACTCAAGTGCAAATTAATGCTACGGAGCCGCTTACAATGGGCAGGCTCCGCTAATCAAGAGAGCCACACTGTCAGCGATTCTGGCAGTGTGGCTCAAAGTCATGAGCTGCTGGAAGATAGTCAGCCGCCTACTTATGACGCAGCCTGCTGAGGGTGAATGAGCTTGAGAACGCGGTTCGCACTGGGGATTCATGACTACACCGATTCCCGTGGACAGTTCTTGCCCGTAGGACACAGTATGGTTCTAATGGCTGAATCGCTCCCTCTTGAATTAGGGTATAGAAACTCAGGAACTAAAGGAAACCCACGGAAACCCGTTGGATTTAGAGCCAACATTGGGTACCGGATACTTACCTCAATGATTGAAGTTAAATGGTCTCTCGGCAAGTAATTGCATGTCAGGGTGACATTGACTTAGCGAACAGCAAGGTGGTAATCTCAATTCAATCATATGAGGCAATTCGCACATAACTATGGCAAGAGCTAAGTCCAAAACCAACTCCAGTTCTAACGATATCCCGCCCTCACGCCAAAGGCTTTCGATGACGGCGGAGAATTACCTGTTGTCCATCTTTCGCCTGAATGAAGAGGACACGGTTGTTACTTTGACGCAGCTCGCGGAGCATCTGAAGATGCTGCCGGAAGGTGAGGGTCTTGGAACTTCGTTGCCGACGGTAGGAGGAATGATACGCCGCCTTGAGCGCGAAGGGCTGCTTGCTGTTGACGGAAAGAAACAGCTGTCTCTAACGAAGAAGGGTGGGCGTCATGCGGAGAGCATTGTTCGTCGACATCGACTTGCTGAGCGCATGGTCGTCGATATGCTGGATGTGGAATTGCACAGGGCGCACGTAGAGGCACACCTGCTGGAGCATGCGATTTCGCCTTACCTTGAAGAGCGGATCATGAAAAAGCTCGGAATGCCGACGACGTCTCCATTCGGATTCCCGATCCCGGGGACGGATTATGTACATAGGGGCGAGTCATTTCGTTTGAACGAAGCTGGCGCGGGTCAGGAACTGGAGATTGACAAGATTCCGGTTGATGATGAGGTGCTGCTGGAGCATCTTGTACGGAACCAGGTGATTCCCGGTAACGATATTGTAGTCAATGAAATCAACACATCCACCGGGATAATTTCATTCAGA
>MPND01000199.1 GCA_002238855.1 SAR202 cluster bacterium bin90
CGCGAGCTGCCGCTTCCTCCTGAGCACGAGCCTCGGCAGCTCCAGCGCGAGATTCAGCAGCCAGACGACCGGCTCGCTCCTCGTCAACGAGACCCACTGCTTCCTCATGCGAACGAAGGTAGCTCTCGGTCAGAGGATCGAAGAACCGCAGCATCCCTTCCTCCCAGCACACGTACAGCCCCAGCGCCTCGCTGTATCCCCGGAGACGACCTTCGCCCAAGTCCTCTATCTCTATCGGCTCATACACACCGTCCACCAGCAGGTCGCCAGCAAGCGCCGCATCGTGGTACTCGCCGCCGCTCGGGTCGAAGCGCCAGTACTCCCCCACACCAAATCGCTCGTAGACCTCACGCTTGTCCGTGTAGTCAACCTCGCCCGTACTTCGTGACGCCACCTCAAGCACGAAGTCCGGCGCCTTGCCCTGACTGTCTATCACATAACCGTTCTGCTCTCTCATGAGCGCAAGGTCACTGTCGAACGCCACCAGCAGGTCCGGTATCCGGACGTCACTTCCGCGAGGCCGACTTGGCGTCACAGGGACCTCGCTTACGACTATAGCGTTCGGCAAGTGGATTGCGAGGGCTGAGCCGACGGCGGATTCGTGGAGGTAGAACCAGTTCTGCATATCGTCCCTGGGCGGAAAGTCAGGGAATCGTTCCAGATCTTCCCTGACCTGTGTGAGTGCTGTCGTCTTGCTGGTCATAGCGGGCCTCTCCAAGCCTGAGTGAGTTGAGCGGTTGCCGACTGTCGCCATTGTACCATCGGCCAAGTCCGGCATCAGGAGCGAAGAGTTGACGAATCTGATCGTCGACAAATTTATCAATCACCAAGACGATGTTCAAAAATATTGACCTGTAGACATGTAGAGGACGCTACTATTTCGTTCGTATGCTTGTTGATGAGGCTACTTGTCGATGAGGCTAAATGTAGCAATTTGCTTGGCGGGTTGAACATGAAAATAGCAGTGATTGGAGAAAAGGGCGGAACAGGCAAGACCACATTCGCCACGAATCTCGCGGGCTGGAGGGCGCGGCGGCGGCCGGACTCCAAAGTTGTGCTCATCGACGCTGACCGTCAAGGGAGTGCAAGCTATTGGGTCGGTGAAAGGCAGGAGCAAGATGACGTAGCGCAGATTGACGTGCTTCAGAAGTTTGGAGATGGTCTGGGCGTAACGTTATCGACCATCGACCACTTCTACGACGACGTCATACTCGACATTCCGCCTGGGGACGTACCGGACCAGGGAATCGCTCTGAATTCGGTCGATAGGATTATCGTGCCGGTTCAACCTGGCATCTTCGATATGTGGACCGTGACCCTGATGGACAGTAGGGTGGGAGAAGTTCTTGAGGATAGGCCTGATCTAAAGGTCTGGTTTGTTCTCAATCGAGTGCCGACTCATCGAGGCAACATCGACAGCCGCGAGGCCCGTGAAGCATTCAAGACTCACTGCGATACGGTCCCGCTCGCACGCTTCGATATTCATGACAGAGTGAGCGTCCGTCGAGCCGCAATGTCCGGACGCACTGTTGAGGAATACGAGCCAGTAGACGAGCGAGCTACTGACGAAATGAACCAACTCTACAAACTCGCATTTGGAGATGAAGATGACGATGATGAAACTCAAGCCTAAAGGAAATAGCACAGTCGGAACTGGTTCGGGCCCGTCAGCACAGAGGCGGCGTGATGTGGCTTCAGTCAAAGAAGAACCGAATCGACTTCTGGGATTCAGGATTCCGCTGAGCGAGCATCAAATGATTGGTGTAGCGGCTAAGCTAGAAGGTATGTCCATAAAGGACTTCTGCATGAAAGAAATCGCGCCGAAGGCCCAAAAAGTTCTGGCTAAGCACGGCCTTCGCGTGGCTGACTGAATAGGACATGTTCAACTCGAGAGGGCAGGGCGATTATCGCGCGACTTTTGGGAATGATATACCTAATTAGACAAGCGTAATGAGACATATATTTACGCGGCATCAAGTGCCGCAGCGGGATGATTCCCACCCGCCATAGCTCGTTTCAGGATGTTGATCGAGGCATTTAGGTCCGCGTCCAGTTCCACGCCACAGGCACGGCAGAGGAAGTCCTTCCCGTTACGGGAAGCCGGGTCCACAACCTCACA
>MPND01000200.1 GCA_002238855.1 SAR202 cluster bacterium bin90
TCAAGGCCAAGGTGGCGTTGGCCGCGCTCCGGGGAGAAGAGACCGTTGCGCAGTTGGCCAGCCGGTTTGAAGTTCATCCCTCGCAGATTAACACCTGGAAGAAGGCCCTGATCGAGGGAGCGCCCGAGGTCTTCGGCAGCGGCAGCGCAAAGGCGGACAGAGATCAGGAAGCGCTGACTGCGCATCTGTACCAGCAGATTGGTCAGCTCAAGGTGGAGCGGGATTTTCTGTCAGGGAAGTCCGGACCATGAGTCGGCGCAGGCGTCTGGCTATGGTGGATCGAGTACACCCGAAACTCTCGGTAGTGAAGCAGTGCCGTCTGTTGCGGCTCAGCCGTTCCTCGGTGTACTACCGACCGAGGCCCACTTGAACAACGACATTTATAATGGCCGGTCGCGTTGCCTCAATAAAAACGTTACCTAACTGAAGCTATTGCCTCACGTGGATGTTACCGAAATCAGGTCATTGCCTCACAATGTTGTTACCCACATTGAGGAGGTAAGAGATGGCTGGAGATATTAGCTTGGCGACGCGGACGGAAATACTCGGAGCCATTCGCAGCCGGTACAGAGAAGCATCGAAGAAGGACAAAAGCAAGATGCTGGATGAATTCGTGGCCATGACGGGCTGCCACCGCAAGCATGCGGTCAGGCTGCTGAGGCAGGGTGAAGACTCATCGCCCAGGGCAGTTCCCAGGGGACGGAGGATATACGACGAGGCGGTGAGAGAGGCGCTGACCGTGGTGTGGGAAGCCTCGGACAGGATATGCGGGAAGAGACTGAAGGCGGCACTGCCGAGTATGGTGGAGTCACTGGAGAGACACGGGCATCTCAACCTGGATCCCGACGTGAGGAAGCGCTTATTCGCTGCCAGCGCCGCGACCATAGACAGACTACTTAAGCCCATCAGAGAGCAGGCTGGCAGTCGGAGGAAGCGCAAGCAGAAGAGGAAGATAGGAAGTAGGATCCCGGTTCGCACCTTCTCCGATTGGAACGAACCTGAGCCAGGCTATCTGGAGATAGACCTGGTAGCCCACTGCGGGGAGTCCGTAGCAGGCTCGTTCATCAGCAGTCTCGTGGTAACTGACGTCTGCTCGGGCTGGACGGAAGCGATACCGCTGTTGGCGCGCGAGCAGTCTCTGGTAGTCGAAGGACTGGAAGCCATCTCGCGCCTGTTCCCTGTGCCGATCCGCGGCATAGACTCCGACAACGACAGCGTGTTCATAAACGAGACCCTGCTGGGCTACTGTGTCGAGCGGGACATAGAGTTCACACGTTCACGAGCGTACCGCAAGAACGACCAGGCGTGGATAGAGCAAAAGAACGGTTCCGTCATAAGACGCTTCGTCGGTCACAACCGCTACTCGGGACCGATAGCCGGTCAGACTCTGGCGCACCTTTACGGGGCTATGCGCCTGTACGTCAACCACTTCCAGCCCTCATTCAAGCTGCTGGACAAGAGTCGGGACGGTGGCACCGTCAGGAAGCGATACGAAAAACCTGTTACTCCCTGTGACCGCCTGCTCAGGCGTGACGACGTTAGCGAGGAGACGAAGCAGAGACTGAGGAGCAGTCGAATAGAACTCGACCCCGTGTCGTTGCTGCACACGATAAGGGAAGCGCAGTCGGCACTCGCTTCGATCAAGGACTCTACCCCGGTGAGCGCATCGACCAGTGAGAGTCTGGAGCAGTTCCTCGGTCGGTTGCCCGACCTGTGGAAACAGGGCGAGGTTCGTGCGACGCACGAGGCAGACGGGAAAAAGGCGAGAAAGCCTCACACCTGGAGGACTCATCCTGACCCGTTCGAGGGAGTGTGGTGCGAGATACTGAGCTGGCTTCAGCATAAGCCGGATGCCGCAGCCACGGAGCTGCTCGATCGGTTGATACGCCGTCATCCTGAGCGCTTCAGCAAGAGCCATCTCCGCACGCTGCAACGGCGAGTGCAACAATGGCGTAGGGTTATGGCGCGGGAGTTGGTGTATGCTTCTGGCGAACGGAGTGAAGAGATAGAGGCTGACCAAAGGAACATCAGACCCGTGGGCGTCAATTAGAAGCTGCAGAAATTTCGGTAACATAATCGGATGAGGCAACAGGA
>MPND01000201.1 GCA_002238855.1 SAR202 cluster bacterium bin90
TCGTGCGCTCGCGACGTCCTCCTCCCAGTATCTTCGCCACCGCGATCTTCGCGTTGTCGTACAGGATGCTCTGCGGCACTCCACCCAGGTAGCGGAACGCAGACACGTGACCGTCACAGAACGCCTCAGTCGTCTCCGCGGGATATGCCTTGATGAAAATGCCGTCGCTGTGCGGCAGCGCCAGCACGAAGTAGTAGACTTTGCGCCTCTTGCCCCCTATGACCGCCTGCGCCTGCCCGAAGTCGCACTGCGCGTGGCCCGGTGGGTGTTCCAGCGGCACGAACATCTCGCGCACCACGCGCCGGCGCTCACGAACGTAGTCCTTGACTATGGTGTAGCCGCCGTCGAACCCGTGCTCCTTCTTCAGTCGATCGAAGATGCGCCTGGCCGTGTGACGCTGCTTCCTCGGCGCACTCTGGTCGTCTTCGAGTATGCGGTCTATGACGCCCGTGTAGGGCTCGAGCTTGGGACGCCGCGGAGGGCGCTTCCTGCGGTAACCCGGCGGCACGGGGTTGGCGAGCATCTTGTCCACGGTGTTCCTGTGCAGCCCGAACACCCGGGACGCTTCCCTGACGCTCATCCCCTCTACCAGGCAGGCCTTGCGAACGCGAAAATACAGATCCACGATGTACATCCATCTCACCTTCCTTCGAGTCTCGCAAGACTCTATCGGAAAGTGGCAGACGGTACAGTTTTACTCCGCCGAAATTGTCGTTGCTGAGGGATTCCGTCCACACTAACTGCTGAGCGAAAATGTCCGCATTATGGAGAATGTGACATTGACGCAGCAAGAGCAGGCAAGACTTCAGGTACTGAACCACTTACTGGCAGGATATATGACAACGGAGCAGGCAGCGACACTGATGGGAGTGAGCACACGCCATACCAGGCGCATACTGGCGGCATACAGGGAGAAGGGAGCAGCCGCAATAGCTCACGGCAACAGAGGTCGCAGGCCTGCCAATGCCACACCGAGCACACTGGCGATCGAAGCGGTACGTCTGGCACGGACGCGATATGCCGGAGTTAACCATACACACTTGAGCGAGTTGCTGAGGGAGAGAGAGGGCATAGACATCGGTCGCGACACGCTACGCACGATACTGACTAACGCCGGAGTGAACAGCCCACGCGGCAGGCGTCCACCCAAGCATCGCGTCCGTCGGCAGCGGATGCCACGTGAGGGCATGCTGATCCAGGTAGATGGCAGCTACCATAGATGGCTTGGGAAAGACGGGCCGCAGTTCACGCTGCTGCTGGCGATTGACGACGCCACGGGGACCGTCGTCAATGCCCTGTTCTGTGATCTGGAGAACACCCGCAGCTACTTCTCGCTCCTCGATGGACTGATACGGCGCTGCGGCATACCGCTGGCGCTCTATGCGGACCGGCACGCCGTCTTCAAGTACACTCCACCGTCGGAATCTGCCGGTGCTCCGACCCAGTTCAGTCGCGCGATGGACGAGCTTGGTGTGCAGCTGATCTTCGCTCAATCACCCCAGGCCAAGGGTCGTGTAGAGCGCGCCGCGGGTACGTTCCAGGACAGGCTCGTCAGCGAGCTTCGGCTTGCGGGCGCAGCCACGGTCGACGACGCCAACCGTGTGCTGGAAGACTTCCTTCCACGCTTCAACGGCCGCTTCAAGGTACCTGCGCGGGAATCGGAAGTCGCCTATCGCGCCGTGGTCGAAGGTGTGTGTCCGGAGAAGATCTTGTGCTTCAAGTACAGGCGCAGAGTCGCCAGGGATAATACGGTCAGATACCGCTGGCGCACCCTTCAACTGCTGCCCGGCACGGATAGGCCGACCTACGCCGGGGCTGCCGTGGATGTGCTCGAAGGACTGGACGATAGTCTGGCAGTGCAGCACGAGGGGCGCGATGTCCCATCCCAGGAGGCGCCACCACGCCCGAGTGTCCTCCGGAGTTTCGCCAGAAGAACCACACACTCACCCATAGTCCATGACCCTATCAATGGTCTGGGTAGCAAATGGGTGGCCAGACTGGCGGCTCTGAACGCTGATCACGATGCCGAGCAACCCGTCGCCAACTCCGGTCGCAACGGGACGGGAAGAGTTCGCAAAACTGTGACTC
>MPND01000037.1 GCA_002238855.1 SAR202 cluster bacterium bin90
CGTCATCCGTGATGTGGGCATTGGACTCGTTGATGTCCCCTACCACGTAACCGCGCCCGTTGAGCTCAGCGAGTGCAGTGGCAAGGCTCCGTGCGGTCGAACAGAGATCCCGGTAGTTAACTTGAGGAGCGTTAAGGCTCCTGACGCGCGGATTATAGTAGTCAAGTAGACTGTTTTTCTTTTCCACCCTCGGCATCAAGAATCCGACGGCCTCTCCGCCGTGACTGTCGTAGATGATGCCCTGCGGCCAGGCTACGTACAGGTGGCCGCTATTGGGGTCGCCTTTGACGGGAAAGTACTCGATCATCACCTCCAGTTTTCTGAAGGTGCGTCGAGTCCGTTTGTCTTGATGATAGATCTTAGCGACCAGCTCAGGATGATCGGGCAGATTGTAGACCGTTCCCTCGCCACCACTACCTAGCTCGTCGGAGGAGCTTAAGGTGAAGGATCCGGTCTCTTCATTCCAGACCTGTTTGTACTGTTCACCGGTCATAGGCGCAAGTGTCCCCGATATGCCTGTGGCTAAGGGAGCATAGCAACAAGCAATGTGAGGTCGTCGTCGGTCCTGTCGGTCACCCTAGGGGACGATAAGAAAGACTTCAGCCCATTCGATGCGGTGGTTGCGTCCCTCTGATTCTCCGCCCAGCGAAGCAATGGTGTGAAAAACGGAGAATGAGGCCTGAAATCATTGGCGGGGTCCAATGCCAAAGATTGAATACCGTCTGTGAACATTAGAAGACAGGAGGTATTGACTCTCCTCACCCTGATATCCAGGCAGGAACGCCAGTCCCGGGAGGTGATGAAATTAGTCTCGTTGACATACTCGCCACGTTGCGGCGGACTGAACAGCAAGTAAGGATCTTCCTTGTTTGAGTCTGACAATGCGCCGGAGGTCACAACCGCTCCGTCGCCAATCTGAGCTGTGCCTGTCATTTCAGATGTGCATATTGCAACGATCAATGTCGTGGCATATTCTCTAATATCGATGCCGGAACCGCGGACATCCTGCTCGAGATGGCGCCTGGCAGCGTGAACTGTCTCGGCGAGAACTTCTCGTAGGACACCCTCATACATCGGGAGGGCGTGAAGGCGCACAAGTCTTGACGCTGTCCGTAATGCCTCTCTGGCCACGGCTTCGGAGCCGACTCGCGAATACTTAGCCGAACCGGCTCCATCCGCTACTGCTGCAACCAGTACGCCGTCTCGGACACTGGCGCTGAATCTGAAGCTGTCCTGACAGGGCATATCAACTTTTGTATGAGCCGAGCCGGTGGCGGACGCGGAAATTACAAACCAGCTTCCGTCCTGCCGCATCTCCATCCTTGGTGTGCTCATGGATTCATCGCACCCCAGCGGTGCAGTGGGCTGACTGTGCTCAAGGTCATACTTTTGCCCAATTCATCAGTTCGCTAACATCCAACTCTATCTCGTCGGTCATTCGGGACCGCGAAACACGAGACATTGATTGCGACAGCCAGACGAACATATTACTGAACTTCATCTTGTCAAGACGCAGCGGTGGGCGAATGGACATTTTCCTGAGCCGCGCCATGTTGGCCCGCTCTACACCCACGGAGAATACGGCGACTCTCTTTTCTTTCTCTGCCAGTTTCAGTCTTTCCGAAACTTCGTCTATCTGCTCCGGTGGGTCCGTGGGATGTCCGTCGGTCAGCATGAAGAGCCATGGACGATAGTAGTTGATGCCATTGTCCCGGTACTGTCGCTTGCGTTCATCTATCTTCTCCATGGCAAGATCGATTCCCTCGCACATCGCTGTGGTGCCGCTGGCGATCAGCTCTCGAGGGGAGAACCTGTCTGCAGTGACAAAGTCCTGGACCAACTCGGCGTTACTGCCGAAGGTTATGATTGCGATTTCGCACCGGATTGATGCGAGTTGATCCTTCCTTATGGCCAGGTAGAAGTCGACAAGACCCCTGTTGAGCAACTGGATCTTCCTGCCCTCCATTGACGAGGAAACATCCAGCAGCAGGATGACAGGACATCTCGGCTCTGGGTTTTCAACAAATTCAATACCGTCAGGCATGATTTCATTCGTCATCTTAGCTTTCCTCTTTCCGTGCCGACCTCGTGTGCCTTGCGCGTCTCTTATGCCGGACCTTCTGCGACCGTACGTAGCTGAGCGGCAATCCCACTACAGGCTGCGCGCGCTGTCGCAAACCGCAAGCTTCTCGGCAGAAGGTCGTCTTTGACTTGGCAATGATATCGGCAGGCGCCTATCGGCACAAGATTGATGCTCATCACTACGCAGAACGCACGGGAGGGACAGAACAGCTCCCATGTGGTAGAGGTGTGGCATTTATTTCTATTCGTCCATATCAATATCGCCAAAGGGAGTCGCGATTGCCGCATCTGCCGCATCTGCCGACCTCCACTCCCATCACCTCTACGGACCGCCCGCGAATTTTCTGGCCTGTGCCAGAGCGGTCGAGGCATCCAGGCCCGGACGGCGGCCCTGCTCGTCCTCTTCGTCCATGTCCGGTCAGATCGTGACCGAGCTGAACATCGAGAGTGCGACCCGCCAGGCAATCGGCGGTCGTGGAGTCGTGAGTGTGGCGATTACTGGATCGGGTTCTCTTGCAGCAAGCGCCAGCGCGTGTGCAGCTCCCTCGCATACCGAAACGCTCTCGCCGTGAACGTCGCCTATGGTCCAGATGGCGAGCCTGGCGTTGCCGAACTTGGGCATGTCCACGCGATTGCCCCGGGAGTTCGCATAGTCCGCCTTCTCGCCGTCGGCATCGATGCACACGAGCTGCACCGCGGAGGGCGATGGAGTCTCCAGATACGCAGCTCTCCATGCTTCGACTGGAGCGATTGGAAACGCGATTGCGCCAATCCCTGAGTGCGATCCGCGGAAGACCGGAGCGTCGGCGGCAATCCACCGTATTGAAGGCGGAAGTGGCAGCTCGGGCCGCCAGAGGTTGCGTTTCGCCATCCAGTTCCGGATGGGATGGTCATGTGCGTCCGCGATAGGCAGTATTTGGCTGCGTATCCAGCGCAGGGCGACTGTTCCACGCCGTTCAGGTGTCATGTTGTAGTGCTGCCCTTGATTGCGGGGCTGTACGGCGATTGTGCGGCGAAGGCTTTTCTGGAAACATGCCCGTAAGCGCCGATTCTGCCCCTTTCGGGCGACCTAGACAGGCTGGACAGAAAACCCTGAGTTTCGAGCCAGGCGAGTGCGCCGGCCGTTCCAGCACATAGAGGTATCATGAGTCATCCGGCACGAATACAGAGGCTCTTGTATGTTTGCCTTGCTCTGGAATAATGACTTGGTCCGGAAGGAGCGTGGTCCTGCAGATCAGTCCTGTAGCGCCGGGTGTCTCTCGTGAGAGATGATAGAATCTCGGGCGACAGGCAGGCGAACTGAAGTGGCTGTGGACACGACGTTCGCGCTGGAGTTGACGCGTAGCAACAAGTCGAGGGATGGCCTGGGTCCCGAAGTCAGTGCAGATCATGTCTCCTTGGGCTTTGCTCAGGCCTTGACACTGAACACGGATACTTCTGATAACATCTCTTCTGGCACTTGACATGATTTCACCCTGCTTGCGTTCGCTTATCTTCTATGCCATTCTGTGTGGCGTGATGGTTCTTTCGCTTACCGCCTGCTCGTCTGATTCCACCTCGCCGGAAGCATGCACAGATGAACCCCGTGTTCTCAACGTCGGTTTCTACGCCTTCTTCACTCCCGTCAGCTATAGCGCCGACGAAGATTCCGATTCAGAGGGCTTCAACAGTCATGCCGGCTATGAGGCGGACCTGCTGACAGCACTCGAGGCCATGAAGGATACCGGGCTTTCCTTCTCCCGTCGCGGCATAGCACCCTGGGATGACATCTGGCTGCAGTCAGCGGGCTCGGAATACGACATCGTTGGCGGAGGCATCACGATACTCGACTCCAGGCGACGCGACGCCACAGGCAAGCAGGTAGTCCAATTCACTTCCGGCCACATCGCCTTTCGCCAGTCGCTTCTCGTGAGGACCGAAGACTCGGAACGCCTTGCCGCATATGCTGACCTGACCAGTGACGTCCGAGTCGGCGTCCTTGCGGGCACTACCGGAGAGTTCCGCCTTCTGGAGCTTGTGGGACTTGTGGGACCGGATGGCGTTCTCTCGCACGGCGTGCAGGTTGACACACCGCACGGCACGGTGGTCGCAGACGGCAGTCAGGACTACGTGATCACCTCAGCCAATGAGTCTGCTAATCTTGCGGGACGGTCCCTCATGCGCCCTCCTTCGGATAACATGCCCCAGGTTGTTTATCTGGGAAGTGAGACGGGTGAGACCGACCTCCTCGAAGCGCTGGCGGATGGCACGATAGATGCGGTGGCAAGAGGAGAGATAGGCAACCGCGACGCCGTCCATGCCTCCGGCGGCTCGCTGGCGATTGGGGCTCTCGATGATGAGGTTGAGTACGGCGGTTTCACACTCGCCCTGGAGGATGAGGCTCTGGCCTCCTGTCTTGACGATAAGATCAGCTATCTGACCGACAGCCTGAGCATCGGTTACGCGGAGTGGCTTCAGGACCCCTCGGTGTTCATGCGCCGGGCCAGAATCTGGAATGGCCGGGAACGCGGCTGACCGCGGTGATTTCCATCGGGGGTACGCTCTTGGGGAGGCGCCTACCGGGTTATGGCCTTTCCTCCTGTTCCTGCTCTCCCGGCAGAGAGGTCAGGCAGGCGCCGTCTCTGCTCGGATAGGGTGGCATACCTGTCTATCATCTCCACAAGTTCGACATTTACGCGCGCTTCGCCACCTTCGTCTCGCCCATCCCAGCGCCGGATGGGAAGGGCATGTGCGTCCGCGATAGGCAGTATTTGGCTGCGTATCCAGCGCAGGGCGTCCGTTCCGCGTCGTTCAGGTGCATGGTAGTGCTGCCCTTGATTGCGAGGCTGTACGGCGATTGTATAGCGACGGCTTTTCCGGAAACATGCCCGTAAGCGCCTGATCCGCCGTTTTCGCGCCTGTTCGGCAGGCTGGACAAAAGACCTTGAGTTTCGAGCCAGGCGAGTGCGCCGGCCTTATCGAGGCGTTCTTCGCGCATCACGAGCGCCAGCACTCCGCCGCCCTCTCCGGCTTCGAAGTCGCTCCAGGTGCCGGTGTCGAGCTTCAGTCGGAACGAACCCTTGCGCCCCCAGCGCAGCTCGCGGGCTGAGCGGCTGGACGGCTCACCGAGAAGTCGCTCGCAAACAGCCGGAGCGATGCTGATGAAATCGCCCTGCGAAGCTGGTGTGGTGGTCGGGTGATGCGCGTTCAAGGCTACGTCCTGCCTTCGTAGATGTCACCGCGGTCGAGGGACAGACCTTCCGGCCGGCCGACTGCCGAGTGAACCGGCCAGACATCATCGAGGCTGGGCCTGCGGCGCACGTCGCTGACGGGTTTTTGAGGCTTGTCCGGCTTGCGGTCAGTCATGCGTCCGTCCTTCCGGTAGTGTCCACCAGCGCCGTTCCTTGCATCCGGGCGAGCCTCTGGTCGAAGGTGTGAAGAGGAGCGGCGTTCGCCCGATCGGTCGCCTTGAGTATCATCAGGTCAGAGAATCCTACTCCTCCCCGGCGATAGCGATATGCGGCAGCCGCTACGTCATCAGAGTTTTCGACAACCAAGCTGTCCGAGGCCGTCAGGTCCATCATGGCATCTGCAACCTGGATTCTCGTAAAGCGATAGGTTCGCTCCAGCACCCAGGCAACCTCGAGAACAACTTCGCAACGGATGAAGCCCGGGTCGTCAGCTGTCAGCTCTTCAATCAGTTCCCGTGCGGCCTCCGCCTGCTCGGGAATGTAGCGCACCAGGTATCGAACGAGCACATTGATATCGAGCGTGTTCACGCTTCTGTTGCCCCTTCCGTGATTCCGCGCTCCATGTCTTCAAGGCTTTTGGCCGGTCCGTCATACTTCAGGCTGCCGAACAGGCGATTGGTCGGGTGGACCGGCATCATCAGCACCCCTTCATCGAGTATGACGTAGCGCACCTTGGCTCCGGGCTTCACTTCCAGTGAGTCCCTCACGGGCTTGGGCAGCGTGGTCTGGCCCTTGGTGGTTATTTCGGACTCGAACATCGAAAACGCTCCTTGAGTCATACGGCAATTGTGTGGATTACATTATGGGTGAAAGTAATGCCTGGCGCGACATCACATGGTCTGTTTGATCTTTGCTTCGGTTGAGGGCCACGCTGTCTCGCTTCATCGCCGCCGTCGCAGGGCAGGACGCAAAGCGAGGGGCGAATCATTTTTGGATCTGATGGAAAGTTGTGGGCAGGAGGGCTTGACAAGTAAATCATCAAGAAATATGATATGAACTATGACTTACTCTATGCCTCATAGCGTCTCCAGGGCCATCCGGTTTCTGAGGCCGACACGTCCGCCGGACTGGCGCATGACCATTCCCCTCCTGCCGTTGGCAGGTTTCATGGCAGCGCTGCTTTCGGTCGCAATGCCCGCCGAGCTTGCCGCCATCGCCGATGGGAACATTGGTGGAGCATGGCAGTTCTGGGGATTCCTTTTCGCCGTCGCATTCTTCCTCGGTATAGGCGCGGGGGTCGCAGAAACGACCGGAGCGAAGGCTGTTGCGCAGACCATGCCGGATTCGCCGCTCGCCGCGTTCATCAGGACGTCCTTCTCCTGCCTCGCCAGTCTTCTCTCAGCCAGGCTGGCGGAAGCTCTTTCGATCATTAGCCTCGTCGACAGTTCCGGAGTCTTCCGCACTTGCCAGTCACGCGACACCTCTTCTCCTCTCACCCCCGACCTCTGGCCCACCGGCTCCAGCCCCCGCGTGACCTACGAGCCTGCCTAGCCCTGTGGAGACGCAGAGCTAGGGTTTCCTTTTCGGGATAGGCACATGTAGGTGCCAAATCTTCCCCCCAACCCCGGCAGCGCGTCCCCACCTCTCAGATGATGGTTCATCCTGAGAACGGTCTCCTCGTCTGGAGGCCGGAGGGGGCAAAATGTTCGGCAAGCTCAAATTCCTTATCAAAAACCAGTCTCGCGGCAACGGTCCACCGGTGCTCTTTCAGGTCATACCGCCGAAGAGCGGTGTCTTCAGTGCCAGCAATTTCGTCAGTTCATTGGAGACCATGAGCGTTCCGGACGAAGAGCTGGGCCTCGAGCTAGCCGCCACAGACGGTCATGTCACGATGTATGTCCGCTCCTCGCGTCCGGACCAGGTCCTGCCCGTCCTTGAGGCGCGCTACCCACAGATCCGCTTCGAGACAATTCCTGCGAGTAAAGATCCACTACTCATGGTTGGTGACTCCAATATCGTGTGCAGGCAGATATTATGGCCCGGCGGCGAGGAGTGGCTGCCCCTGCTGATCGGAGACGATGATGACGAGGGCGACCCATTCGTGGATGTCGTGGGTGGGCTGTCCGCCGAGATGCCGCCCGGGAGCAGGACGGTCACACGCGTCGTTCTGAGTAAGCGGAGCAATGACTGGAGTGAGGGCTGGCGCCATCGCGCGATAATCGGAAGCGGGAGCGAGAACGCCAAACTGGAGGAAGCCAGGCGCGCCGAGGAGAGAAAGGCGGACGCTTCCGCCCGGGCCGGTGGCGAGGGGAGCCAGGACACGCAGAACCTGCAGTTGCTCCTGCTTGTCGCCGGCTTCATCTTCCTGTTGCCTGGATTCTTCTACCGCGAGACCCTCCTCTCATTCTGGAACGAGAATCGCGTGGAGTTGATTGCCTTCGGGGTTCTCGCGCTCACGGCACTGGCGGGTATAGGATACCTGCTGCGCAGGCTTGGAGTGTTTAGTGGCCCGCCAGAGCCGCGATTCTATGACCCCGAGCAAGTGAGGCTCAGGGTGTCGCGCGCCGCCTTTCGGCTGGAGGTTCAGCTGTACGTCATGCTGGGGGAAGTGGATGCCGGAGCTGAGGCTGTAGAGCGGGCGCTGAGGCCGGTGGCCGCCGCCTATCACAGGTTCGACAATCCGGTGGGGACCCGGTTCGAGGCCGGACCTCTGGAGAGGCTCGAAAGGTTCGACCCTGCGCGGGACGATCTTGGTTTCGTCGGCGTGCGCAGGGACCTCCTGGGGCGCAGGACGATCGGTGAGGGGGTAGTGGGCACAAGAGAGGCGGTCGCGCTGTGGCACGTGCCGGGCGACGCCGTGGATGCGGCGAAGCTGGTGCGTGCGGGGAGTCGTCGCCTTCCCGCCCCGCCGGAAATGTTTGTCCTGGACGACGGTGCACGAGACAGGGCCGCTCTGGTTGGCGTTGAGCGATATGGAGACGGCGGTATGAGAAAAATGTACTCCCCGGCCGAGGTCATGAGCCTTCACCATCTGTACGTCGCGCGCACGCGCATGGGCAAGAGCACGATGATGCAAAACATCGCTCTTCGTCTGCTGCGAGACAAGGCGTCAGGGGTCAGTGACGCTACGCTCGTGGTCGTGGACCCCCACACGGATCTGGTGAGAGACATTCTGCAGGGCATGCCGGTGGGCGCCGCCGGTGATGTGCGGCTGATCGACATGGGGGATCCGGCACGCGTCTGCGGAGTGAATCTTTTGGACGTACACACATTTCCGAAGCGTGACTTGGTATTGCCGACGATCGTATCGATTACGAAGGCAACGTCGTCGCACGGGTCGTGGGGGGATCGCATGGAGGCCATCCTGGAATGGACTCTGCGCACCCTGTACGAGGCGAATCGGCATCGCGAAAGGGAGGAGCAGTACAGCATTCTCCATGCACTCGAGTTGCTGACGGACGAAGGCTGGCGACAGGAGGTCATACGCGAGGGACGAAGTCTCGACGTGGCCCAGTGGTGGTACAGCATCTACCCGGCGCTGGTTCCCGGCAGTGACCGCACCGCAATTGCGCCGGTCCTGAGGAAACTTGGCGAATATACCGGCGTGGATGCTGCGCGCAGGGTGCTGGGACAGCGGTACTGCACTCTCGACATCAGGGAGGCGATCCAATCGGGGAAGACGTTGCTTGTCGATACTGCGCGTGCGCGCTCGGGGGAGGCGGTGTCGGCAATTGTCGGCGCTTCCGTTCTCAAGCTGCTGCATGACATCATCAAGGAGCAGAGCGAGGTCCATCCCGACCGGCGGCGGCGCATCGTCGTAATCGTGGACGAGGCGCAGGCGTTTCCGGGAGTCGAGTACGACGACATGCTTGCAGAGCTGTCGAAATTTGGCGGCTCGCTGATTCTCGCGACTCAGAGCCTGGACAGGCTCAACGACTTGACCGAGAGCGGCACCATGCTAGATACGATCCTCGCGAACGTTGGCAGTCTTGCGGCCTTCCAGGTCAACGAGCGCGACGCGGAGCGGATACGGAAGGAGTTCAGCCGTGCCGCCATTGACGAAGACGACATCCTGAATCTCCAACCTCACCATTGCTATGGGAGGCTCACCCTGGAGACCGGTAATGTGTATTACTCGATGGAGGTGCTTCCGCCCCTGGCGGGGAATGGAGTCGTCGCCGACCTGATCCGTAGGGCGTCGGACTTCTACACGCGTCCGACCGAAGATGTGGATGCCGAGCACGACGGGTTCATGCAGAAATACCGGCGTTACTTCGAAGATCAGGACGACGACCGGTTCGACTTCGGGTCCGGTCGCTAGGGGGTGGGGCACATGCGCTCAAGCGTTATCCCGACCGACAACGACCTTCGGATCCTGGGCACGCTGTCGAGGATGCCATTTTCGGAACATCGCGAGCTTGCGGCATTCGCCGGTCTGCCCTCCAGCAGTACGCTCGACTCGCTTAGCCGCCTGCATGCCGGAGGCCTGGCGGACTTCGTGCGACACACCCGCAGCGACACATCTCGCGTCAGGCGTTGGTGCCTTGCTCCCGATGGTTCCACGCGCCCGGCAGCGATGCTCGGCACGGTAGCCGGTACGCTGAATCGAGAACAGCCGCTCTCGGCGGAGTGGTCGGCATATCTGCTGCAACGTCTCGACGTCGTGGCCGTGCTCTACCGCGTCGCACACGAGGCGGCATTGCTCTGCGACGGGCCGATAGGCTGGAGTTGGCGGCAGGATGATGCGTCGGATGCGTTCATGGATCTTGCGGACGGGCGCAGATTCGCGCTGCTGCGCCTCGGCAGGACCCTGCCGTCGAGGGACGTGCGCCGTCGCATGGGCTTGCTCTACGGCTTGCAGCGGGAGCTGCGCTGTCCGTCTGCGCTGCTGCTTGTGCCGGGCGTCCTCGAGGCGCAGCGTCTTCGAGCCGACCTGCGCGGCAGGGCGATAGACGCTTTCGTTGTGGTCGAGGATGACCTGATGCTCGCCATTCCGGGCTTACCCGGCTGGCGTGCCCTCGACAGTTCGAAATGGATGACCCTGGAGCAGGTAATGGCGGCCTCTCGCAGAAGCCAAAAGGTGACGGACGACCATGGTCCGGGTCGAGCGTCCAAGCCGCCTGCCGGACTGCCGGACGTGTCTGACGATCCGCATCATCTGGCTACCAGGCTTACGTTGCCCGAAAGGCGCATTCTCGATTCGCTCTACGACTGGCCGGTCATGAGTGTGGAGCATCTCGGAGCGCTGCTTGGCATGAGCGGTTCAATGCTGAAGAAGAGCAGGGCGGATCTGACGAAGCGCGGTCTCGTCTGCCAAATGCGTATCGGTGAGACGGCGGAGTTGCGTCAGCTGACCGGTACCCGATTGTGTCTCAGTCCGGACGGCGTACGATATCTTGCGCGACGTGACGGATCTGATGAAGAAGGCCTTCTTGAGCGCTGGGGCGTCGTTCCCGATGCTTGCGGAGACGGGCGCCTGGCCGTGCGGGGCTACCGCATCGACGGATCGAGGCTCAGGGTGTTGGTGCGCGAACTGAGTCACACCGACGGCGTCAGTGACATCCTGGCCATGCTCTCGGTCGCCTCCCGGGAAGACGCCGACTGGCGGCTCCTGCAGATGTTGCCGCCGCACCGGTGGGAGAGATGGTTCACGTACAACGGCGCCTGGCGCTGCATCAGGCCCGATGCGACCCTCTGTCTTGAGCACCGGGGCGGGCCGCGGGCGTACTTTCTTGAATACGAGCAGAGCGCGGTGCGGCCCGCCGCCATGCGCGCAAAACTGGAGAAATATCTATGGTACTTCGGATCCGTCGACAGCCGGCGGGACTTCGACGGCAGGCAGGCAAGAGTGTTGTTCGTGTTTACCGACGAGATAACCGCTGACCTCTTCCGTTCAGTCGCGGCACGGGAGTACCCACGCCCATTTCCACTGCTGGTGTCCAGCCTGGAAAAGCTGACCGAAACAGGGTTGCTTGAGAAGGCATGGAAGTCACCCTGGCATCTACGGGGTGGGTATGTCTCGCTGGCGGCCAGGCACTGAGGTGCGTGTCTCAGCAACACCCTTCAGGGTGTGGGCACGTCGGTCCGGAAGGTCCTGAGTCGGATGGCTGGGTGCATGTGCCATCCGAGTGGCACATGAGCCTAATAGAGATAAGAAACAATGGCACATGACTGAATGACAGGTCGTTTACCCCGATTCTACGGCATAAACCCATGTGCCACCGGACTGTGCCACATGCGACATTCAAGTTACCGCTCAGAACGGCTGGCACACGGTAAGGGCGGTGTGAAACTCCGCAATTCATGCGAGTTTCGGGACGGCGCATCAACTGATGAGTACGAATTTGAAGCTGAACTTTCGCAACTAACGGAGGAAGAGATGACAAGCGAAGAGCGCGACGATGAACTGGAGTGGTTGAGACGACAGCATTTCGAGAACGGCCTGTCTTTCCGAGCGATCGGCGGCATGCTCGATGACACGCATCACAATACGATAAGCCGTGCGGTAAATGAGGGAACCATGCCGGAATCCCTCAGAGCGGAGGTCAGAAAGTATATCGAGGGCCGACCCGAAGAGGTTGGAGAAGAGACTCGACAGAATCCTGAACCTGCGGGGGACCGGGCGTCACCCTCCGTCGGCGCGGTGGACGACGCCCGGAAAGCGCAGCCCGGCAGGCGCGGAGGCCGCAGGACACTTCAGGAGCGGATCGAGGAGCGGGAGCGCGCGGCCCGCCGGAGCCTGCTGGACGAGATAGTCGCGTGCGAGACGGTGGATCAGGTCGCCGGCGTGACCGCCCGCATACGGGCACGGCTGCTTGCGGCCGCCTACGAGAGAAGGCAGGTACAGACCTTCTCCGGCCACCTGCCTGTGCCCCTCAAGCCATACTACCTGCACCCTGGGTCCGCCACCCTGGACGAGCTGAAAACATACGCCGTCGCGCTGCTTCTGGAGACGCCGGTGCTCAAAGAACTGCCCCTCGATGTGGCAGTGGGTGCTGCAAGGGCCGTGTTGAGTGGCGAGGCGACGCTGCTCAACCCGCCGCCGGGAGTGCACGGCGACGCGCTCGTGTTGCTGCTCACGCGGGCGCAGGTGCACTATGAGAATGCGGGAGCCCGCGAGGTCGCGCTATCGGCTCCTGGCAGAGTTTTCGCCTGCGGTCTAAGCGCGGAGGAGCTCCGTGACGGGGTCCGGATCGAAGACCGCATGCGTCGCTACGCTTGTGAAGGGCATTGGGACAGACCACTTATGATCGGCACCCGGCTCAGCGATGTAATCCCTGCGAGAGCCCACCCCGATGAAGATTGGCTCTTCGGTAGCGCTGGCTGGTTCAACGAGGACGGAGTGTGGAACCCTGGTCGCGCGGAGTTGATTGCCCGCTTGCGACACGTTAGCAGCCTGTGCGACGACTGGGGCGCCGAGCGGGCGGAGACGCCCTGGCAGCATCGGCTCAACGAGGAGAGGACGGACCTGGAGTTGACCTTGCTGGGTGAGGACTACGGCATGACCTTCGGGGCGGATATCCTCGGCGACGCCAGGTGGCCCACATCGACCCGGCGGGGGCAACACACGCAGGTGCGCCAGTCCCGCCTGGAGGCAATCCCCCGAAACATCCGGAGACTGCGCCGCCGTGGCCGCGTTGGCGCCCTCCTGCTATGGCTTCCTCGACTGCCGCTGAGAGCACTCTCTCGGCTGGTCTTTGTCCTTCGGCGCGACTTCGCCGTGTACGTCGAGAAAGAAGACAAGCCGCGGGGAAGAGAGCGGCTGCGCCAGCTGCTGTCTCCGTTCCTCATGCGGCCACTGTACGACAAGGAAAATCCGCCCGAGAAGCTGCCACGCATTCGGGAGAGGATTATGCCCGGACTGTACGAACCCTTGAGCGAGCAGCGCTGGCCCACCAAGATCGTCAGCTGGATACTGTACCGTAGGCATTCGAACCTTGACGGCAGCGTATGCAGTCGGAGGGACTGGATGGTTACCGACCCTCCGATGACTCCGGAGTACGTCACACCCAACCCCGTGTCGGGACACGTGCCGTCGCGGACCTACAACCTGCGTTTTCGTACCCACGAGTTCGAGTCGGGGCACCGGTATCCGGACCGAGAATCCTCGGCGCGCGGCCGGCTTGGCAGTGCACTCGGAAAAGTCGGGCGCATGGTCCGCAGGAGTCACACGGCCTGAACGCAGCAAGCGCAGTCTGCGTCTAGGGAAAGCACCTTTGGACCTGGTACAACACGCTATGTGAAGGAGGAGCTGGGAGCATCGGCCGCTGGATTGAAAATCCCTGGCTCCTCCTGATGCACACAATCGTATGGGAAGGGAGATCAGCGCTAAGGATGGCGGTTCGCGACACTCAGGTTCGGATCTCCTCCGGTCGTCATCCCGCCCTTCTCATAACACACTCAAGGCACGGCTCCTCCGGCACTTCCTCCGGGTTGGCTATCTGCCAACAGCCCCGCTCCTCCAAGTCTCCGAAATAAACAAAGAACCAGCCGGCAGCGCGCGCGCGCTCGACCTCGGCAAGCCTCTCGGCATCGCCCGCGACGAGATCGTAATAGCGCACCACGTCGGCGTCCGGAATACCCACGAAGCCACGCTCCTCAGACCATATGGCGTTGGGCATCTCCTCCGGAACGCATAACTCAAAGTAGTCCGAATCCGGACTGCCTACACTGCCGCCGGGACGAGGCATCAAGCCATGAGCCCATAAGCTCCCAGGCGGCATCGAGTAGCTGCGGTCATCAACCTCATGGAAGAACACAAGCTCGAGTCTTCAGATACTGCCGGTCCATACCGGCCATAAGCTCCAGGTCCGCAGGCTTGCTTGGCTTCGGCCGGTAGTACACCGAGGAACGACTGAGCCGCAACAGACGACACTGCTTTACTACCGAGAGTTTCGGGTGGCCTCGATCCACCATAGCCAGACGCCTGCGCCGACTCATAGCCCGGACTTCCCCGACAGAAAATCCCGCTCCACCTTGAGCTGACCAATCTGCTGGTACAGATGCGCAGTCAGCGCTTCCTGATCCCGCTCCGCCTTTGCGCTGCCGCTGCCGAAGACATCGGGCGCTCCCTCGATCAGGGCCTTCTTCCAGGTGTTAATCTGCGTGGGATGAACTTCAAACCGGCTGGCCAACTGGGCAACGGTCTCTTCTCCACGGAGCGCGGCCAACGCCACCTTGGCCTTGAACCCCGGACTGTGCTTCTTCCTGCTCTGCTTCATTTGCCTGCTCCTCTCTTTTCGTACATTCTAGGAGTCAGACTCTCTCTTAGCCACCTGTCCGATTTATTGGGTCCACCTCATTCTTCTATTGTTGTACGTGTTCCCAGATGGTAGTTCAGTCAGATGTTCAATCATTCGGGAGTCGCTAGAGCATTAGAAATTATTTCTCAGGTTGTATTTCTTCCGCAGACGGCTCAGATGAGGAACGAATTACTCGTCTCTTACCCCGCTTTTCCATGGTGAGGGTAAAATCAGCATATGTCATCTGAAATGCGGCCTGGAGCGCAGTCATAGCATCGCGCTCCGGAATATAAGGGTCTTCCTGTCCTAAAATGACCTCGGCCAACGCCTCTCCCCAGAGTCTTCCTTTACTAAACGTTTCAAACCCTTGATGGAGCTTGATGACATCTTCGAACGCTTTCCCGAAGGACTTGGGTCTACCAGTGTCGTCCTTCTTTTTGCGCTCAAGTGAGAAGCGTCTTTCAACTTCTTGAGTATTTATGCTTTCATATTCGATATCCAACATAATGCATGCAGCTCTAATCAGCTCATCAACTTCAAAGTTGCCACCTTCAAAGTCTTCTTTCCATATTCTCACGCCAATCGTAAACAGATTACCAACGTCGGGGTCCTTGATGACCTTTCCAATACCGGGGTCGTTGTCGATTGTCAGGTAGGTGAAAACCTCGTCCGACGCAAGCGCCTTGGTGGTCAGATCGATTTCATTTGCCCTTCTCAGCCTCCTTCGGGCATCAGCCCGTATCTGTTCAATCCGGCCAACCCCTCCCAGATTCATAAGTTTGATCCCAAGTTCCTGCAAATCGTATCCTAGGCCCTGCGCAATTTTGGTGAAAAAGGCTTTCTCGGTCGGCCCCTCAATGTACCAAAAGCCTCGATAGGAGCCGTCGAGCCCGAAATCCCGTGTTAGGCGCTTCAGCCCCATCCTGCTCACAGTATTTCGACCTTCCAGCCCATATCTTTCATTCTGCCACTCTGGAAGCGGCCCTCCTATGTATCCATCCTCACGGGGCAATTTGACCTGACCGACGTCGTTAAGTAAGAGGCGCAGCATCTCCGCCATTTCGTAGAACTCGTGGGCAAGTCTAGTACCGCCTCTGAGAATGTCCCGTATAGAGTATGTCGCCCGCCGTAGTAGAAGATACCAGTCTCGGGCATCGTCTGTATCGAATGCGTTTAGAGAGAGTTGCCGGTGCCAAGCCGCAACCTCAGCGACATTCATACCACTCGCCTCAAAAGCATCATCGGGTGATGTGTGGCGACGCCAAGCAACATAGTTCTTAAAGTGATCGTCATCTACGTATATGGGACTATGAATAAACTTTTGCCGAATACCTGGAATGTACCAGGGTTCAATGATGCTCAGAAGATGTAGCAATTTGTAGAAGTCTTCAGATCGCCCTTGAATGTCTGCAAGCCTTTCCTCTCTTCGGTTCAAAAAGTCGGCTACAGATTTCTTTACCCACACTCTGTCACTTTCGATCCATCCCCGCCAGTGAATGCTGGGAGAGGCGTTATTCAGAAGTTGACTGAGGTGCCACGATTGGTAAGGATGCCACAGCGGATGATTGTCTTTGTTGATAATCGGTGGCACCAATTGGGCTAAGGACTCAACGTCACTGAATGAAACATTCATCCCTCGGTTTCCAAGATTTCTTGCGAACCTCTTTGAATCAAGCAGTTGTATCTGCTGATAAGGGCTTGCTTCATAGATTTCTGCGATCCGAGCGACTGAATCGTTAAAATTGGGCAGTATAGTCGATTGCATGTGATGATTCGCCTCGCGTCTCCGAAAACTTTGTCTCATTCCAAATGGATGGAACAAAATGCGGATTAGTCTACGGATAAGTATTAGGATAAGGTGCCTCCTCAAATACTGGCGCCACAATTCGAGGACACAGAATTATTTCGGTACGCCACACTTCTCGCACGTTGGATATAGTGGACACGGGCAGACGGACTTGCTCATGACGGCAGTCAAATAGGAGTATCAAAAGTTATGTACTATGTAGTATATCGCGTTAGTGAGAAGTGCTGCTAATTGACTCGGTTGAAAGTGCCGTTTAGTGATGCGAGAGTATGGCTTCAGGCATCCGCATATGAACTGCAGGCGAAAGTAAAACGTGCTAGTCTATTATTATATGACAACAAATATATGACAACAAATCTGGCAGCGGTGCGAGTGTGATCGAAGAAGACTTTATCGAAATAATGGGACTCGACCATGAAGTGAACGGAGTTGAATTCAAGAGCCCGGGACCGATGACCAATCGACAATTGGTTATGCGGGTCATTAAGGCGATTTTGGGCATGAGCAACAGGCGTGATGGTGGGACGATCATCATTGGAGTAGAAGACAATCAAGGCGTACTCAATCCTATTGGTTTGCCTCCCTCGGACCTCAATGAATGGACTCATGATGCGCTATCTGATCGAGTTGCCAACTACGCCGACCCCAACGCCACATTTACATTGGAAAAACGCGAGTACGAAGGCAATTCATACGTGGTATTGGCGGTGGAGGAGTTTTCTGATGTTCCCGTGCTCTGCAAGAGGGATTACGACGACCTGTTGAGGGCGGGAGCGTGCTATGTCCGGCCTCGCAGAAAACCCGAGACCACGGAGATTCCGACACAGGCCGACATGCGAGACTTGCTCGACCTTGCCACTGAAAAGGGAGTGACTCGATTCCTAGAGCGTGCTAAAGGAGTGGGATTGTTCATATCACCCACGATTGAGACATCAACAAGTGACCAAGATCGTTTCGATGAACAATTAGGAGACCTAAGATGAGCAAACTCCTGGGAACAATTCGCGAGCGTGCCTATTGGAAAGTTGTGATAAGACCCTCCACCTTCGTAGAAAAGAGAGTGCTGGACAAGGGCACTCTCACCCATATTATAAGGAAGAACGCAGTTTCCTATAAAGGCTGGAATTTCCCCCACATCGAGGGGGCCGGTGCAGTTGATCGGGGGCCAGACTGGATTGGCCAGGAAATAGACTGGAAACCAATTCTTGAACTATGGAGATTTTACCAAAGCGGGCAGTTTGTTCATTACTTCGGTATGGTGGAGGCTTGGGATGAGAATTCTGCCGGGCAATGGCTGCGGCCCCGCGTCGGGCTTGATGTAAAAAATGCAGTGTCCCAATTTACTGAGATATTTGAGCTTGCCGCCCGACTATCCTTCACGGACGCCGGCGACGCTGGCATGCGACTTGAGATAAATGCGGGCAATATCGAGAATTGCGTGCTTTTTACCTTGCCGCAACGGAATGGTACGCCTGCTTGGATTCCTCAGGCCGTAGAGCCGTCAGTGACCGTTGTCAGGGAGTTGTCAAGCGCAGAACTGGTTACCGACAAGAGGGAACTAGCCCTAGAATCGGCTAGTGAGTTCTTCAAAAGTTTTAAGTGGAAGCCTCACATTGAATTGCTGCGTGACATGCAGTCTGCGATTCTAAGTTCAGGGCAATCTCAATCAGTAGGCAGTTGCTCCTTTGAGAAACGACTGATTCAGTAAATGAAGAAAACCGCTTCACGGTACCATTGCCAAGCTTCCCATCGCGTCGAGAAATAGCTCTGGGTAGATTGGCGTCGTCTATATCGACGGATGCCCTAGCCACCGACTCAGAAATTGAAGGGGATGCTGTTCATCAGCAGGTGGCGTGCGTAGTTGTGGCGCAGTGTTTAGGTGCGCATCCTCTGGCACCTGGGCACACACTTCGGTACGTCTTACAGGAAATTATGCAGGGTTCTCCTCCCGTGTCGACCACGAACAAACTGATCCGAGACAGGCTTATTTTTTGTCGTCCTAAATGCGGTATAATTTCGCTTATACGGCATTTAGGAAGTTGCCAAAATGACCCTCTGGACACAGCAACCGACATCAGAAAATGTGCCGGCCGTCCTCACCGACGAACAACGCCGGCGAGTGGCCGACGCCCTCGAGAGCGCCCAGTCAGAGAACACCCGCAGGAACTACGCGAGCCAGTTCGGGAAATTCAGGACCTGGTGCGAGCAGGAGGACTACTCTCCGCTTCCGGCACAACCCGAGGTCCTGGCCGCGTATGCCGCGGAACTTCCGATGATGGCAAGAGCATGTCCACGATCCGGCTTGCCGTGGCGGCAATCGTCGATACCCACAGGCGCGTGGGCCTGGAGTCACCACAGACTGCCGGCGTCACGGAAACGCTTCGAGGACTGTCGCGGCAGCTGGGTGTCAGTCAGAAGCAGGCGAGGCCGCTGGATGCAGATGCCCTTGCCGCGATCAGGGCGACCGCGCTCAATCCAAGGAGTTCCCGGGGTGGTTCGCTTGAGACGGTGGAGACTGCACTTCGGCGTGGCCGGTTGGACATCGCCCTTGCGTCCGTTATGTCCGATGCGGGCCTGCGCATCTCCGAGGCCGCAGCTCTCAGGTGGCTCGACGTGCTCGATGCCGAGGGCGGGGCCGGACTGATATACATCGAGCGTTCCAAGACGGACCAGGCAGGCGAGGGCGCATACGTCGTGGTCACTCCCGAGACGCTGACAGCGCTGAAGCAGCTGCGGGAGGATGCTGGAGACTGCTCTGATGATGACCCCGTTTTCGGGCTGTCGATGTCGCAGATATGCCGGCGCTTGGACAGTATGGCGAGAGCCGCGGGACTGGGCGAAGGATATTCAGGTCACTCGGGCCGAGTGGGCCTTGCGATCAGGATGACGCGCAGGGGAGCCCCGCTGCAGGCGGTGCAGACGCATGGGCGCTGGAAGTCTCCTTCAATGCCGGCAAGATACACCAGGAGCGAGAAGGCTCTTGAGGCCCTTGAGTGGCTCGTCTGAGGAAACTGAACATGCAGCAAGGGCCAACTGAGATTGCCGGATCGCTCAGGTAGCGCTCTTTACGATATGTGAGATCGTCTTTATTCATATATAGCGTCAAACAAGGAAAAAAGCACAAGCGCCAGGCTAGACTCACTTACCGCACCGATCTTGTCAATATGCCTGGCCCCCAGGTCAACAGAGCGAACATTGTGAATGAGAGCTGATGCCGACGTCTCAGAATCTGCGATTTCGATGGGAATCCTGATTGGTGAACCCTCTCTCTGTTCGTATCGTACTTCAACCGCGATGGCGATATTGTTACCATCGTTGTAGTCCAGAATCAGCATGGGAGTGTTCCAGGCGGTGTGGTTATCGTGCTCATCAAAAACTTCGACGTCCCATATCGTTCCCGGCTCGATCAGTCTAGAAGTTTGCACTTCCTGAGCAGAAGACGGCCCTTTTCGTGTAATCGCCAAGCGCGTAGCAAGGAGTTGCAGAGCCATTTCCAACTCCAAGGATGACGCCTCCCCAATCTTGTCGCCCAATTGCCCTTCTCTGACAGACTTGATCTGACGCACCGATGCCCAGGAATTGACGTCAGCAATGAGGACGTAGTTCGAGAGATGCTGGTCCGCCGGCCCGGCGCTGGACATTGGAAGAACAATTGCGGTAGACGAGATACTATTCAGTCTTGAGTTGCTGATGACTAGAGCGGGGTGAGAGTCTGAAAGTTCCCTGCCAACGTTTGGTCCAAAGTCACACCAGTAAACGGATCCCCTTACAACTGCCGGCATCAGCCTTTAAGTTCCTACCGTGCTTTGATGAAGCGAATGTCTGCAATGGTATCTTCAGACGTCTGGTTGATTTCTGCAAAATTCGTCGGTCCGTTCGCCCGGTTAACCTGCAAGAAATAGGCAGCACATGCAACATCATATGCTTCGCAGACTGCGTAGGATAGTGCGAGGTCCAGGTCGGGATTTACACATTCGCTCAAGAGGTCAACCAGCCTCTGGACCTCTGTTGGAGTCAGCCAGTTGAGTAGCGTGCGCAGTGGGCTCGAAGTGTCGCCGCCGGATTGCTGTGCTGAGTCTCTCATTCGAATTCGGGCTTCACCATCGAACCATGCATAAATTGCCCTAGCGAGCTCATTGAGGCGTTCTTCAGTGTATGTGGGATTCTGCTGTTGCAAATAGTTAAGCCTGTCATCCGGGTCAGTGAAGAGAAGCTGTTCCACGTGGGGCGTCATCGTCCTCCCGGCGAACATTTGCTCATCACTCCCTTGCATCTCAATTCCCACCTCCATGATTCCCTGTGATTGTGACAAGGACCAATGGGCATCGGAAAATGGACTCAAGAGTGCGCTGATCGATTCTGGTTGTAAGGTCTGCAAACTCATTAGTTTTCCTTGGAAAGTACGATAGCTACTCCGAGTACTGGCATTGTAGCATAAGGGAACCTCCACATTGAATCGCTCTTAGGCTAGATGATTTCAGGAAGGTGAAAACGGAAAGTCAACATTTAGCCAATCCAGGTACCAGGCTAACCGGATTGAAATCATCGATTGGGCTGATAATGTGTTATATCAGTTAGCCTTCTTTGCTTAAGGAAGGAGTTCCTTTAGGCCAACTCGAATATATGGTCGCAATTGACAAACCACGAGGTTTCCATGCCAATCGGCAGTTGGACCACGGCCTATCATCGAAACCCCCGATTACGCCTCTCGAATAAGCTGTCTTTGAAATGCAGACCTTATTATTCGTTTACCCTCGTCCCTTATTTCGCGGCTGACTAATGACGCTTTGAACATCGGCCCGAGGTTGTTTATAAGCGACATATAGGCTTCCTGAGTTGCGACTACCACCCATCCTTCACTGGCCTCCTCAAGTCCACTGCCGAAGCTATGAAGTTTGGGTAAGCCATTGGCCCACCAAATGCTTTCCACCATCGTGCGCCCATCGGGATTGACCCATCTGAAACGACCGTCGGATGCCAGTGACCAGCTCATCTCCTCAGCTATCCTCGGATTCAAAGCAAGCCAATCAACACCTGGAGAATCAATGCTACGTGGTTCGTTGAGAATTACCAAGGGTGTCCCCGATGGGGCCAGTTGCTCTGCGTGATATGAAGAAACTGTGGACATCCAAGTAGATTCGAAAAATTCTTCAACGGAGGGGCCCGAAAATAAATCGGCTACGTTAACCAATTCTAACTGACTGTGGCGCGTTTCCGTTGGGAACTCCCGTTCACTTTGCTTTGTCAGAATCGTCTTTTCCGCGATCACCACTCGGTTTCCACTGGGCCTCCAAAGGGTCCGTTCAAGGGAAGCATGCACATTTGCGACCCACCTCTTCCTGTTCGTATCGAACGAGAATTTGTCCAATGAAGGAATTTCTCGCGGTTTCTGCGAAGGTTCTGCCATGGTCAGTTCGGGGTCGTAGGACCGAGAAATCGATTCAAGCGTATATAAATCTCTCGGACGGATTCTGCCGGCATCCTCCAATTCCGCTACGGTGTGTGAAAATGCTCGTCTTAAGGCTCTTGATCTCGGCCTTACAATATTCATTCTTAGTCCAACTGAATCAAGCGTCTCGCGTAGTCGGCGCTCGGTGGCAGGCGACAAGGCACATTCCCCGGATTCGAGCTCGTGCGATAAAGATACGATGCGTCTGTGGATGTGTTCTGCGGGAATGTCTGTGGTCTCGCTGATGAAGGAAATCTCTGGGCCAAATATGCGTTCTACAACTATCGAAATGTCGTTAGATTGGGCTGGTGGACGGTCAAAGGAGGCAGAAAACATCTGGCTAGGGACGTTAAGAGATTGGCGAGGGATAGTTAGACTGTGCGCCCAAGGTAATTGCTTAGGATCCTTCGATTTGGTCGGAACATCCCACCCCTGAGCTTCAATTATCGCCCGGGCTGCCAGTCGCACATCCCAATTGTTTGACGAGTGCAGGGCCTTGATTTGTGGTTGGAATTGAGACACTGCAGACGGGTCGGCAAAGCTAACGGCGTGGAAGAGTGCGAGTATTCGCTCTTCATAACTTTCTGACGTATCCATGTAGCTTTTCAAGATGTCTTCTAATTCTGGGGAGCTAACCATTATGAGTCTCGCAACTGCCCTCTGCGCCCCATGGCGAAGGGCCGAGATGGAATGGTCCATACAGGCCATTAAGAATATCAGAACCGCTCTTTCGGGCGTGCCCTTGCCCGGTCGCATTGTCATTTCTGGATAACTAGTTGGGCCGCCTTTCGGCAGGAGGAAGGTAAGGTGTTGCTCAACTTCTGTCCATACCGCAGAAACGTCTAGTGGTGACGCCACCTGATGCAATAAATCATCTAGTCCGGCAACTACCGCCGAGAATAAGGCACTGTCATTTTCTAAGTCTTTAGCTAGCGTCTGGTATGTAAGAGCTAATGTCTTGGCTCTGTCAATTTGGCTTAGAGTCGTGATGGCTTCATACTTTACGTTACCGTCATACCAGGGATTCCAGCCCAATACCGACGACCTGTCGAGCGCCTCGACTCCGTAATGCCAGGCGTACTTGTGCTCTCCGATTTGGTTTAATCGCTTACTGATGACTGTCAAGACTTCGCTAGCGTGATTGCGACGGTTCTTAAAGAGTTCAGCAACTTCGCATAAGTTCTTTTCTTCTTCGATCTCCACAACTAGTCGCTCGACGATGGAAGACCAATCGAAATAGGACCTGCCCTCCTTCCTTATCAATCGGCGAAGATCGGCGATTGACGACACTTGGTAATACATCCGTTCAAGACTGATTTCGTTTGCCATTCCTTTAAGGCGCAGGGAGTTGTTGAGTGGTTTGTCTTCTTCCTCGTACTTGACATCTTCAACGTCAATTCCCAACTCGTGAGCGAATGTCCCTAATTTCTCAATTCCACATATCAACCCTCTAAGCCATGAATGGCTAGCCGGAGGCCTCGACAGGGTACGAATCTTTGAACCCAGAAACTCTGCAGTTTCGAGAGACTCCTGTAGGCCCTCTTCATCGGCGACTCTGACGAGAATTGACTCTACGAGCTCGGAATCGCCGTTAGTATCGAAGGGAAGTACAAGTTCAACAAAAACCTGCATAATGGTCTTGATCGGACAACGATTACTCTTCAACGCCTCTTCAAGCAAAGTGCGTACACCACCCTGGTATCCAATCAGGCCCTTTTCCAAGAGCCAAAGCAATTGTTCCGAAGCTGCAACGGGGCTAGCGCGAAATGTTACGGTTAGCAGTTCCTCTGCCGCTAATCTAGCGGCTCGACCCTCGGTACTTACGTTAAGGACTTCTATGGCGTGCGCAAACTTCCTAATGCGTCCAGGAGCCTCGTTTGGCTCAAGTTCATTGACTCTGCCGAGCCACCTTATCCACTGGTTGAGCTGATAATCCTTGCGATAACCTATACCGAATCCCTGCTGAACGGCCAGGCTTAAGAAGTGGTCAGCGCGGCTTTTGTTCTGTAGTTCAAGCCATGCTTCGGCTTGACGCAAATACTGTTTCACCCGCTCATCGACATCGGCAACTTCTGATGCTTCAACTACTATCTTGTCTAGTCTGTCAAGTTCCGCAATTGTCCATGTCCTTAAGAATTCAGTCCGAATAAAGGAGAGAATCACACTACGTCGCTCAGCAATTGGCCAGGCGCCCTTGGTCCGTAAGTCGGTCCATTCTTGTTCGAAAGCCTTAGCTAGTCCAAGTAGGGCGTCGAGCCCGTGTTGTTCAACCGCCTCAATCAATAGCGAATAGAATTCAGCCCTGGATTCCTTGAATATATACCAGTCGCTCCATTCATTGGGATCCTCTTCAGATTTGGCTGCAAGACGCAATAAAGGCAGAACTTCGTCCACTGTAGTTTGGGGATCCATCTCCCGTCCTATCCAGGCTCTCGCCCAGAGTTGGGCTAGTGAACAGAGTGCCCGTTCCAGTATTACTGTCCCCTTGTCCCAGCGATTTTCCGCGTCAGGAACGACATCTGACGGATGTCTCCTCTCGCCCAATGCGTAAAGCATTCGGTTAAGGATAAATCTCTGCGTGTAGGGTGCCAGACCGTAATTGAAGCCTCCAATATCCGATCGGAGCGCAGGCTGCTCAACGTTTCTTATTAAGTCACGAGCTTTCTCTGTATCGTCACAACACCTGTAGATAGACTCCGCGAGTCTTGTAATGTCCTCGGAGCTCAACAGGTTCTTATCATCGTCTGTCAAGGTGTTCAGGTATTCTTTCGCACGTTCGAAATTACCGGCCGCGCGACAATCCTTTGCGATCCTCAAAATTAAACGCGCGCGCGCCACTATTTCAATTCTTGTGGACTTGGAGAACGCATCTATAAGTTTTGACAGATCATCCCATTTGTCGTCCTCCATTAACTGAATTCCGGTTTGAACGAGCAAGTGTGCCTGCAGTTCAGAAGTCTGAGCCTCTGGGTTCTCTGTGCGTCTAGTAGGTTCGTTATATCTTAAATCTCTGACGGCCCTTATGATTTGGTCGACATCACTAAACAGCACAGCTGCTCTCGCCCAACTTTCCACGTGATTAAGGGAATCCTCCGTCACTGCCGACTCTGGCCCACGAATCAAGCTGATTGGCTCCCCAAGCTCAAACACTCTCTGAGCATCTACGTCATATCCTTCGAGCTTTAGAAGTCTGGCCACTTGCAAGCCGGTCACTTCACTTACAAGTAGCCTATTGCCGTCCATTACGCGGCTAAGGACTAGTGTGTGTTTGCCAAGTCTCCAGAGAATCGAAAGTATGTCTGATTCGTCTAGATAGAAGTCACGCTGGCTCAATTCCGATCCAATTAAGCTGAGACGGGCGACTGCAATGTGATCTTGCTTCTCAGCTGCAGCTCGAAACGCCACAAGAATGTCAGAATTGATGGCATCCTTCGGTCGGAGGGCAAGGAACTGATTCCTGAAGTAGTCCTGTGTTGCTATTTCAAGAACTTTGTCTAAACGTCCCCCTAAAGCCCAATGGTAAATTTCTTCCCAGGCAAGTGGGGTGCCGGCCGGCTGCACCGAGTGCAGACGCGCAAGTTCCAAATGAAAGTCGCGATGTTTGCTTGGATCCCAATTCCCTGGTGGAAACTCCGAAGTCTTTTCGGAGAGGAATAGGCGAAAACTATTATGGAAAAATCTCCAGCGGCTATCGGCCTCGATTCGAAAGTAATGAGAAAATTGGCGTCCCAAGCGATCAACAACATTCGTGTCCGCCCAAGTTTTTACCCAGCTTAAGTCTATGATTCCACGCAACCTGCTCAGCAGTCCAAGTAGACGCCGCAATTCGCCGTCATCGTTAAACTGCTCCCAATAACTTTGGTATGTACCCTCGATGTTGCCCTCGAACGGCGCTATGGTTTTCAGTTCTTCGTCCAGTCTCGCAGGATTGTCGATTTGCGTTAGTTTGTTGATGATGTAGACCAGATAAAGGGGATGCCCTGCAGTGAGTTGGAAGACCCGCCTTTCTTGTTCCTCAGTTAATTTTCCTCGAAGCTCAGTAGCCTCAATGACGGCAGACACCTGATGGCGTTCAAGTGGCCGCATGTCTATTTTGTTGCTAGGCTTTCGCACGACGGCTTGAATACGTGGAGGGAGAATATTGTCTGTCTGTGTGCCCAAGACAAAGTAAACGCCCTCCGGCACGCGATCTGGATCGGGCAAATCCAGCAGGAGCGATCTGTTTGGATGTTGTTCCCGTTCAATGTGGTCGAGGCCGTCTATAAGCACGACTGTCTTACGACCTGAGGCTATCCAGTCCTTGTTCAGGAGGTCCAGCTGATGATGAAGGCGTGCCAACATTTGATTTCTGTCTGTTCCATTTGAGCCTTGTTCGGAATGAAACCCAGCATTGTTCAATTGGAGCACTATATCATGAAGAAAATTGACAGACTCACCTCTCAGAGTGGTTGGGCTCTGGGAATCGGGAACGTAGGCGTAGTAGGAAATCACTCTTGCATCTATTGACTTGAGTGTCTTTGTGAGCACCGTCGACTTACCTGAACCTGGACTCCCCAGCACAGCAATGTAGCCTCCTCCAAGGCTGCTCATTGCTGAAAGAAGTTCGTTCCTAGTGGCTTCAATATCTTGGTAAATATTCTCATCCACCGGGAAGCTATGTCTGTTTCTGAATGTGAACCTACCTGTCCAATTCAGCCGCTTAATTATGTCCTCACGGTTCAACTCGATGATTCGTGCGGGGTCCGCTACGGACTGAATCAGCATCAGTTCAATTTCGTCGATGTCGTTTCTTGTGAACTGCTTCTCCGAAGTAGGGAGAAAGTGTGCCTTTTGGTCAACCTGATAGCCAAACTCAAAAGAGCAATCTCTCACGAATTCTGGGAATTCACTGTTTCCAAGCCCGCTTGCCTCACATAATTTTCTCCACGCCGGAAGCCAGCCGTTCGGTATGTCGAAAGGTGCATCAGGCGAAGATTGTTGGAAAGGTTTCCAGACTTGCTCAACAAATGCGGCAAAGTGGGGTGGCTTCGGCCGAGGGTTCCCCAGAGGAATTTGCCCATGCGCGGACGGCGACTCATTTGTTATCAGATGCACCACGACGCGGCTATTGGGATTTTTGCGCCTGAGAGTCGTCCACCCTTGTGCGAGTTGCGCAATTAGCCCTCCTGTGGAGCTGTTGTCGCCCACCAGCTCATTGAAGTTGAATAGTTGTGGGTACAGACTCCATTTAACCTGGTAGGCATCTACTCGCCCTTGGCTTCCAATCTGGAGGTCGTCTACTCGTCCTGCCTCTGGGTCGGCGATTCTGACCCAATCTAATTGAGCGTTTAAGAGACCCTCTAAGATCAATGAGGCGGAGGCACGATATTGACCGTCATAGCCAATGATCGCATTGCGTTCACCTTCCGCTGGATGGAGTGGCGCCATGGCATATCACCTCTTCTCCCTGGTAATCTCGCAAAGATGCTACATAAATGTTAGGTCAAGATAGTGCTAAGCGGAAGAGTCTTTAACGGTGTTTACAGAATTGTGCGGGCAACTTGAGCCCCGGATGGTAGCGCATCGATCCTTGGCGGCTATCTTGGCCGCTAGGAAGATTGATCAACTCTAGTCGCGAAGCCCCTCGCGTCTATTCAAGCATCAATGGTTTCTCATGCGGTTTAGAACGAACTGTATTGTGAGGTTGGCTCCAATGGGACATTGAGGTATTCACTGATGTCTTTCCGATGCGTGACGACCGAGCCACTATCGCACAGCCTTAGTGACTGAATCATTCATCGCGACGGGAGAGTTTCCGCTACCTGGAAGATGCAAACCTTAACCCGATATTTTCTTGCATAACGGGCAGAGGTTGTCCAATTTAAAGAGAGTGCTCAGGTATGGAGCGAGGGTGTGGATGCAAGCTTTTGCAGTATTTTTCTTGCATCAAACACTCATCTGCTGATACAAGTCGAGATAGCGTTTGGCCCACAGGTTCAGGAGATCAGACTCCTCAGTTGATAGGTCGTACTGACTTGCAAATTCAGTAATCTCTGATTTCAAGTGTTCTATCGCAATGCGATTAACCGCGTCAAAAGACGGTAGAGCGCTCGGATGCGGCAATCCCGCCCGCTTTAACAGAACAAGAAAAGCGGATTGAAGGTCAGTGTTATTATCTTTGAGAAAAATACGTTGTTGGTCCATTGGACTTCCCCCTTGCAAGCTTTTCGTGTATTTCCTTGCGCTTCGCCTCCCATCTGACAGCCTGCAGTGGTGTGGGCTTTCTGTCGCCCCAGCGGATTGAGGAACAGATATGTTCCGGCCAACGAGTTCAAGGCATCTCCGGAGATCCGGTACAGTAACGTGGCGGCTCTCCAATGTTCTACAGAGCAATGACTTGGTTGAGAAAGTCTCGAGCAGTCTGTTCGTCAATCTGCGAATCCGGATTCTCGATAAGCTCGTTTATTGTTTTCCCTTCAAATTGGGACACACCACGCGAGTTTCGTCCAGCCCAGTGTTTTAGAAGGACTGTTGCCTTGAGAAGATCCCTTTGAAACATAGACACGAGAACAGTGTTCACAATTTTACCGGGATCTATTCCAACAAAATAAAACAGCAATACGGATCTAGAATTCGCCAAGAATTCGAGCAGCTTGTCCAAATTGTATGCTTTCGGATTGGAACTCAGGATCATTATCTTCGTTTTGACATCCGTTTCCGTGTCAAAGGCGTTAAAGTTTCTTTGGTAGTCTCCTAAGGTGTTATCTGTTCTGAACTGAGGGAGGCCTGGACTATCTGATTTCAGAGCAGTAACCAGACTTTGGCGAAGTGCCTCGTCCTCTCCAGCAATCAGGTATTCAATCACGCGTCCACGAACATTGACGTTGTCTATGAGAGCTGCCAAGAGAATCTCGTTCTTGAACTCATCAACTTTAGCGTCTAGTTCAGACTTTAAGGTACGTGCGTCTGAAGATGCGACAAAACGGATGGCTCTGTTAGGAGCCTCAAGTATAGCGCTCTGTTCACCTTTACCAACTACAAACTTCGTCCCGGATGGAGAGATATTGTTAGTCGCCTCCACAAGTCGCGCTAAGTTGCCTTCAAAGCCAATTTCAGCGTGGATGTCATACAATCTCCTGATATTTTCTGCAGAATTGGATATACCTTCAAATTCTCTGACGATGTCAGATCCATTGAAACTACCCCTTATATTGTTCTCTCTGAGTTCTTGAGAACTGTGGCTTATCTTCTTCAGAAAAGTTGTGTTCGCAATGAGACAGAAGTTCCTAACTGGAGTGACTAGACAAACGATAAATGGGCGATCGTCATACTTGCTCAGGTTAGATAGTGAGAGAACTGTATTCGCGAAATTGGGCCTTGCCGACGAACTGAAGCGAATCGCATATTCGGGGCAATAGTATACGGAGCGGTCCCTAGTTAATTGAAACTCTTCACTGACGAGCCTTGTCAGTAGGTCTTTATCGTTTATCCCATCGTTCTTGCGGATAAGTCCGAGAAGGGACTTAAGAGGATCGGTCATCGAATAACTCCATCGCGTATTCAATTGGCATTTCTTCTTTTGTGGTCTTCTGGTCACGCAGGCTATTTCGTTCCCAAAATACACCATCGTGATATCCCTGAATGCTTGGATCCACATCCGCTTTTTCTATACGCTTAAGCGACCAGCAACAATATTCGCGGTTTAGCTCTACGCCGCAGTAGTGTCGTTGGAGCTTCTTAGCAACCACGGCTGCTGTTCCACTCCCGAGAAATGGGTCAAATACAAAATCTTGAGGATTGGAACTGGCGAGGACTAACTTGGCGAATAGTTTTTCTGGCTTTTGTGTGGGGTGATCAGTGTTTTCGGGCATGGACCAGAAGGGAACTGTTATGTCAGACCAGAGGTTTGATGGATGTGTGAGTCTGTACTTCCCGGCGCTGGTCTCATTCCAATCCTTTGGTTTGCCGTCGTTTCGGCGATATGGCGCAAGAACTCGCCTCTTGAGCTTCACAGCGTCTACGTTGAAGGTATATTCCTCGCCAACAGTGCAAAACCAAACATCCTCAGTGTTGTTTTTCCAATTGGCTTTTGCCCCACGTCCTTTCTCACGTTCCCATGTTATTCGGTTCCTAACCCTCAAATGTTTACTTAGTATGGGATATATCAGTACCGAAGATTGCCAATCGCTGCAAACGTAAACTGTCGCTGTTTCGCGTAACAATGGAATTGTGAGGGACAAGATCCCATCGAACCAGGAGGAATATGCTTTCGCGTCTTGGGCGCGAAACACGTTCCCGTTGAAGTTCTTCGTGAGATTATAAGGCGGATCAAGAATCAACAGGTCCACGAAAGAATCCGGGAGAAAAGGCTGGGCGGACTTAAAGTCCTGATTGATGACACGGTCTCTAAGCGACTCAACCGTTGACGGCCGCGACAATTGTAGGAGTTGAGCGGACAGCTTCGTTATTTCCTCTCTCGTACATGTCAGAGTCCTATTTCGCGGGGCGCGCTTGTTCATGTTTCTCCTATGTAGGTGCCTTTAATTGTTTAGTAACGCGATCGGCAGCATGTAAGCTAATGAAGAAGAGGTTGCTCATATTTGCTGCGCTCATGCCGCTGGCCACCTTATGGCATCGCTTGTCGGCAGCCTCTACGTCTAGACGGTGCAGCTATCGCCCTCATGAAAATACGCACTTAAGTCCAGTATGTTTGTTCCATTTTGACTAGTCCTCAGATATGGACTGGACATGCTAAAACATAGCTCATATTTTCTAATCACAATCAGAAGTGTTCAACACATTAGCAAATAATTAGCAAATTCCCGGCGGGACAATCGGTATTAAGCAAATCCCCTAGCTGATTATACCAACAGTCTATGAGCTTCCGCCGGGATGTCTCTTGTTCACAGAATTCTTTCGACCGATGGGTTCTGTGCTAAATTGATGCGAACTATAGTACGATACTTTGAGAAAGGAGATCTAACCGTGACCGCCAGAAGATCCAACCCATATCTGCATGTGAGCTGGTTGTCAAAGGCGCTCGTCGGCGACAAGAGCTGCCTTTGGGCCTACTGGTTCAAGGCGAACAACCAGAATTACTCGAAGGCTCCCAGCGACTTCAATTCCGCGCGCTGGCAGATGGACCACACCGAGCTGCTGAACGAGCTCGCCGACAAGCTAGAGCAGCAGGGCTGTGAAATACATATCGAGCACCAGAACGGTTTTCGCGTGGAGAGTTCGCGCTCCGGTGTCGTGATCAGCGGGACTCCTGACGTGATAGCGGTCCATCCGGACGGCCGGGCCGTGATATACGACGTGAAGACCGGCAACCCGTCCGCCTCTCACACAGCGCAGGTGCAGCTCTACATGTACCTCGTGCCCAGAGTCCCTGGCAGCAGGTGGCAGGGCAGAGCCTTCGACGGAGAGGTCGTGTACCGCGACGGCGACAGAGTGAAGATTCCGGCGAGCAGCGTGAATGCTGAGTTCGTCCAGAAGGTCACAGCGTTCGTCAAGAAGATGCTCTCTCCGCTGCCGGCCCGCAAGATTCCGAGTGAGCGTGAGTGCGGTTGGTGCGACATCGGCAAGGCAGACTGCGCCGAGCGAATTGAACCCGAAGAACCGGCCGCGTGATTCACTTGCCGGACACCGAGTCTGACATCTCAGGGCGCGACGGCATACCCCGAAGCTGCACCTTGCGCCCAGTAGACGGACAACAGACTTGCCGCGGCCCTGCGAGTCCTCGATGCGCGGAGCGTGCTAGGGGCCGACAAGGGGTGAATGTCTTCTCTGGCAGGCGCAGGCCCGCGCTGCGTGTCTATTACGGCGACGAGAGGTAACTCCTCTACCTTTGACGAAAATCCAGGCCCTCCACGGCGATTTAACGGGGACGGCTTTTACGGACTGAGGTTGAAATCGCCGATTTTCACGCGGATCGGCGGGAAGTCGTGTGTTCAGCAGCCGTAGGATATTTCTCTATGAACTGTGCCGCTGACCGGCAGCTCTTATACCAATTCGCTTAACTTATGGCACAAAAGAGTTAGCGGTGTGCCGCAGGGTTGCGCTTGAAGGCTCAATTACGGATGCTCCGAGAAATCGGTTAGGGGACACACCGAGAGGAGATGCAATGCAAAACTCAGGATTAAAGAGAAATAGGTTGTACCCGATAAGTCTTCCGGATGTGTCTGCGGATGCGCCGACTTTTGATGGCACAGAGGTGCCGGTTGCGTATCTATTCAGATACTGGGATAGAAGATTTGCGCTGAAGGCCTTTCTGGTGGACTTCCCGGAGGTGAGTCCGGCTCAGGCGTTGGCGGCGCTTCGGAAGAGAGTTGATGCGGATTTTCCTGCTGATAGCGAGGACGGACGGATGGGCGGTATGCCTGTGTTTAGGGGCACGCGTGTGCCGATAAAATTCATGTTTGACTCGCTGACGATTGGCGAAAATGTGGAGGGCTTCCTGAGCGACTATACCTCGGTTGAGAGGGAAGACGCGCTGAGGATTCTGGAAATAGCCAGTGAATTGGTGGAGGTTGCGACTTATGAGAATTCTTCTGGATGAGAATATGCGGCCGAGGAAGTTATCCGAAAGTGTTGCGGCGATGAATAAGTTGAGTGAGGGAATAAGAGAATATGAAACTGACGTCGGATGCACACCCGCCTTATAAGTCTGTCTGGAAGATGACGGCTGGGGGTGCGGATGGTGCGGATAAGTGGCTGGCGGAACGTCTGGAAGAAGGTTACGTGCTTCATTCCGCAACGGGGACAATCATCAATCGTGTCCTTGATTTGGAGTTTCCGGTATTCCTCGTAGCTCGTTACGACCCGGAGGCGGCGCTTTCACTCGTGAACGTCTGCAACGAGTAGGTCGGCTAAATTGACCTGCACCCAGCGCAACGCTGTCGTCCGGTGAGCGTCGATGATTCGGCCCTCCGCCATGTTGCCATAAGCAAGCGCTGTCTGAAACGCGGCGCCTAGCTCCGGATGCACCGACACGGTCCGCCCGTCACTGTTCGAGCATCAGGAGACGTGCCCTGGGGTCGTCTGCCGCTCTGCCGCTGGTGTGGACGTGGCGTGAGGCGCGCGTGGGCCCAGCGACAATCGGGGCGCTGGTTAGTAAGACGAATGCGATAATCACGCACGCCAGTGTCAGCGCGTATTCGATGCGGGACGCCCGCCCTCGAAGGTAACCAGATACGGTTGTTTTGACTTGGCTCAGCATTTGGATCCTCACAAATTCACCATTGCATGTTCCCATTGGGAACACTCCCTGCCTGCCATGAGCGTAGCAGAAGAGAGCGATCCAACTCATGCAGGTACGTATCAGGATAGCTGTACGCTCCCATTCCAATCACCGAGTCGTCGAGGCAGTTGGCTCTGTCCTGGCAGGCCTCGTGGTGCGACAACCCTAGCGCGTGCCCTAGTTCGTGAGCCAAGGCGCCATGCCATTCCTCCACTGTGTCGCGAAAGCCCGAGCGATAGCCTTCAGGAATAGGCTCTCGGAAGTCGGCGCAGATGTCCTCTTGCTCAGGGTCGACCAGGCCCATCAGATAGACACGATTCAACATTGCAAAGCCGTCCCATCCTAGCGCGGCCCCGTTGTGGTACTCGCAGACCGGAGGCACATCGGCGTATATCACCAGTATGTGGCGCTCAGTCGGCTGCCTTGGCGCACAGCGCCCCTCGATCGCGCGCAAGGTTCTGAGGTACCAGTCGACGTCGTCGAAGTGGTCGGAGGCGTGAGGCATGTGGCAGATCCGAGGCATCTCGCCTACGAGCTCGAATGTGGGCCCGCCCATCTGCTCGGCGTACCACTGCTGCACATCCGTGACCGCTGCCGCTAATGCCTCCGGCGCTCCCGGCGTCACTTCCCTGTCCGAAGGTATGGCGTAGATTACGCGGACGGTCGGAGTGACGGATTGCACTGGCTCTTCCGCCATCACAACGACCAACAGGGCAACAGGCGTGATGCAGGCGAACGCTAAAAGTCTTTTCACCATTCCATCCCAAAGATACTGAATAACTCATCGATGGTCCGCCGCCGCTTCTTCGCCATCCAGGTCTGCCACTCGGCAATATCACTACTGAGTAGCTTTGCGAGTGCCTCATAGACCGGCTCGTTATGGTCGCGTCCCGTCTGCACCACTTTAAGGAACCGCTCATCGTCCAGATGGATGCGCGCTGCGGCGAGTTGGTTGTAGATCACTGACAGCATTGTAACCTCGTACGGAAAGGTCGTTCGATACTGCGTCGCCATGTGCAGCGTTGGGATGACCATGCACTTGCCGCCCATAGCCGGAGTCCTATTTCCTCGTCTATGCCCCAAGGTGCCATGAATATTGGCAGGTATCCTCCTATCCCATCATTTCCTATTCCATTGACCTCCCACCCGTTTATCCATTCACGTCCACCGTGAGTCGCACTTGAAAGGAGTTCCCGTCGACGACTTACCTTCTCAGACCGCCTCTCCCCGCGGGCTTCACCGCATCCCTTCCCCGTTTCTCTTCGTATCCCTGTCGCCCCTGGGCGAGCTGCGTCACTTTTCGCATGTACTCGTGCATGCCCTGGCTGAGCTGCCAGATCGTCGCGCGCGCGTCCCTGCTGAGAGTGTCGAGCGTGATAAGAGTACCGCCGGCATACTCAGACTCCGGTGAGTAGTCATCATCTTCGTCGATCTCGGCCAGCAGCGGGTCTTCGAGCATCTGGGAACCCTCAAAAGTTACAGAGAATCAGTTCTTAAAAAGGAGTAAAGTCTAATAAAGTTCTATTTCAGATAAAGAGATATTCGAGCGGCGGCAATTTCGCCACCGTCCTTAGACTTTATTTTGACCAATTTAGACTACTGCACAAAGTTTGAAAATAGTATCTGTGTTAAGTGTCAAGCCTGAGCGGCGTGAAGAGGTACTCGGTTACTCGCGTGCTGTTTCACCCAGGCAGTGCCTCGACGCGCTACGGCGTTGAGCTGCATCAGAAGCTTGCGCGCCACCGCTATCACGGCCACCTTGCCGGGTTTGCCTCGTCCTCGAAGACGCTGGTAGAAGTCGCGTAGATCGCCATCTGTTCTGAGCACCGCCCATGCGCAGATATACAGTGCCCGTCGCACCATGCCGCGCCCGCCTCGAATGGACCGGTTGCCACGCTTTTGCCCGCTGTCTCGCGACCAGGGAGCCAGCCCCGCCAGCGATGTCAGCGCCTTTCCGTCCCATCGCCCGAGTTCTGGCAGGTAAGCGATCAGTGTGGCCGCAGTAAGTTGCCCCACACCGGGTACCGTCTGGTACAGTTCGGCTGTCTCGCTGAGACTGGCGTTGTGCTTCAACAACTCCTTGTACTCCTCTTCCAGTCGCTCTATCTCTCTGTCAAGCCAGCGGATGTTCCGACTGATCGACTTTCCGACGCTCGCACTTACGCCCTTGTCCAGACGGTTGCGCTCCCGTACGCGCTGCTCGACCAACTGGCGACGCCTGCTCAGCAGCTGACGCAGCTCCTCACGGTCAGGATCCACATCCGATTGTGCCGCATCCGACTCAGAGAACACCACGCCGTAGCGAGACAGTACCTGGGCATCAAGAGGGTCGGTCTTCGCCTCGTAACCACACGCGCGGGCGAATGCGCGCACTCTGAGCGGATGTGCCACCTGTACGCTGAACGCCGTCTCCCTCAGCTTGCCGACCACAAGACGTTCATATCCACCGGTGGACTCGCACACCGCCTTGGTCACGCCCGCCCGGTCCATATGCTTGAGCAACCGGCGGATGCCTGTCGCGCTGTTCTCAAAACTGAGCACAGGACCTTCAGAAATCGACAGATCCAGAGTTGCCTTCGATACATCTATGCCTGCTACGACTACCATAATCCGACCTCCATATGTATCATGCCTGTGTCCTCCACACTTGCAGATCCGGGCCTTCCGCCCTTGTATCTGTTCGGAGCGACAAGTGCGGCGAGAGGGGAGTCTTACTACTTGCGGTGCAGTCCAGGAATGTCTCCTAGCTCACCCAGTGTCCCACGACGCGCCCCTCTCACCCACCTCACACACTGCCACTCTTGCAAGTCAAATACAACATACAAGTGTCCCAAATAATGTCCCATTTCAGGGGATATGAGGGGTCAGCGCGCAGAAGGGGGTTTGCGCCTTATACCGGTCCATACTCTACGCTGGACAGGACCTAAATTGCGCGTCTTGCGCCGACCGCTGTGAGGAAATGGTCGAACCTGCTGCAAAGCTGCTCGAAAGCGTATTCGATAGGGTCTTCTGGAGATAGTTCCTGCTTGTCGATGACAGCGCCGAACAGCCGCCAATCGCCGCGCAATGCACTGGATGCTGCCAGTCCCTCCAGTATGATCTCACGTCTCCGGTTCCTGAACTCCTTCCGCCGCCACCAGCCGCGACCATTGAAAATCTGGCTTGCATGCAGTTCCAGTCGATCTGGGTCGGGATGACCGAGGGAGTTGACGAGATCATCCAACTCCGTCTGCAACCAATGCGTCTGGCGTTCAAACAGGGCTATTCCCGCCAGGATGAAGTGACGTTGGCTACTATCGGTCACGGAGCCTGCTTCGTCCAGGTAGAGTAGGTGCATGAGAAGTCACGACAAAGAAAAAGCAGTCGAGTGAGAACGATGTCCCAATGGGCCGCAGAGGCGACCCTCTCGACTGCTAAGTGCTTACCGGTCAAAAGGAAAAGGCAGCTAGGCAAGAACCATGTCTTGGCGGGCAGCATAAAGGCGACCCTCCTAACTGCTATATAAATC
>MPND01000202.1 GCA_002238855.1 SAR202 cluster bacterium bin90
GCTTGCCCATCGGAGTGCAGGCAGTGGTGCAGTATCCGTAGGGTGCGCTTGGCGGGCAGGTGAAGCTGTCGATTTAGAGAACTGACATGGACAGGAATGATGGAAGGGATATAATTTATACTCTCCATCTCTTAAGTGCCCACTCCACAATCTTGTCTTCGCGCGCACGGATGGTTTCGGGCGTCCATTCGCTGTAGTCTCTCAGGACGCGCTGTATCCGTAGGTCAGAATGCTCGTACGCGGGAATATCCGGGTCGCCCTCTCTTTTTTTCTCGAACGGCTTGTTGCTTAGGCTCGCGTTCCACGCTGTTATGGTGAGATTGCCGAGCTTGTGGACGTGCTGCTGGTGCTGCAGCGTCATGTCTTCCGTCATTTCATCGGCATTGACTGGGCGCTGCGGCCAGATATGTTCTACCTGCCACTTGTTGCCGTTCGACAGGATTTCAGCCTGCGCCAGAGTCAAATTCTCTTTTGCATCTTTCCTGAGGCGAATCTCATATTCAGTCAGCAAATATTTTATGTTTCGCGCACTGAGAAGACGGTAAAAGCCCTCTGACCGAAGAGCTTCTTCAAATCTTTGGTCGTCCGAGTAATGATGAATGATCCGTTTCAATTCCTCAGTTAAATCTTCGTAGCACAGATCTTGGCTATGCACTCTATGTGCCAATCTGTTGAGACTGCCTTCGCCTGTCCCATCAGCATATCTACTCACCACGTACACACGAATGACGAAGGCCTCAATCAGTGCCAGTATTGCCGTTATTTTATCAGTGTCGTGCCTGAATCTAAGCCAAGAGGCGATCAGAATCTGAAAAATCCTGCCCAGTCTCTCAATGATGAATATCTTGCCAATGCGTGTGCTTAGATCACCGCCGTCCTTTTCGTAGGTATCGATAATGTCTTTGACTGCAAAGAACGCACGCTCAAGGTCTTTAGTGTAGTTAAGCGCATATTGGACGCATTCGTCTTGATCTGATCGAAGTTTGTCCCTTATTCGGCGCTTCAAATTGTCCAGCGGGTTGCGCGTTTCCCTGTCAACAGTGGATATGGAGTTTATGTAGTGGTAGCGCTGGACATCGTCCGGCCCCAAGCGCAACCTATCAAAGTGGCCTGTATCACTGACATCGTCGAAATGACTGTATATCTCGGAGAAGTAGTCGTTCAGCTCCTTTAGCCTGCCCGCTATCAGAGCTTCGTTCTGCATTCCAAGATAAGAGGTATGCATCAGAAAACTCTTTGTCTTTTCGAGATTGCTCAAGGGACGCCCTCTATCATTCACGGTCTCGAAGATACGAATGGCGTCTGATTCAGAATCGACGTCGTATCGGATCAGTTGAAGGTCATCAATCTTCTGCTTCAATTGGATCAGGAAATCGATGAATTCTTCGGACGATAGACGCTCTTTCTCGCCATTGAGTTTGTTCTTGAAAAACCTCTTTGCGCCCATTAGACGCTCTTGCGACAGCGCATCCGGATCCGGGGCGCTCATGTCGCCCATGATGAATTTTTGGAAGAAGTCGCCGTCATTCCCAAGTGGATTTAGCTTGTAATGGACGCCTTGCACCAGATACTGCTCTTCCAGGTCGGTCGCAGCCCTCCGGAGTTGTTCGTCGTCGATGGCTTTGAGCTGTGAGATTATCTCCCGCAGAAGTATCAGAACAGTCGTAAGTCTCTGCTGGCCGTCTATGACGTCGTATCGGTCAAATTTCTTGAATAGATCCAGGTCTCTGGTTTGTCCTGAATGCTTAAGAAGCACCGTGCCGAAATAGTGCTGCTTAGAAGCGTCAAGATAGTAGAGGTCCTCCCAAAGGTCTTCGAGGTTCTTTTCTTCCCACGCGTAGTTTCTTTGATACACCGGTATGTCGAACAATCGATCGCCAATGATGAAATTGTTAAGTTTTACGAGTGTTCCGTCCATATTAGTGAACTCCAAACCTTGAATCTGTCGTGCCGCTAACTTTATCACTTGTTTTCGGCAGATTGTCAAACAACGCACACTCACG
>MPND01000038.1 GCA_002238855.1 SAR202 cluster bacterium bin90
TTACCGCACCGGTGAGGCTCAGGAACGACAATTACAAACGACAGTTACACCGAAAACGACAATTACATCCGACACTGAACGGTCAAAGTAACTGGCGCAAATCGGTCAGAATAAATGTCGTTGACCAGAAGCTACTGGACGTGCGGACCGCTAGCCTTCTCGGAATGGATGAAGCCTTCACACCGCCACTGCATATGACTTCAATGGCGTGGTTCACGGATGGTGACCACTGGCCGGGTGGAGCCTCTTATACTGGCGCTGATGTCGTAGAAGTCGATTTCACGATACACAATGACATCGTTCTCGACGACAGCACCGCAGACTTCACATTGTATTTCATGATTTTGGCCGAGAAAATTTCCGAAACCTCTTTCTACCTGGGATTGCAGATCGATGAGAATGACCATGCGGGTGTGGGACACGGCAAGAGGCTAATCTTCTCTCGCTGGGGAACGCGCGACCTCAATAACGTGCGCCTGCCTGAAGAGAACTCGTGGAGCCAGTCATCAGGGCATGAAGGGGACTTCGTTGGGGCGAGAATCGCGTACAACTGGGGAGCCGGAGACTACAAGGTAAAACTCGCCGCAGAGGACCGCGAAGACTCTGAAGGCAGATGGTTTGGTGTCTGGATAACTGACAAGAGCACCGACGAAACCACCTGGGGCGGTTCGCTCCGCTTCCCCTTTAAGGACGGCCAAGCAAGGGTCAGAGCGACAGCAGTTAATTCCGTAGTTGAGGTCGTGGGAGGTGTGTCCATAACACCTCGGGACATACCGGCGTGGCATCTGAGCATGAGCAGACCCAGCTACACCTTCGGCACGTACACTTTCCAGCCAACCTACTACCTCAATCGTTATTCCCACCGAAAGGGCAGCGAGTATATTGCAATGCCTAATAGCGACATATCATACGACAGCGCGAACGACGAGATGCACTTCCGTGTGGGCGGCACAACCCAGAGAACAGGAGGCGAAGGATTTGTTGTCCTTCAGTAGCGCCTGCTGACATTCAGCTTCTGCGTTGCTTGACTCGGCGGAGTAAGAACGCCGGTGCTGTGATTTCCAAGAAGTTCGCAGAAGTAATTTTCGATGGTAAAGGGCGGTCGTTGTTCACCGCCCATTACAAAAGGGATCTCTTCCATCTATTTCATCTAGATGCCAGATAACTAGCGATTGCCGGTTGCCTCACCTAAGTGCGGCATAAATGCGGTTATCCCGCGTTTGGTCGGTTGTAAGGCACCCTTGATGTAATAAATTGCGGTAGTTCCTTGCACGCCTGAACTGGACAACCTAACCCGAATTTCAGACTCTCCTCGCGCTAACTGTGCCAGATAGCATTATTTTCCATATCAAGATGTAAACGGCGGAGCGATAATGTACCTCGAACCGGCTTCACAGTCCAGAAGAGTGCCGCCCGTCAGTCGCCCAAAGCTCAGCCCGAAGCGGTACACTTCCGCCAGAGACCTGCCCGACCATGAACCACACTCTGCGCATTCTACACAAGACAAGCACCCCGCAGCCTCCGATTGAGCAGCTTCGACGAGGAACATAATGTCGACATACCAGCAATGCGAGAACTGTCTCCGGCCGATTAGCTCGCTCACCGATTCCATTTGCTGGGAATGCAGGCTTGCGGCCGACAACGCCACTTCCACAGGCGGCTTAAATCTCGGCAACATCAGTCTCCCGACCATACTACTGGTCCTAGCCAGTCCCGTGATCATCTGGGTCGGCCTCATTATGTATCTATTCGTAATAGCCGCCTACATTCTGACGGCTTCGATCGTGCCACTGGCCTTCAGCATCATATCGATCTATCTGGTCGCCCCTCTGTCCGGCTCAGGCTTCCCAGCCATACCGTCCGCCGTGCTACCTGCCCTTACATTCATCTACTTAGGAACACTCGTCAGAATGCTGATATTCATAAAAGGCAGGGGAAGAAAAGGACTCGCATTCATACTCGGATATTTCTTACTCGCACTCACAACCGGTCTGATCCTTACATACACAGGAGTACGACCTTTTTCGCTTGACATGCCACAAGCGGCGACAGGGATAGCCGCCGCACTTCAAAACAACGCCATCATCATTGCGGACGATCTACAATGGCACTTTCAGATGCTCGCCCCAACCATCAGGGGAGCATCCGAACTCGTCGCAGGAATTGACCCCGGACTCTTCTCCGTTTCGGTCGTAGTCTACTGCTCCATCTTCCTGATGGAAACGGTTCTCTTGGTGAGACTAATGGAAAGGAGATCCAAGAAAGCTCTCGCACGCCGAGCCAGCAGATCATAGATGCTCTGCCACGGCGCTACGCCCACTTTCACCTAATCTAACACGCCCCGTAGCCCAAGGCCGTCCACCTCGGTACAAACGACTACACCCGCCCCGGGAACCAGACCCCCGGAGAAGACCTTCAACGACAGACTCCCAAACACAAACAGGTAGAATGGCGGGTAGAATCGCTATTCGAACGTCTCCATTACAGATTTATCCATGACCACCGAGTCGGTCTTTGAAAGCTGGATGGGCGAGACATCGGCGGAGTGAGGGTGCTTCGGAAGCTGCGTCCTTGCCTCCGGCTAAATGTGGTATAACGGGAAATACCTGCCGTATAAATGCGGTCATACGGCCTTTGCCTACAAGAATCTGGCGGCGGCTGGAGTCGTGCAATTAACCCAAAACCTCTCCTGAAATGCTTCACTCCTCGAGGACTTACTAGGCCACGCAGACCAGCCTTTCCAACCCCTGTAGCCGGCGCCGGTGGTTATCCGACTTCCACTTCCTCCCGGAAAGGATTTATCACCTGCAGGCCATCGTAGTCTTGCTGCGCGCTCAGGTCTTTGGAATGGACTGCATCGCACCCCAGGGCACAAGCTGCCGCCAGAATCGCACCGTCCCAATGGGACAGCCGATAGCGGCTGCTGATCGCTACGGCGTCACGGAACACGTCAAGCGTGACATCCTGAACAGGAAACCTCAGGAGAGTTCCCAGAAAAGCCAACGCGTCATCGTGGGTCAGACGATCCAAGCGTGTGCGGCGTGTTGCCTGGTAATAGAGCTCTTGAAATACCTGCACCGAGACCGCCAGGTCAGACCGTCTGAGCAAATCACGGGCGAGTCGGCGTTTGTGGGCATCTTCCCGCAACGGGCTGACCGCGTAGAGCAGCACGTTGGTGTCAGTGAGCCGCATTGACCCTCTCGGTCACCTCGGCGTACAGCTCATCGCGAGTCAACCTTTCCGACACTCCCACACCACGGGCATCGAAGTCCGCAAGCACTTCGTCCAAGTCGCGTGGACGAAGCGCAACGGGCATTTCCTCTTGATTCGGGACGGTGGACATGCTGGTGACGGGCCTGTCTGCTGCGATGCTTCGCAGGAACTCCCTTACCAACGCCGAAACCGACGTGTCCAACTCCGCCACGCGGATGTGCGCCATTCGATGGGTCTCCTCGTCAACGCATACCGTGATGTTCTTCATTGGGTTACCCTCACAGAAAATGTGATTCACAGAATAGCGGCACAGAAGTTCACCGCTCAAGAGCATCCGGTTCCATCTCCAAGCCCGCAGACCGTACGTCCAAGTTGCCCGTCACTACGTCGGCCGTCAGGTAGGTGCGGTACTTCTCCGGCTGTTCGATCTGGCGGCAGGCGATAGCAATGGCGGAATAGATGTCGTCATGAAGTTCACGTCGCAAGAGTTTCGTGTAAAATATTGCATGTGCTAAGCGATCCCGTCGAGCGACCAGGATGATACAGCTGCTCGTGTCCAGGAGTCCTGGCTCAGCGCTCATCATGCGCTCAGGACTCAGGACAGTATCTGCCGAATGCCACTCTTGCCCACATCACCCAACTCATCGCAGAAAAACTGAATGACAGCGCAGACCCCGGCAGATACTACCGCCGACTCCCACCTCTGGAACGTACGATGAATCGTGCTGTCATCACCCAGATGCTTCGGCAGCCCGTCCTGCTGACGGTCGGACTACATTCGGTAGATGTTCGTCGCGTCCTGCTTCCAGTCAATCCTCGACTTGGTCGGTGCGTATTTGGATCAGTGACGAGCATATGACGAGCAAGAGCGGCGCGAAGCTGATGATGGTCATAGCGAGTCTCAGGTCGCCGAGCCTGTCCTGGAGCGCGCCGACCAGCGCCGGTCCGGTGGCTACCCCGAACGTGCCTAGCGTCATCATGAGAGATAGCGCAACCGTGGACTCCCGCGGCCTTATGCCGGGCAGGTAGAATGGTATCGAGTTGAGGATTGGCCAGTATCCCTGCGCCACACCGCTGACGAGCGTTATAACGATGAGCAGAGGGATCGAGTCTGTGAGAATCATTGCCAGGTAGGTCACCACCATAGTAACACCAATCGCCTGGAGGATGTTCCTGCGCCTGTTTCCGCTCACTCTCGGCACGATCCGGCTGAGCGCGATCCCCGACGGCCCACCCACAGCAATGCCGATTGCCAGCAGCAGCCCAGTCCAGTTGAGGGACACGTCGTACACGTCCAGCATCAGGGTGGGGTAGAAGTTCACGAATGACGACCACGCCATCGTCGTTCCCATCGATCCTGCGCCCGCTATCCATAGCTCCTTGTATCCCATCACGCGCTTGATGATTCCGAGCCTATCGTCGGCGGGATCTGCCTCCTGTGGCTGCGATTCGGCATTATCATCACCGTCGCTTCCCAGGATCGTCCAGAGCACTGCCAGAACTCCGAGAGTCACCGCGAAGGTCAGCAGTACGCGCCGCCAGTCATCGCCGACGCGACTCAGGATGATTGGTGTCAGGACTAATCCGCCACCGACGACAAGACCGAACAGCAGGTTGTACACGCCGGAGACAAGGATGAACTCCCTTGGCGTGAACAGTCGGTGCATGAGCAGGACGCGGGCGGGCTCACGAGCGAGTGTCGATATGCCGAAGCCCAGGCGTCCGAGCAGCACGATGGCGAAGTTGGGTCCCCAGCCCTGCACGAACATCAGCGCAGAACTCAGCGCGAATGTAACCGTGGTAAGAATCTTTGGCCTGTACCTGGACACCCACCAGCTTATGGGCAGCGTCAGAAACAGGTTTCCGAGGAACGCCGCAGAGCCGTAGAAGCCCTGCTGTGTGGGCGTGAGGCCGAGGTCGGCGCTGATCGAGGGCAGCAGCAGTCCGACACTTATGACCATCATGAAGCCGGCGACGCTCGATAGAAGCCAGAGGCCCATGATAGCCCAGCGGTGTTTCATCGGGTTCGTCATCTGCCTCACGGGCGGAATAAGTACAGGCCAGTGTGGTGCTGTTGTTCAGGATAAGTGTCAGTGTGAATGACCGGCATATATGTCACCAACTAATTCGGTGATGGTATCAGATCAGGTCGCCTCAGACGTCAGTCGTGATGGCAACATGCGTGGACTTTCGGTGCTCATGTACTTCCTCAGCGTCACAAGCTCCATCTTGCGGCCATCGTCGCTGACCACTTAGCTTGACATTATCGCCGAGCAGCAACAAGCCGGACGAATGAAAAGGTTCTCGTCTCACCTGCTATAATCGGCGGCAGCAGTTAAGGAGGCCGGGCTGATAATGGACTTGGAATTGAACGGTAAGGTAGCGATTGTGGGCGGCGCCAGCAAAGGGCTGGGGCGCGCGTGCTCGGAGGTGCTGGCAGAGGAGGGCGTGCGGGTGGCGATGTGCGCGCGCACGGCGTCAGACCTGGAACGGACGGCGGACGAGATACGGGACGCTACGGGGGCAGAGATTTTCACCTTTGCCGGCGACCTTGACAAGGAAGAGACCATCGCCGAACTGGTGGCCGGTACGGTGGAACGCTTCGGGCAGCTGGACATCATGGTGAATAACTCCGGCGGGCCACCGCAAGCCTTCGCCGTGGATTCCACCGAAGAACAGTGGCAGGTGTCGGCGAATCGCTCGCTGTTCTTCTTTGCGCGGATGACTCGCGAGGCGCTGCCGCATCTGCGGGCACAAGGCGGCGGACGCATCATCAATATCCTGGCCAGCACGGTTTATACGCCGATACCGAACCTGGCGCTTTCGGCGGCGACGCGGATGGGCGTCATCGGGTTTATGAAGAATCTGTCAGACGACATAGGGCACGAGAACATACTCATCAACAACGTGTGCCCCGGCAGCATCATGTCGGAGCGGATGATGGAAAACGTCGAGGATCGGGCGCGGTCGCAGGGGATTTCCATTGAAGATGCCCTGGCGCAGAGGGCGGAACAGACGGCATTGAAGCGCATCGGCGAGCCCCGGGAACTGGCGTACCTGGTAGCGTTCCTGGCGTCGTCACGGTCGAGCTACATCACGGGCACGACGATGCTGGTGGACGGCGGACTGGTACGGTCGGTGATGTAGATCACCCTCACCCCGGCCTTCTCCCACCAAAGGAGAGGGAGTCCGATAGCCGCTTACCTCAAGGCCGGTATTCAATCAGATTGGACATGCTTAAGCGGAGGATGGCATAAGCAATGAAGGAGCAGGACGTTCAGAATTGGCTGAATGAGTATGGCCGTGCCTGGGTGAATGGCGATCCAGACCATCTGGTGACGCTGTTTTTCGACACGGCCACCTATCGAGAAACGCCCTTCGATGACCCGATGAATGGACGGGACCAAATACGGGAATATTGGCAAAATGGCGCGGCAGACGCACAGGAAAACGTTGAGTTCACGTCGCAGGTCTGGGCAACGAAGAACAATGCGGCGATTGCTGGCTGGCAAGCTCGCTTTACCAGGAAAGCATCCGGGGCGCGGGTCGAACTCGATGGAACATTCAGGCTTGTATTTTCAAATGAACAGGGCACTCTTAAGTGCATAGCACTCGAAGAGTGGTGGCATATCAGAGAATCCTGAGGCGGCCTGCGCCGCAAGGCTCATGGCCGAAAAGAGGTCCCGCATCGCCCGGCGTGCCGCAAGGATCCACTGGAAATATGAGGCCGAGAAGTGCCATTCGGAGATTCTCCCCTTCACGAGACGCAGCACGTCCTTCGGGTGGGGCTGACTATGGGTGCATAGCCCGAATCAATTGGGGCGTCGCGGCACAGTGGTTGAAATTGAGCCGCGTGGTTCGAATTGCTCTGCGTGGATACTGCTCCCTTTTCGGCCGTAAGGCGCTAGGCCACGGCACATCCTGCCGGCCGCTAATCGGCTGCCTACCGGCAATGCTTATTCCAAGAGTGGGCGCATGACGTGAATTGGTCGCAAGAAGTATTGGATTTCCCGCAGCGTTACTTCCGTTTACGTCCGCGCTGATTCGGGTTTGCGCTCTCGGAAGACAAGGGGGCCCAGGTGAATACCTGGGCCCCATATATGTTGGAGCGATGCGCCCGACCTTGGGGGCCTAGCCGCCCGGTCCGGGGACGGTGACCTCAAGCCGGTTGGAAAGCTTTCTGTCGTCTGCTGCGCAGATGGCGCCGGTTGCGGAGCAGTTCGTCGTTATGGGCAGGACGACAGTCACCGGGCCATTGCTGTCCGGCTCGACTCTAATCTCCCAGCGCATGTTGCTGGAGGTGTACACCCTGCTTGCTTTTACAACGTCACCGCCGGTCACCGTGAAGGCGCTGTCGCGGAGTCTCTTGTAGCTGATCGGAAACTCGTCGTTGAAATGAAGCCTGAAGACGAACTGCCTCCCTGTGTGTGAACTTGGGACACGCTCGGTCCAGGCTGTCAGTTGTCCCAGGCCGGTTAGAATCGTTTCGGCGGGGGTCACTTTGTCTGTCGCTCCGCCCACGCGCATTATTACTCTACGGGTGGTCGAATCGTAGCTCACATTGGTGTTAGCAATGCCGCGACCCAGCAGTGAGTAGCCTACGGTGGCTTTGTTGGGCGGGTCTCCTTCGGAATCATCCGGTAAGCCAACGGCGACCTCGAACACCGGAATATCCCCCTCATTTATCGAGTTCTGGCCAGTCAAGGCAATCAATGACCGGAAGAAATTGAGCTGGGACCTTGTGTGGATGGTCGGCGGATTACCGTCGATGAGGGGGAACTTCAGGGACCCGAGCTTGGTTTCGACACCGCTGGACATGTCGGTGATCCACAATCCGAACCAGCGACCGTCCGCATCATCGTCTCCATCCTGGGCAACTCTCATGGAGTAACTGCCCTTGCTCCAGTCATAGGTTCTCTGAACGCTGATGAAGGGGCCGCCAAAGTTTCCGGGTCGGGTCCAACCATCTCCGGTAGTCCTGGTGTTGCTGGCGTCCGACGTTCCCCAGCGGTTGAATATGATTCCCTTTCCCTGATTTCCGTCTGTTCCGGGCTTGTCCACATCGGTTCGCAGCCCGAAAGCGACGAGGTCGCCTCCAATGTGTCCCCAACCCAGCAACAGAACGAGTACAAGGTCCTCCGAAAAGTGCCCCGGGTCACTGGTGATCTCGAAGTTCACCCTGACCGATGAGCTGTCAGGGGTCTCCTCCTTCCAACCCCACTGAGCAGATGCGAGCACGTCGGGCGCACCGACGCGCCTGGCGTCTATCTTGTGATTGGAGTCCTCGCCCCTTCCTCTGCTAGCCAGAATCGCGTGCAGCCCTCCCGACCTGCCGGCTATTGTTCCCCCTCCCTCAACGCCCGATGCCAGATCTCCGTTCCTGGCAAGGGAGTTTCTCGGAATGGCTATTCCGTCAGTGTCGATGTCAAGAACGGCGGTGTAGTCGAGCAGAAGCCTCGAAGTTCCGCTCCCCTCAGAGTAGGTCGCATGGCGAGTGACGTTCTGCTGAAATGCCTCCGTGGAGATCCTTGCGGAAACGTGGCCGCTGGTCCTAACAGGCCGGTCGAATCGTGCCTCGATCTGAATTGTTTCGTTTCTGACGTATGTGTCCCCGTATTGGGGCGTGGAAGCTATACGCACGTCGGTGACTTTTGGCCTGACCGCGCTCCCATTGACCTTGTGATTCGATTGTGTGCCGAGACTGGAATGAGACAGGTTTGCGTTTCTGGGTGAATCGCCTACGCTCTGAATGGCGTCAGCATCGTTGTGGTCCAGCGTCGAGGAGTTGTCGCCGATCCAGACGCCGTTGGAGTCGTTGTCAGAGGATTGCACCAGAGTTGCGAAGATTACCGTTTCATCCCTGCCGCTAACCGGAACAAGGTCGCGGATGGCGGACCCGATATTGATACGAAAGGTGGTATCGCCGTCAACGCTTACTGACTCGCTGAACTCGACCGAAACCGCGAGCAGTTCGCCTCTTCCATAGGTGTCGTCACCTCGGACGCGAACGGGCCATCCGCCGGATTCATCGGCGGAAACTTCGTACATCTGCACGCCGCTGCTAACGATGGAAGGAACTCCTGTATTTTGGCTCTTGATCGCATGAACAGGGTTCGCGGCTAAACCGATAATGAGCAATGGAATCAAGAGCGCACAGGCTAAGGACAAGCGGATCTTGAGTTTGTTTTTCCACTCCTTTGGTACTGGTAGATGCATATACATGAAGATATCCTCCTATTGACGTCTGTTTTGGTGGCAGATCAACTGTGAGAGATGGGTAATGAGTATGAGCAATGCTGTTTGAATTGCAGAACTTTATTGCTCTTTACGATGTTTCCTAGTTCATTTCTCTTGCTCCTTTCACATATCCCCTGGTGATAACCGCGTGAATGCAGGTCGCATATGAGCTAGTATCAATTCGGGCGTCTTATTGGGACTAGTCGGAGGAGCATACAGAAGCTAAGTGACAAAATAGTGTCATTTGCACTACTTTCCGTAGCAATCATGTGGCAATGCAGTGTTAAGGTTGTGGAAATATCTTCACGGCCGTATAATCGTCGGAACGCAAGTTAAACACCATCTCGACACGCATCACGGCCGGAGGATGCGACATGAGGAGCAGGGAGGAGCTGTGCCGGGAGAATGAGGCGCTCAGAGAACGTCTGACCAGGCTCAGTGAGGCAAGTCTGCGCATAAACGACAGTCTCGATCTCCTGGAGGTTCTGCAGGAGGTCCTGGAGGGCGCGCGGGCGCTGACAGGAGCGCGATATGGCGTCATCACAACGGTTGACGAGTGCGGGGAAATGGAGGAGGTGCTGACTTCCGGCCTGAATGCACAGGAGAGCGAAGCGCTGCTGGCCATGCCGGAAGGCGAAAAGCTGTTCGAATACTTCGGCGGGATGCAGGAATCACTTCGTCTGAGTGACCTTCCGAGCTACGTCAAAGCCCTGGGGTTTCATGGGTTCGACAATCCAGTTAAGGCGAACACTTTCCTAGTTACTCCTCTTTATCATCGGGGATCACAGGTAGGCAGTTTCTACTTGGGGGAGAAGAAAAGCGGCCTTGAGTTTGGATCCGAAGATGAGGAAACTCTGGTAATGTTCGCCTCACAAGCGGCTATGGTGATCGCCAATGCCCGCAGGCACAGGGATGAGCAACGGGCGCGTGCGGACCTGGAGACACTGGTGAACACCGCCCCTGTGGGTGTTATTGTGCTTGACGCGAGGACAGGCATCCCAAGATCATTCAACAGGGAGGCGACGAGGATTGTAGAAGGTCTCGTCATGCCTGACGGAACGTCGGAGCAGCTACTGGAGGTGATCACTATCCGTCGCGCCGACGGGACGGAGTTGTCACTTGAAGAGCTGTCAGTCGCCCAGGTGCTCAGCACCGGCGAGACGGTGCGCGCCGAGGAGATCGTACTCGAGATCCCAGATGGTAGAGCGGTGACGGTTCTGCTGAACGCCACTCCCATCCGGTCGGGCGAGGGCGAGTTGGAATCGGTGGTAGTCACCATGCAGGACATGACGCCGCTTGAGGAGCTTGAAAAATTGCGTGCCGAGTTCCTTGCCATGGTGAGCCACGAGCTGCGCACTCCGCTGACTTCGATCAAGGGTTCAGCCGCGACAATGCTGGAACTCATGCCCGCGCGCGAATCGGCTGAGGCGGTGCAACTCGCTCGTATCATCGAGGGACAGGCCGACCGCATGCGCGAACTGATCAACGATCTGCTGGACGTAGCACACATCGAGTCCGGCGCACTTTCGGTGGTCGCGCAGCCGGCAGACTTGTCCGACCTTGTGAATGAGGCGAGGAACACATTCATTAGCGGAGGTGGCAGGGCAAGTATCCGAATCGACCTGCCGCCTGATCTGCCGCTTGTAACTGCGGACACACGACGTGTTGTGCAAGTGCTGAACAATCTGCTGTCCAATGCGGCAAGGCACTCTCCGGAGTCGTCGGTCATCAGGGTTACCGCCGTGGTGGAGGAAATTCACGTCGCCGTATCGGTCAGTGACGAAGGCAGGGGAATATCAGCGGAGCGGCTTCCACACCTATTCCGCAAGTTCTCGCGGATTCGCCGAGATGACTGGGTAAGCGACACCGGCTTGGGTCTGGCGATCTGCAAGGGGATAGTGGAGGCGCATGGTGGGCGGATCCGTGCGGAGAGCGACGGCGACGGCCTCGGCGCGCGCTTTATTTTCACGCTTCCCGTCGCAGAGTCATCTCAGATGCGTGTACCCGAGGTCGCTTCAACTGTGAAAGGGGGCTCAAACAGCTCTGCCGACTCACGGCGAAAGATCCTTGCGGTGGACGATGACCCTCAGACGCTCAGGTATGTGCGGGACATTCTGTTGAAGGCGGGTTTCGTCCCGTCAATGACTGCGGATCCTCGCGAGGTCTCGCGCCGCATGAGAGATGAGGAGCCTCATCTCGTGCTCCTGGACCTGATGCTCCCGTGGATCAATGGCATAGAGGTGATGGGGAAGATACTGGAGGCCACAGACGTGCCGGTGATATTCCTGTCGGCATACGGCCAAGACGAGACTATCGCAAGGGCATTGGAGGCGGGAGCGTCCGATTATGTGGTCAAGCCATTCTCGCCGACGGAACTTGTGGCGCGCATCGAAGCTGCGCTGCGCAAGAGGGCGCCGGGCCTTCGAGGGCAACCTGAACACTTTGTTCTTGGCGATCTGTCGATCGACTACAATGGGCGGAGCGTGAGCCTGGCCGGCCGCACCGTTCCACTGACAGCCACGGAGTTTAATCTGCTGCGGGAGCTGTCGGTCAACGCGGGTCGCGTGCTTACCCACGATCACCTGCTTCAACGAGTGTGGGGGCATGAGTTCATCGGCGACTCAGGAGCGACTCGAACAGTCATCAAGAGGCTACGCTATAAGCTGAACGACGATGCGAGAAATCCGTCTTACATATTTACCGAGCCTCGAGTCGGATATCGCATGCCGAAAGTAGAAGACGCGACACCGTAGTCTTGCTCGAAGCATCGCCGTAGCTAAGTTTAGACATCAATGATGTTTGACCATTATCAGCAGAAACAAGTGCCGGATATGCGGAGTCCCACCGGGCTGACCTGTATTCTCGGTATCCCGTACAACAGTGCGAGGCTCGGCGGTCCATTCTCCGTTAAGGACGGCGCTACATCGCACAGCATATGATGCGCTGACATCTTCGCATACTTAGGGTCGCTCTTCCCTTTGCGAAATCAAATCGACTTGTCCTGCCATTGTACCTCGACACTCGCGTAGCCCTGATCGGTCAGAAAGCGTGCGATTTCAGCACCCAAGCGCGGCGGCAGTCACCTCACCCGCGACGTTGTACTCCAATAAGTCGTGCGCCACCGCCCACGATAACACCGCGCGCATGCGCTGTCGCACTCGTCGCGCCGTCTCCAGCTTAGCGGTCCAGATGGGCGTAAGACACGCGAGCACCTCGACCTTCCTGGTTGGGTTGTTCTTCATTTCCCCTATCACATGGAATGGATAGATCAGAAGTGGGCTGATCCACTGGGCCGCGTGCTTCCCATTGCGCCAGGTGGGGGGTTGAGCGCGCGACCCTTAAGTGCCGCCTTTTTGAAGGTGGATATTGTCGCGAGGCGCTTCTCGATTATGCTGTTGGCGCCGCTGGCGATGACCGACCTGTTGTTGGCGGCCTATTCGCGCGCCCGAGCCAGTCTAACGTCCTCATTGCTGCCCAGCCCAATGTCGCGACGAACTCCGTCAATTGTGATGCAGTGCACCCAGCTCTTTGAACCACCCTTCGCCACATTGAGGTGAAGGCAGTTGCCGTCTCCGTACCTGCAGAGACTCTGGATACTCCTGACCTTTACCGCCGTCGGTCTGCCCAGGTTTTCCCTCGTTATCCCACTCTTTTCGCTACGTTGTAGGTGAGATTGCAAAGGAGTTGACGGGAGGTAGCAATAACGCCAAAATAGGGGAATATGGAAAGGGAGTGGAGGGGAGGTAGAAAAAACGCCAAAATAGGGGAATAGGGCGCATTAAGCAGTTTAATAGAGTCTAATTGGGATTTGATGGAGTGGTGGGAATGCGGGGGGGGGTGTGGACATTTGGCGGAGAGAGTGGGATTCGAACCCACGATGAACTTGCGCCCATACCGGTTTTCGAGACCGGCGCCTTCGTCCGCTCGGCCATCTCTCCGCGCCTATTTAGACTGGTAACGTAATGTCAGCCTTCATCAATTGCCCACATCTTGCCCACATCGGTGTCAACCACCCTCGCAAATGCTGCCCCAGCTGCTATGTCGGCCTCCTGAGGCACGTGCCCGTAGATGTCCACTGTGGTCGTGATGCTCTGGTGTCCCAGACGGGCTTGAACGATGTGAATGGGCGTTCCCTCGCTCAGCAGCAAGCTTGCATGCGTGTGGCGCAGGTCGTGCAGGCGCATGCCCTGAATGTCGCACTGGCAGGCTATCCTGCGGCATGCACGCGAAAGGGCGTCGGGCTTCATCAATCGTCCGTTCGGCAACGCGCACACCTGCTCTAACACTGCGGTTATGCCCCGCGCTGCATACTCAGCTTCCATTCGCTCTCGGTGCGAACGGAGCAAGAGTATCGTGGCAGGTGATACGGCAATCGTTCGCCTACTGCCCTCGGACTTCGGTTCCCCCCAAATGTATCCCTGTCCCCTGACGTGCATCAGGGTCTGATGGATGCTAAGTGTGTTCGCATCCATGTCCACGTCTTGCCAGCGGAGCCCTAGTATCTCGCCGCGCCGCAGGCCAGCGTATAGCGCAAGGTGGATCGGCACGTGATAGGGCGTCTGACGCGCACCTGCGAGCAGCCGGCGCACTTCGCCGGTGGATAATGTTCTGGCAGGCGACGGCTTCGGCTTCGGCGTTCTCACTCGCTGAGTGGGGTTCCTGTCCAGCAGCTCCCAGGTGATAGCGATCTCGAAGGCGCGATGAAGCAGGGTATGGTGGTGCTTGATAGTCTGGGCAGACAGCCGGTCAAGCAGAGCCGAGTAGTACGACTGGATGTGGCGAGGGCTGAGGTCCGCCAGCCTGATTTGTCCGAGGGACGGCAGTACATGCTTGTGGATGATGGTTCCGTAGCCCTCGGCAGTACGAGGACGTAGATTAGGGCGCACATAATCGCGCAGCCACAGTTCTAGGTATTCGTCGACTGTGATAGTTGTCGGCTCACGATACTCGCCCCTGTTGAGGGAGTGGAGTATCTCGTTGAGGCGAGCTTGCGCGTGACGCTTCTTGCCGTGTACTGTCTCGTATCGCTGGCGGCGCTTGCCGTCTCCGCCGCGTGGGGCGTCGTAGGTAAGTTGCCATGAGCGGTTGCCCCGCTTGCGGATGTACCCTGTTGCCATATTACTCGGCCATGTGGTTCAGAAGTTCTAGCGTCATACGAGCGGTTGCCAGCGCGCCGCGAGAATCGCCATTCCATTCGAGCTGGCACTGCTCGGTCGTTATCATCAAGGTAGTCCCAGTCCTGTGTCTCTTCATTCCATATCAAATCCCTAGGCGATTCGAAGTCGGAGGGTTTGATTTGGAAGGCAAAGTTGTTCTGGTTATTGACGTGCCACCTGAGTTTGAGGGTTTGTTGCCGGAGTTCGTGCGACTGGACGATGTTGAAGCTCTAGCAGTGCTTCACCTGATATTATCCATCCTTCAAGCAAGGGGTCTTGAAGGCGACCAGCAATAGAGGCAGCCAGTCGCTCATCCTCAGTAAGACCACTTTCTTTCTCCCTATTGAACGCACGACGTTCATCGGTCAGGCACGCCAAGAAATCAAGGGATACGTCAAAATAGGTCGCGGCTTTGATTGCGTTATCGAGCGTGAGGTTCTCTCTATTCGTCTCGATGTTTGACACCATCGATTGACTCACTCCCAGAAAATCCCCCAAGACGCCCTGCGATAGACCCCTCTCCTCTCGAAGTTTCCTGAATCGTCTGGCAACACTGTCAGTCATACTTTTCCCATTATACCACGCACAGGGGTTGACAGATATGACTTCTGATAATAGAGTCTATGACTATTAGTAATTTAGCTAAGGAGTTTAGGGATGACCGCATCATCTGACATACCGTCCATTCGAGCACGGATAGCCTATTTGGATTTGACACGTGAACAGGTGGCTATGGCTATGGGCTTGGAGCGTTCAGCGCTGAGCAGATATTTGAACGGCACACGCCCGATGCCGGATGGGATGGAGGCGCGAATACACGCGACACTGGACAAGCTGGAGCGTGCAGAACAGGCGGCGCAGGAAGCGCGCGAGCGCGTGCTGGGGGAGGAGGAGTGATAATCACAGGCGAGTGGCAGGACGGAACGAGCGGCTAAGTGCCGCGCACATCTTCAGAAAGATGGAGGAGCTGTGACGATGCAGGACACACCTGCTCTCAGCATCGGTCGCGGGTACACGGCAGATGAGGCCGCCGCGATACTCGGCATCAGCACTCGGACGCTGAACGAGCGCGTTCGAGAAGGGCACATCAAGCCGATATTCCAGGCGGGCGAGCGGCGCTACTCCGGCTACGCCCTAGCGCAGCTGCTGGGCTGGCCGCTGACCGACGACCCGCGCGATTACATGCCAGTGAGCGACGCTGACCGCGAGGAGCTGCCACGCCTGATTCTGGATATGCTACTGGAAAACTACAATAGGAGGGATGACCAATGACAACAGGAGGGATGACCAATGACAACGGCACACCGATACAATGTCGGCGGGGACTAGTGCATGTACCACATCTATCGTCTGTTGCCTCATCGGAAGATGACGCTCCTTGTATATTGAATCTATCCCCATTTATTGGGCAGATGAGATCAGCGCGTCGTCCACAACTGGACGAGTCAGGCATCCGGCTGACGTCCCGAAGGAGAGCAGCGCACGTTCCGCGAGATTCTTGGCGGACAGCCTGATGTGATCGAGCACAAGTTGGTCAAGGAGGTGGCGCGTGCGCTAGGACCGGCGGCGATGCTCAGAGTGTTCACTACGGACAACCAGCGTTGGCAGTGCGGAGGCCGCATCTGCTGTCACAGCGACTGTAGACCAACCACCCTGACTTTCATTCTAACTGCATCTACCTTTTACAAGGTAGTGAGAGTGCAGTCGGCAGTGTCGCAGGAAGTGAGTTGCTCCCGCGACGGGGAGTTTCGCAGCTGGTCCTTGAAAAATATCAGCCGTTGGACATCAGCCATTGTCATCCCTGGATCAACAAGTGAGTGTGAGTTCAGCCTGAGTATCGCCTTATCGACATAGGTCAGGTAATTGGCGCTTCGCCTGGCACTCGGAACCAGGCCGGATCTCTCAGCGTGACCGGTAGGCGCAAGTACGTGCAGTACCTCAAGAATGAATATGCAATTTTAGACTCTCCTGAGTTTGGGATAGTAGTTAAGAAATCTATCGTGATATTCGAGATGGTAAACTGTCATACATGCCTTTCGGACATCTCTTCCCTGTCGTAGATAGGTCCTCCACATCCCCAGGAATGGGGCAATTCGCCCACCTGTCCGAGCGCGCATCAGACTTCGACACACCGAGAATTGCCACTCTTCAACCCACTCGAGAGTTAAGATAAGCACCTCGCTCAAGATAGGCAAGAACGCATTTGTATATTTAGGTTTTTGTATTATTATTGGTTTAATAAGTCACTCGCTTGTTGAAGATACCAAGTCGAAGGAGTTGCTGATGATCGTCGCCGTTATGGGCATCAAGGGCGGAACAGGAAAGACGACAGTCGCCGTCCATCTTGCAGGATGGAGACAGCTCTCGGGAAACGACACGATCCTCATCGACGCGGACAGGCAGGAAACCTCACGACTATGGGTGGAACGGCGCCAGGAGCTTGACCTCCCCTCGCCTGAATGCATGCAGCAATTCGGTCGCAGCGTCCGTCAGGCAGGCCTTGGCATGGCTCGGCGCTTCGATGACGTTGTGATAGATATTGGCGCCGGCGACCTCATAGCGATCGAAACGGTACTCCGCATAGCGGACGTCGGAGTCCTGCCGTTGCAGCCCAACGAGTTCGATGTCTGGACCCTGCCGGACCTCAATGTTTACGCGGAGGACGCACAGGCCCTCAATCCCGACCTCCGCATCTCCGCCGTCTTGAACCGCGCTCCCACCCATCGTTCCAACAAGGACACAAATGCGACCCTCGAAGCCCTGCGGCAATGCAACGGCATAAATACGTCTCCATGCATCGTCAAGGAACGAACGTCCATTCGTCGCGCCGTGCCGACCGGACGCCTAATCAACGAGACGTCAAGCCTCGACCACCAGGCGATCAACGAGTTGGCACAGGTGTACAGGACGGTCTTCTCCGAGGAAGTTGCGCCTCTTGCTCAAACCGCCTAGTCAATACGACACGCTGACATTGAGAGGTGAGTTATGCCCGCAAACAACGACCCGGCAATGAAACTCCCGGAACCCAGCCGACGCGGTAGCTTCGGCAACCGCCAGTCCCCAGGCAGGGGACGGCGCAGAAATGTGGATATTGACAAGAACAGCGCGTACAGAAGTACTTCCCTCAACCTTTCGGAGTCCTTCAAAAGGCGACTGAAGATGGCGGCCGACATCGAGGGGGTGTCCATGACGGAATTCTTGATTGTGCGCGCGCAGCCAGACGTGGACGCAATTCTGGAAGAGCACAACCTCGGCCACTACGCTACGGACGATTGAGGCCACGACAACATGTCAGACGAATCCCTTCGTACCATCATGGGGCGGCTGAAGCCAGTCTCCGCCGCAAAACGTAAACAACTGCTGGCAGACGGCGCCGCTGCGCCTCCAGACGCTCCCCTTTCTCCCCCTGCCTGCGCCTACTGTAACGACCGGGGCTGGTTCACCTTGCCGGTTGGCGTCGAGGACCCACGGTTCGGCAAATCATACAGTTGCTCCTGTCAGGCGGAAAAGATTGCTTCAGACCGGCTTCGGCGCCTTCGGATATACAGCAATCTCGGCTCGCTGACGCGCTTCACCTTCGACGCTCTTGACGACAGCCGTACTGCCCCTGCCAACGCCCAAGCCTTTTCTGCTTCCTTCATCGCCGCACAGAACTACTCGAGCAACCCTTCCGGCTGGCTTGTCTTCCACGGGCCACCCGGGTCGGGAAAGACTCATCTCGCTGCAGCAATCGCCAACAGACTGATCGAAAACGAGCGAATCGTACTCTTCGTAACCGCCTCTGACCTCCTTGACGAGCTTCGCGCCGGCTACTCCCCCGATAACGACATGTCCTTCAGCGAGATATACCATCGGGTATCAGAGGCGGAAATCCTCTTCATTGACGCCCTCGGCATATCCAGCGTGACGGACTGGGCCCATGAGAAGCTCCTCCAGCTCGTAAACCACCGCTTCAATACTACGATGCCAACCGTCTTCACACTGAGCTGCGATCTGACTTCCCTTGACTCTCACCTGCAAGTGCGCATTCAAGACCCCATTATATCCAGAGTTTTCGCCACTGGCGTAAAGAGTGCCGACAACTCCTCCGTCCGTCCCCCTCAATCTCTCACGAGCCGCATGACCTTCCACTCGTTTCACCCGCGAGGCACCGCCGAATCTCGTGAGAGTCTGATGACAGCTAAGAAAGCGGCTATGCGGTTCGCTGAATGCCCGCACGGCTGGCTGCTCCTCTGCGGGCCGACAGGAGTCGGCAAGACGCATCTGGCAGTCGCGGCCACCACGACGCTCATGGCTACCCACGAAATCTATTACTCCCGCGTGCAAGCCCTGATGCAGCGCCTTCAGTCCGCGTTTTCAATAGGCACCCGTTCCGACTTCACCTCACTGTTCTCGGCCGCTGTGGACGCGCAGGTGCTAATTCTCGATGACTTGGGAAAGGAAACGCACTCGCCCTGGGTAGATGCCACCCTCTACGAACTGCTGGCACAGAGGCACGACCGGGAGTTGCCTACTCTCATCACCACGTCCTACGACATGAGAAAGGAAGATGGTCCCATCGCCTCCCGACTGAGAGATAACAGGCTGTCCAAATCGTTCCTGATGAACGCACCCGATTACCGCACCCAGCCTCCGCCCGCCTAGCGACCTGACCGCGGGCATCTGGGCCCCCTTAACCTTTCACAGTCAACATCCTCAACATCCCTCAGCTCAACCGAATCTCCAGCGCCAGCCACGCTGGTCTAGGGGGCTCATAGACTGGCAGCAATGTCCCGTTCCGGTCTGGCCGGTATCCGGTGATCAGGAAAAAGCGCTGTGGTTTTTGGATTTAACTCCAATACCCTATTTGGTATTTCGACCCGGGTATCGGCCATGGTCAGTATGCCAGTTCCTAACATGACTGCCTGTGAGTCGTCGTGGCAGAAATACTCCGCGTTCAAGTAGCCAGCGCCGCCGATGTTGAACATGACCACGCCCTTTCGTGTTTGTCGCTGAGGAAGGGATTCCCACTCCTGAGCCTAGCCGGCCAGGGGACATCAAAGTCATGGATCCTGATTACGTGAGGAAGAATTTCCTTCTTCAAGACCTCCACAATGTCCGGGTGAACTTGCATATGCGCACTTACCTCCCATTTTCCGGATGTAACCGAAGACCCATAGACTCACACCGCCTCCGATCCTTCAAGCCCCTCCGCCCTCGGCATCCTGTATCCCACACGAGGCTCATTGAAGATGTAGGCGGGGTTGTCGGCGTCGTCGCCCAGCTTGCGGCGCAGGTTCTTTATGACGGAGCGCACCGCGCCCGCGCGACCGGAGTGCGCCTGACCCCAGACTCGTTGCAGCAACTCGGCGTGGCCCAGCACCCGTCCTGCGTTGGCAGACAGCTCAAGGAGCATACGGTACTCGGTGTCCGTCAGCTGCACGGGACGGCCCGCCAGGGAGACCCTGCGCTCGGCGTAGTTGACCGTCAGCTCGCCGGCCTCGTAGGGCTCGGTCGGCTCCCTCGACCCGCTCGCCGTCCAACGGCGCAGCACAGCCTGGACCCTCGCCACCAGTTCCGTCGGTGAGAATGGCTTGACTCTGTAGTCGTCGGGCCCGCCCCCTGGCCCTGCGTGAAGAATGGCTTACCTGGGTCGTCGCCGCCCCCCGCCTCAAGCGCGCGCGCCACATTCCCGTCACCGCCGTAGGCGGACAGGAAGATAACCGGCACGCTCATAAGCCCGGGGACGCTCTTCATCAGCTCGACCCCGTCCGTCCCCGGCAGCACCAGGTCGAGGATGACCAGGTGCGGCCTCGTCTCCCGCACGAGGCTGCCCACCTCCTCGGGGTCTGCGGTCACGGTGGGCGAGTAGCCCGCTTCCGACAGCGCGCCGCGCACGTACCTGAGCGCCTGCGGGTCGTCATCCACCGCAAGGACGCGTACCCGGTTCCTGCCGGACCACCCGCGCCGCGGCGAGGGCTGCGCCGCTTCCGCCACGGCAACGTATTCGGGCGCCTCGACCGCCGGAAGGGTGAAGGTGAACCGCGCCCCCAGGCCCGGACCTTCGCTCTCGGCCCATATCCGGCCACCGTGCGCCTCCACTATCCCCTTGCAGATGGCGAGCCCCAGACCCGATCCCGCGAGTCCGCCCCCGCTGTCATCGCCGTCGAGCATCGAGGACTTCCGGAACAGGCGCGGCAGGTGCTCATCGGGTATGCCCACTCCCCTGTCGATGACGCAGACCTCCACGTGGACGTCGCTCTGCGCGGCGCTCACCCGGATGCCGGACGACTCCGGGGAGTGCCTGGCGGCATTGGACAGCAGGTTGCCCAGCACCTGGGCGATGCGCCGCCGGTCGGCCGCCACCATCGGCAGGTCAGGCGAGAGATCAATGCGGATGCGGTGCCTGCCCCCTGCGCTCTGGAAGGCGCTGACAGCCGAATCGACCAGGGAGGCAACGCCGCTGGGCTGGAGCAAGACCGACAGCGCGCCCACCTCTATGCGGGCCACGTCAAGCAGGTCGGTGATGAGTCCCTGCATGCGGTCGGCCTGCTCCTCGATGATCCTGTGGAACTGGAACGTCTCCGCCTGGTCCAGGGAAGGCCCCAGTCCCCGCAGCGTGGCGACCGAACCCTTGATGGAGGTCAGCGGCGCGCGCAGCTCGTGGCTCGCCATCGCCAGGAACTCCGCCCGCAGCCGAACCAGTTCCTCCACCTCCGTCAGGTCCTGCAGCGTGACCACGTAGGACTCCACATCTCCCCCGTCCGAGAGGATGGGCGTGGCGTTGACCAGGACGGACACGCTGCGCCCGTCGGGAGAGATGAGCGCCATCTCCTCGGCCCGCACCGCCTCCCCGGCGCTCATCAGCCGCGCCAGCGGCAGTTCCCCCAGCGCCGTCTCCTGCCCGTCCGCCCGCCGGATGGTCAGCGTGTCGAGCAGTGCCTCCGGCGACTGCCGTGGCGACTGCTCCGGATCCCTCAGGTCGTCCACGATGCGCAGCGCCTCCCGGTTGAAGGAGGCCGGCGTTCCCGTCCTGGCGTCGAAGACGACCACTCCCACCGGCGAGGTGTCGATCAGCGTCTCCAGGTCCGCCCTCGCCCGCCGCTCGTCCCTGAGCCTGCGGGCGTTCGCGATGACCAGCGCGGCCTGCGAGGCGAACATCACCAGCGTCTCCTCGTCCTCCGGGCTGAACTCATCGCCGGGTCCGCTGCCGGCCACGTAGATGTGGCCCACGCCGGCGCCCCGGTGGCGCACGGGAGCGGCGAGCAGGCAACTCATCGGCATCGGCGGCAGGAACTCCGGGAGTCCCACTGACCTCGCGTGAGCGGCGAAGTCCGCGACCCGCAGCGGCTCGGGCATGGCGCTGAGGTACTCGAAGAAGCGCAGCCCGCCCGGAATCTCCCACAGGCGCATCGCATCCCCCGCGCTCAGGCCGGAGGCGGTGAACTCCTCCGCCTCCCCGGACTCTGCGAGTGTGGCGATCACGGCGTAGCTTGCGCCGGTCAGGGAGCGGGCCTCGTCGGCGATCTCCTGCAATGCGACACCGAGGTCGAGGTCTTCGGTGATGCGAAGGCTTGCCCTGCTCAGTCTCGAGAGGCGGCTGCGCAGTGCCTCGATCTCACGCGGCAAGCTGTCGGCTTGATTCATGTCGTTACCCCCTTTGTGGGACATTTAACGCCCTTTCTGCGCATTTTACCCTAACTGCACGTATATTACACGCATCAAACGACTGAAAGCATACAACCCGCATACGCACTTTGAGTATAATGTCTTTCAGCATTGTATTCATTGATGAGGCATCTACACTTGGCATTCGTTGACCGGAGTCGAATACATGGTAGTAGCCGGGCGCGCGTGAGTTCCCGGCGCTATATGCTCGTATGTGCTACCCCCCCCCTCCGATTTTCACCACTCTCTGCATCTAGTCAAACCTCTCCCGCTTTCCGACGGCTTTCCCGATGCGCTGAACGGGCGCGCCGTGGGGAGCCGTTTTTTGTCCATTTGCAAGACCCATGGCCCGGAAGTATCCGCTCCGGACAGTGGGTCTTTTCCATCTGACTTGCCGCCGCAGTCCGGCGCAGGAGGAACACAACGATGAAATCACTGATGACCATAGCCGCCGACGGGTCCCGAAGTCGTTTCCGCCGCCGCGCCTTCCTGTCGCTGGCCTTCGCGGCTCTGGCCGCCCTGGCGCTGTACCTGGCCCTGACGCCAGGCGTGTTCGCGCACGACCTGACGATCTGGACCGATCTCCACTCCAACTCCGTACAAGCCCGTGGCATCTGGTCCGACGGCGAGACCATGTGGGTAGTGGACAACACCGACACCAAGATCTATGCCTACAAGATCCATGTGAACGATGCTGAAACGGGCTGGGTTTGGAGTGAGCCGATCCCCGGCAAGGACTTCGACACGCTCAGCGGCGCCGGCATGACAGCCCCGGAGGGCCTCTGGTCCGACGGCAAGACAATGTGGGTATCGGACTATTACGCCAATAAGATCTTCGCCTTCAAAATGACGGACATGACCCGAGACACGAGCAAGGAATTCAGCGTCGGTACCGCCAACGCGACGGGCCTCTGGTCCGACGGCGAGATAATGTGGGTGGCGGACGAAACCAACAACAAGATCTTTGCCTACGAGCTGGACGACAGCGATGGAGACGGCACCCGCAACGAGCGGATCCCCGGCCGGGACATCAACGTCCTCTACAACGGCAGCCCCAAGGGCTTGTGGTCCGACGGCGTGACCATGTGGGTGGCTGAGGGCAACCGCGTTTACTCCTACAACCTGTCCAATGGCAGCATAGACCACGCCATGCACATCGGCTGGCCGTCCGTCAATCAGAACACCCATGACGACGAAAACATATTCCAACGGGGAGTCTGGTCCGACGGCGTGACCATGTGGGTCTCGGACATCAACAACATCAAGAGGCTTTACGCCTACAACCTTCCCCTGTACAAAGTTGACGGCGTGCGCGTTCCGAGGCCATTCGGCAACAGGATCGTGATCGAGTGGAACGAGGCGCCGCGCGGCGATCGGTACCGGGTGCAATGGAAGCTGCCTTCGGAGACCTGGCCCGAGGGAGACATGCGCGACCCGAACAATGAGATGGTTGTCAATCGCCTGAATACCCCCTCAGCCACCATAGCCGCCCTGTGCGGCAAGACGTACGACGTGCGCGTGAGGACGGAGTCGGGCGGCGGCGGCGACATGGACAAAGGCCCATGGAGCGACCCAGTCCGTGAGATATTCACGTGCGAGTGGACGGACGCCGGAACCATCTCCCGGTCATACGCCCGGAGCGGCAATTGGAGAGACTCCAGCAACACCGGAACGTATGGCAGCTACGCCAACTACTACACCTTCGAGCTGACGGAGCGGAAGGAAGTGCGCATCGCGCTGAGCTCCTCGGACACCATCGTCGACCCGCACTTCGGGAGAATCCCCAAGTTCAGGCCCCTGCTCTTCCTGCGCGGTGGTGGCGCCATCGCGGGCGGCTGGGTGGCCCAAAGCGAAAACTCCGCCGTCACGGACATCTACCGGGTGCTGGACGCCGGGACATACACGGTGGAGGTCACCAACTTGGAACCCGGCGAGACGGGGCGCTTCAGCTTCTCCATCGACACGCGCACGCTGACCGACCCGCCGGCGACGACCGGCGACGTGCCAGCTACCTGCGAGACGGTGACTCTGACGAAGGCCGGAACCTACGAGGGCAAATGGGGCCCCGGCCCCTCGCCCCACGAGTGGCGATGCACCAGCATAGACTCGGACGTGGGCGGCTACACGCGGTTCTACGACTTCTTCCTGGAACGGCGCAGCAGCGTGACCATCACGCTGGAGTCGGACCATGCCACGCCGCGGGTGTTCCTGCGGGAGGGCGGCAACAGCCGCCACAGCACCTACCCGCCGTACGTCGGCCAGTACAGCGCCGGCGATTCCCGGATCCGGGCGACGCTGGAGCCGGGGGCCTACACCATCGAGGCCGCGGCCAACGAGTCAGGCCATCGCGGCGAGTTCACCCTGAAGGTCGCCGGCAGCGGCATCGTCGCGTTGGAGGCCTTGATGCCACTGCCGGCCGCGGTGAGCTGCGACGCAACCACGGGCAAGACCCTGACGGCCGGGCAGACGGTGAACGGCCAGTGGGGCCCCGGCTGCGAACGCAGCGACCTGCCCACCCGCCCTGACCTCAGACCCTGCACCGGGCCGGGCTGCGTCTTCTCGGGACTGCGCACCACGGCCTACACCCGCTACTACGACTTCAACCTGCCGGAAGAGGGCGGCTGGAAGCGGGTGACCATCACTCTGACCAACAATGACAAGTTGCCGCCGGACCTCAAGCTGCGGGAAGCGGGCCAACCGAATGCCCATAGCAGGTACCTTGCCTACGGCGAGGAGAGCGGGAGCAAGGCGTCTAGGATCGTCATGGATCTGGCGCCGGGCAACTATGTCATCGAGGCGTTAAACCTCGATTATCCCGACCCGTTCTTTGCGAAGACGGGCCAGTTCACCATCGGCTACACCACATCCGCCCCCAGGGTGGACTGCGGCCGCGACATCCCGGGCACGGGAGAGGTGGAGGACCACTGGTTCACCGAATGCCGGTCGTCCGTGCAGTACGGCTACGCACGATTCTTCACCTTCACGGTGCCGGGCGGGGCGGGCGATGATGTCAAGCAGACCATCAAGGTGAACACCTACGGCCAGGTCCCATCCCTGTTCCCGGCGCTGTGGCTGCGGGCCGGCGACGACAACCGGACGGGCGGCTACCTGGCGCAGGCCAACGGATTGCGCCACAGGGCAGGAACCCACTATTCGTCCACCTATGGGTACTCGCAACTGATATCCCGTGCGCACAACATCACCGAGCTATCGGTGAACCTGGCGCCCGGCAAGTACACCGTCGAGGTCGCCACCGGAGTGGAGGCTACGGGCCACTTCAGGCTCAACCTGGGCCAGGGCGACGCCACCGGTTCTGGTCTGACCGCGCTGCATCAGATCCCGAACTACAACGATCCAGCGGTGCGGGATGGATCCAAAAAGCCGGAGGGGGTTAGCGGGGCTTCCGACACCGAAGTCCCTGACACCGTGCCCACAGTTACCGACGCGTCCCAGTTCAAGACGCACTACTTCCTGGTGGGCCAGTCCGTCAGCCTGACCCTGCCGGCGGCTGACGAGGGCAGCGGCAACGGCGGACCCTACGACTACAACCTCTGGCACCGGGGCACGGACAAGAGCTTCGCCGACCAGGCCATCAACGGGCTGAGCTTCGACCCGCTCACGCGGACGCTGTCGGGCACACCGGAGGCGGAGGGGACCTGGGAACTGAGCTACATGGTGCACGACGGCGACGGCGACCGCAACTCTGCCGACGCCTTCCGCGAGAATACCAACCTGGAGATCGTCGTGGAGCCGGACGGCACCGCCGTGGGCGGCAGCCCGCCGCAACAGTCCCAGACCGATCCGGAAAACCGGGCCCCGAACTTCGACGCCAACATCGACACCACGCTGGAAGTCCCGGAGAACAGCCCGGCGGGAACCAACGTCGGCTCGCCCATCACGGCGACCGACCCGGACGACGACCCGTTGACCTATTCCCTGTCGGGCACGGACGTGGCGGCGTTCAGCATCGGCGCAACGACGGGGCAGATCGCCACCGTTGACGGCGTAACCTATGACTATGAAGCCAAGTCGTCGTACTCGCTGGTGGTGACTGCCGCCGACGGCAGGGGTCCGTCGGTCAGCACGCCGGCGACGGTGAACCTGACCGACGTGAGCGAGTTCCCGGAGTTCCACGAAGGGACATCCACGACGCGGCAGGTGGCGGAGAACAGCGCGGCGGGAATCAAGGTGGGCCTGCCGGTCACGGCTTTCGACTCCGACGGCGACACGCTGTCCTACATCGGGACGGACGGCGCAGACGGCGCGGCCTTCGCCCTGGACGAGGACACGGGCCAGCTGACCACCGTTGATGGCGTGACCTACGACTACGAGACCAAGTCGTCCTACCAGTTCATGGTGGTCGTGATGGAGACGGAAAGCGATGAGGGCTACCTGTCGGGAATCAGCGTAACCGTCAGCCTCACCGACGTGGCGGAGGGCGACAGCGGCCCAGAACAGTCCAAGACCGAGCCGGAAAACCAGGCCCCCAGCTTCGACGCCAACATCGACACCACGCTCGAAGTGGCCGAGAACAGCGCGGCGGGAACCAACGTCGGTTCGCCCATCACGGCCACCGACCCCGACGAGGGCGATACGCTGACCTACACGCTGTCGGGAACCGACGCGGCATCGTTCGAGATAGGCAGCTCCACCGGCCAGATAACCACCAAGTCGGGCGTAACCTACGACTACGAGACCAAGAAGAGCTACTCGGTGACGGTGGGCGTGTCCGACGGCACCGGCGGCACGGACAGCATCGCCGTAACGGTGAACCTCACCGACGTGAACGAGACGCCGCCCGCGCCCACGCCGCCCACGGCTAACGCAGGCTCTGACTTCAACGGCAAGCGAGGCGAGGTCTTGACCCTGAGCGGCTCCGGCACAGCCAACGCCGACGGCTCGCAGACGCTGACCTACCGGTGGCGCATCTCCGGCGCGTCGCACGACGAGCTTGCCGCTGCGAGCGCGTTCCTGAGCAGCGCAGACAGCGCCGAGGCCACGTTCACGACGCCGCGCCGCAAGAACATGACAGACCGCAGCGCCCTGGACGACGGCAACTGGATCGACTTCGAGCTTACCGTAACCGACGGCGATGGCGAGCAGGCGACAGACACCGTGCGCCTCACCATCAACGGCACCACCTGGACGTCCGGCTAGCAAGGTCACTCTGCCGACAATGCGCATCACAACCCCCTCGTCAGTCCGGCGAGGGGGTTTTACGTTGCCACCCGGGCAGGCAGGCGGACACCGCAAAAGCCATCCAGGGCGCGAAATCGCGGCTTCCGCCCACTTGCGTTGAGTCGGTATTGAATATGCCGCAAATGCGATTAGAGTGAAAGTGGTGAAATATCGCCACTTTGAGGTCTACCGCCGAATTATGAAAGCGGCTCGCTGTTATGAAAGACTGTTGAGTTCCATAAGGGCCGGTCATGGATCTGGACGGATATCCTAACATGAGCCACCCTTAATTTGATATGAAAGTTATAAGAGACTACAATCCTGCAAATCCGAATCGTTATGATGTTAGATGCGGAATCAGAGTCGTAGGTGAATAATCCAATGAGAAAAAACCTCTCTCACAGAAATGTTGTCACTGCGCTGAGGCTCATCGCGGCCGGCCTTGCGATGGTGCTGCTGTTCGCTGCGCTTGTTCAGTCACAGCCCGCGAGCGCGCAGACTCCGCCCACGCAGACGGAAACCTCGACCCCGACGACAACACCCACGGCAACGCCGTCCGTCTGTGAGTCGCGGACGCCGAAGACGGGCGACAGGGAGATACTGGAAATCCTCTACTGCGCCACACGCGGCGACAACTGGTCCGACACCACCAACTGGATGAGCGACAAGCCGCTCGACGAATGGTTCGGCGTCACGACGAACGCTGACGGGCGTGTCACCAAGTTATCAACCTATATCGAGATTAACGGTATCCGCTACGGAAACAACTTGATCGGCACGCTCCCAGGTCAGCTAGGCAACCTCTCCAAACTGGAACGGTTGGATCTATCTCGCAACTACTTGAGCGGATCGATACCGCCCGAACTCGGCAATCTCTCCAACCTGAAATGGTTGTACCTCTACAACAACAACTTGAGCGGGTCGATACCGCCCGAACTCGGCAATCTCTCCAACCTGCTGTCGTTGTACCTCTCCTACAACTTCTTGAGCGGGCCAATACCACCCGAACTCGGCAAACTACACGGCTCCAGCTTGAAGTTGTTGGGCCTGCGCGGCAATGACTTTACAGGCTGCATTCCCGATGAACTGCATTCTCTTTGGGTCACCGACGTTGACGAGCTTGAGTTGCCGAATTGCCTCGCCGTGACAGGAACGCATACGCCCACACCCACGGCAACACCCACGCCTACTGCCACAGCGACGCCCGCCATTCCTCCTGAATGTGTTTCGCGGACGCCGAAGACGGGCGACAGAGAGGCACTGGAAATCTTCTACTGCGCCACAGGCGGCAACAACTGGCACGACAACACCAACTGGATGAGCGATAAGCCGCTCGGACAGTGGTACGGAATTACGACGAACGCTGACGGGCGTGTTGTCGAGTTAGAATTGCCACCACCTACAGAGACTAATCTATACCCCATCGGCAACAACTTGGTCGGCACGATTCCAAGTGAGCTGGGCAACCTTTCCAAACTGGAGGAGTTGTCTCTCTACGATAACAAACTAAGTGGGCCAATACCGAAGCAACTCGGCAGCCTTTCCAAATTGGACAACTTGTTTCTCGCGTACAACAACCTGAGCGGACCGATACCGAAGGAACTCGGCAACCTTTCCAACCTTATTCAGTTGGTGCTAGCAGGTAACCAATTGGACAAGGCGATACCGAAGGAGCTCGGCAACCTCTCCAATCTGAAGGTGTTGATTCTCGACTACAACGACCTGAGCGGGCCAATACCGCCCGAACTTGGCAGCCTATCCAGCCTGTCGGTGTTGCAGCTCAGCTACAACCAATTGAGCGGGTCGATACCTTCTGAACTCGGCAACATATCCGAGCTGGTTATCCTTGAGTTCGTTCATAACCAGTTGAGCGGGAAGATACCTTCTGAACTCGGCAATCTATCTAACCTGCAAACGCTGTATATTGAGGACAATAAATTTAGGGTCTGCATTCCCGATGCGTTGCGTGGCGTTAAATACAACGACCTTAAAAGTCTCCGGCTGCCGTTTTGCGTTGACTGGAATAGGAGAGCATACACGCCTACAGCTACCACCACGCCTACAGAGACACCCACACCCACAACAACGCCTACCTCAACTCCGACACCGACTCCGACGCCTACACCTACCACCACGCCGACTCCGACAGCGACACCCACGGCAACCGCGACGCCAACACCCACTGTAACTGCCACGCCTACCGCTACCCGGACGGCAACACCGACAGCGACACCCACGCCCACGCCGTCGGTCTGCGACTCCAGAACCAAGAAGACAGGCGACAGGGAGATACTCGAAGTCATCTACTGCGCCACGGGCGGAGACAACTGGACGAAGCCCGGCAACTGGATGAGCGACAGGCCCATAGGCGAATGGGGCAGTATCGAAGTTGACAGCGACGGCCGCGTCTACAAGTTGCTGCTCGGCGGGCTCAACCTGACCGGCTCTATCCCTAAAGAGATTGGCGGACTCTCCAGGCTGCATACCTTGTCTCTTACGGACAACGACCTGAGCGGTCCCATACCGCCCGAATTCGGCAACCTGTCCAGCCTGGACACCTTGCATCTCAACTACAACAGGTTGAGCGGCCCCATACCGTCTTCATTCGGCAACCTGACCAGTCTGGGGTGGGCGGTTCTCAACAACAACAGGCTGAGCGGTCAGATACCGCACGAGCTTGGGGAGTTGCCGAACCTGAAGGAATTGCGGCTCGCCAACAAGACAACGCCGGGGAGGCCTGATCCGGGAGAGAACCTGTACACGGGGTGTGTGCCATATAAGTTGACGCAGGTGGGAATCGGAGTCAGTTCCGAGGATGACAGAACCGCCGGGCACGACCTTGACGACCTTGGGCTGCCGATTTGCCCCCGCGCTCCGACAGCGACGCCCACGCCCACGCCGACAGCCACACCGCCGGTTACTTCGGAAGCTGCCCCAAGTCCCACGGCAACGCCGGTTACGGCCTGCTTCACCACGATTGGCACACTCTCGGCAACCGCCAAGTACGCCGGAGCGTGGAATGATGCGGACTGCCAGGCGCACCACCAGGACAGCCGGGCCCGTTATTTCCACTTCACCCTCGCCCAGGAAACCGAGGTGACCGTCACACTGTCGGCAGGCACGCTGTACGTATCCGGCGACACGCCCAATAACGGCTGGGGCACGGCGCCGGGTGGCGGCTACGAGCACCGGGTCAACGCTCGGAAGGGCAACGGCAAGCTGCTGCACGACGGTTCCGCCGGCACTGCGACGCTGACGCTGCCTGCCGACGACTACACGGCAGAGGCGGCGCAGACCACGGACGGCAGTGAAACCTTCACCCTGGAAATCGGCCTGCCGGAGCCTGATACCAGCGAGGACAAAGCCGAGCCGGAGTCGGCCAACCAAGTGCCGTCCTTCGACGCCAACATCGACACCACGCTGGAGGTGGTTGAGAACAGCGCGGCCGGAACCAACGTCGGTTCGGCCATCACGGCTACCGACCCGGACGAGGGCGACACGCTGACCTACTCCCTGTCGGGCGACGACGCGGCCTCCTTCGCCATCGACAACACCGGTCAGATAACCACCGTGGCCGGGGTGACCTACGATTACGAGGTCAAGTCGTCCTACTCGCTGGAGGTGGACGTGTCCGACGGCAACGGCGGCGAGATCAGCACGCCGGTGACGGTGAGCCTGACCGACGTGAACGAAGCGCCGGTATTCTCTGAAGGAACAACCGCAACACGTGAGATAGCGGAGAACAGTGCCGCCGGAACCAATGTCGGCACGGCGGTAACCGCCACCGACCCGGACAGCGGGAACACGCTAACATACACGCTATCGGGCACCGATGCCTCATCCTTCGAGATAGGCGGCTCGACCGGCCAGATAACCACCAAGACAGGCGTGACCTACGACTACGAGAGCAAGTCCAGTTACTCGGTGACGGTGGGCGTGTCCGACAGCAACGGAGGCACGGACAGCATCGCCGTAACGGTGAACCTGACCGACGTGGAGCAGACGCCGTCCAACCAGGAACCGTCATTCTCGGAAGGAGCCTCCACCACCCGTGAGGTAGCGGAGAACAGCCCGGCGGGAACCAACGTGGGCTCGCCCATCACCGCCACCGACCCGGACGAAGACGCGCTGACCTACTCGCTATCGGGAACGGACGCGGAGTCCTTCGCCATCGACTCGGCGACGGGACAGATAATCACCAAGTCGGGCGTGACCTACGACTACGAGGTGAGGTCGTACCTGGTAGAGCCGTCGTACTCGCTGACGGTAACCGCCGATGACGGCAGGGGCATGTCGGTCAGCACGCCGGTGACGGTCAGCCTCACCGATGTGGACGACGCGCCGGCGGAGAACCTGCCGCCTGAGTTCCACGAGGGCGCATCCACCACGCGCGAAGTGGCCGAGAACAGCCCGGCGGGAACCAAGGTGGGCAAGCCCGTGACGGCCTACGACCTCAACGGAGACGCGCTGTCCTACATCGCGCTGGACGGCGCCGACGGCGCGGCCTTCAGCCTGGGGACGAACGGTCAGATAACCACCGTGGCCGGGGTGACCTACGACTACGAGACCAAGTCCTCGTACCAGTTCATGCTCATCGTCATGGAGACGGAGACCAACGAGGGCTACCTGTCGGGCATCAGCGTGACGGTCAACCTGACGGACGTAGACGAGGAAGCTGCGCCCGTCAACGGCGACCCCGCCTTCCCTGGCGCATCTACGACGCGGCAGGTGGCTGAGAACAGCGCGGGAGGCGTCAACGTGGGTTCGCCCGTCACCGCAACCGACCCTGACGACGGCGACACGCTGACCTACTCCCTGTCGGGCACCGACGCGGCGGCGTTCACCATCAATGCCGGCACGGGGCAGATAACCACCGTAGCCGGCGTGACCTACGACTACGAGGACAAGTCGTCGTATTCACTCACGGTCGGTGCCTCCGACGGCAACGGCGGCACGGACAGCATCACGTTGACGGTGAACCTCACCGACGTGAACGAGGCACCGGTGTTCGGAGAGGGCGAGGCCGACGAGACCGGCATCATGTTTACGACCCGCGAGGTGGCCGAGAACAGCCCGGCGGGAACCAGCGTGGGCTCGCCCATCGATGTCACCGACCCGGACGACGGCGACACGCTGAGCTTCTCCCTGTCGGGCACGGACGCAACTTCGTTCGCCATCGACGCCGCCACGGGCCAGATAACCACCAAGACGGGCATGACCTACGATTACGAGGCGAAATCGTCCTACGCAATCGTCGTGGCCGTAGTCGACAGCAAGGGCAAACTGAACGCCATCGGCGTGACGGTCAGCCTCACCGACGTGAACGAGGACCCGGCCTTCGCCGGATCGTTCGCCATGCGGAAGGTTGCGGAGAACAGTGCAGCCGGAACCAACGTGGGCTCGTCCATCACGGCCACCGACCCTGACGCTGACGACACGCTGACCTACTCCCTGTCGGGAACGGATGCCGCATCTTTCGAGATAGGCAACTCTACCGGTCAGATTACCACCAAGTCGGGCGTGATCTACGATTACGAGACCAAGTCCAGCTACTCGCTGACGGTGGAAGCCTCCGACGGCAACGGCGGCAAGGCCAGCATCGCTGTGACGGTCAACCTGACCGATGTGAACGAGGCCCCGGCCTTCGCCGGATCGTTCGCCATGCGGAAGGTTGCGGAGAACGGCGCGGCGGGAACCAACGTGGGCGCAGCCATCACCGCGACCGACCCGGACGCTGACGATACGCTGAGCTACTCTCTGTCGGGCACCGACGCGGCATCGTTCAACATCGGTGCCAGCACGGGGCAGATCACCACCAAGTCGGGCGTGATCTACGACTACGAAAGCAAGTCCAGTTACTCGGTGACGGTGGACGTGTCCGACGGCAAGGGCGGCACGGACAGCATCGCCGTGACGGTGAGCCTGACGGACGTGGAAGAGACGCCGCCGGTGCCGGCCAACCAAGCGCCAACCTTCACCGAAGGCACGAGCGCCACACGCCAGGTGGCGGAGAACAACGCAGCCGGAACCAGCGTGGGCGCGGCAGTAACGGCCACCGACGCGGACAACGACACGCTTACCTACACGCTGTCGGGAACTGACGCCGCATCTTTCGAGATAGGCAGTTCCACCGGGCAGATCACTACCAAGACAGGCGTGACCTATGACTACGAGACAAAGCAGGGCTACTCGGTGACGGTGGGCGTGTCCGACGACAACGGCGGCACGGACAGCATCGCCGTAACGGTGAACCTGACCGACGTGAACGAGACGCCGCCGGTGGTGGAGAAGCCCGACCCGCCCGCGCCCACGCCGCCCACGGCTAACGCAGGCGCTGACTTCAACGGCAAGCGCGGCGAGGTCTTGACCCTGAACGGCTCCGGCACAGCCAGCGCCGACGGCTCGCAGACGCTGACCTATCGGTGGCGCATCAGCAGCGCGTCGCACACCGAGCTGGCCGCCGCGAGCGCGTTTCTGAGCAACGCCGACAGCGCCGAGGCCACGTTCACGATGCCGCGCCGCAAGAACATGACGGACCGCAGCGCCCTGGACGACGGCAACTGGATCGAGTTCGAGCTCACCGTAACCGACGGCGACGGCGAGCAGGCGACAGACACCGTGCGCCTCACCATCAGCGGCACTACCTGGACGTCCGGCTAGCAAGGTCACTCTGCCGACAATGCGCATCACAACCCCCTCGTCAGTCCGGCGAGGGGGTTTTACGTTGCCACCCGGGCCGGAAGGAGGACACCGCAATTGCCATCCAGGGCGCGAAATTACGGCTTCTTCCTGTGAACAGCTTTCACATCAGAAGCGACGAGTTGCGACGAAGATACTGCTGAAACTGGCGATCAGGCTAATAGCAATGAACTGTATCCTGAAGGCAGTATTGCTTCCTGAGTACCAGTCGAACGCCAGGTATATCGCACCGAGCGCCAGGATGGAGGCGAAATAGAAGATCGTGTAACAGGCGAATGAGATGGCGAAGCGCAGCACGGTCTGGACGGCTCTTGTCTTGAAAGTCGCATCTTTGTAAAGAACAAGGTAGGTGTAGGCAGCAGTGACCAGTGCGGACGGGATGATGCTGAGAAAAAAGATCATAATCGCTTTGCCTAGCAGCGTCAGCCTACGCGTTGAGTCGGTATTGAATATGCCGCAAATGGGGTTGGAGTGAAAGTGGCGATATTTCGCGTCTTTGGGGTCAACCGCCGAATTATGTAAGCGGCTCACTGTTACGAAAGACTGTTGAATCTCAATAAGGGCCGGTCATGGATCCAGACGTAGATCCTAACATGAAGTCACCCTTAAGTTGATATGAAAATCATATGAGACTATAATCCTGCAAATCCGTATCGTTATGGCTTTAGATGCGGAATCAAAGTCGTGGGTGAATAATGCAATGAGGAAAAACCTCTCTCACAGGAATGTTGCCACTGCGCTGACGCTCATTGCCGCCGGTCTTGTTATGGCGCTGCTGTTCGCTGCGCTGACTCAGTCACAGCCCGCGAGCGCGCAGACTCCGCCCTCGCAGACGGAAACCTCGACCCCGACGACAACACCCACGGCAACGCCGTCCGTCTGTGAGTCGCGGACGCCGAAGACGGGCGACAGGGAGGTACTGGAAATCTTCTACTGCGCCACAGGAGGCGACAACTGGACGAACAACACCAACTGGATGAGCGACAAGCCGCTCAGACAATGGCGCGGCGTTACGACGAATTCTGACGGGCGCGTTACAAAATTATCACTTTATGTTGAGGATATTGAGTTTGTGGGTGTCCTACACGGCAACAACTTGGTCGGCACGCTCCCAAGTGAGCTGGGCAACCTTTCCAAGCTAGAGGTGTTGACTCTCTTCCGCAACCAACTGAGTGGGTCGATACCACCTGAACTCGGCAATCTCTCCAATCTGAAAGAGTTGGATCTCTCCATAAACAAACTGAGTGGGTCGATACCGCCCGAACTCGGCAATCTCTCCAATCTGAAAGAGTTGATTCTATGGCACAACCAATTGAGTGGGTCGATACCACCCGAACTCGGCAATCTCTCCAATCTGAAAGAGTTGATCCTCAACTACAACAACTTGAGCGGGCCGATACCGCCCGAACTCGGCAATCTCTCCAATCTGTGGCACCTGTTATTCGGAAATAACTCATTGAGTGGGTCGATACCGCCGGAACTTAGCAATCTCTCCAAGCTGACTATTTTGCGCCTCCAATACAACAAGCTGAGCGGGTCGATACCACCCGAACTTGGCAAACTCTCCAATCTGGCTTTCATGTACCTCACCAACAACAACTTGAGCGGGTCGATACCGCCCGAACTCGGCAAACTACGTAGCTCCTTCTCTTTGGTGATATTGTACATGGGCGGCAATAACCTTGCGGGCTGTGTGCCCGCTGTGCTGCACTCTGTTTGGTTCAACGACCTTGACAGGCTGGGGCTGCCGACTTGCCGCGCCGCGACAGGAACGCATATGCCCACACCCACGGCAACACCCACGCCTACGCCTACACCTACCGCGACAGTCACTGCAACG
>MPND01000203.1 GCA_002238855.1 SAR202 cluster bacterium bin90
TCGTCAGGATCGGCCATCGGAAAGGCTGGTGGGATGGCCTGAGCGAGCGGTCCGCCCCGGTCGGTTCGATAGACATGAAAAACTTGCGGCTCTTCGGTTCGCCGACGATCAGTTTCGCTATCGGCGCCGTTCTGATTCTGCTGGGACTCGTGGTCCGCTCGATGGCGTTTCTTGAGTTTTTGTACGACACGAAGTTCCTTTTTGAGCTGCTGGTCGAGGTGGACCAGGGCCTGTGGCCTCTTTACGAACCACTGTACTCGGCTCTGGGGACAAAGCTTCACAACCTTTCCCCCACGCTCGGAGTCCTTGGCTGGCTGGGAATCCTGTTAGGCATTGCAGTGATCGTAATCGCAGTAATACGGATGCTCTCCCGGAACGACACCCCGAACCGGTCAGGATAGCGGCGGCGCCCAGAGGCCTCCTCGCTCATTCCGGACGGGAAGGCTCCCTGTGTCTGCTCGACCATCCAATAGAAATTGGGAGGATGGAATGGATAACTTCCTACATCGACTGAAGATTCATCTGATAGGAGAGGCCGGGCTGATTGTCTACGGCTTGGTTAGCCTCGTCGGCATTGGGTTCCTGTTTACCGTTTCGCCTGTTTTGGCCCTCCTGTTCTTCGCCGTCGTATCATTTGTCGGCTTGAGATTCATGAAATGGATCAGGGTCCGGGACTCTTATACCAATTCGCTTTACCTATGACATAAAATAGCTTCGTACAGAAATGGCGGTTTGCACAAGAATTAACAATTTCTGCACAGAAAGTGGGGCGACAGAAAGGTGATGGAGGAAGCAATATGGAAACTGAAATCTCGGACCAAGAGAATAACCAAACCGGTACACCAGATGAGGTAGAATCTGAGGGCATGGTTACATCGAAAAACATCCTGATAATCGCTGGCCCGAATGGCGCGGGAAAGACGACCTTCGCAAGAAATTACCTACTCAACGAATCAAACCATTCAACTTTCATCAATGCTGATATGATTGCAGTAGGACTAAGTCCATTTAACCCAGAGCGCGTGGCATTTGCGGCGGGAAAAACCATGCTTCGCCTGATAGATGAGTATGTGCAACGTGGCGAGAGTTTCGCCTTTGAAACTACTCTGAGTGGCCGAGCATACGCTAGGGCGATCCCGGAATGGCAGGCGATGGGCTACACGGTGCGCCTGTGCTTTCTACGCTTGCCGAGCGCAGAGACGGCTGTCTCGCGTGTCCATAGGCGTGTGATGGAGGGAGGACACCATGTAGATGCAGATGTGGTGCGTCGTCGGTTTGAAGGTGGCTGGCGTAACTTCGAGCAACTGTATCGGAACATTGTTGATGAGTGGATAATATACGATTCATCGCAGGATACGCCGAGAATTATTGAAAGGGGAAGCAGTTATGAGCAGGGAGAATAACAAAGAAAGACTTGTCCCTACAAAGGACGAGAGCGACGCCTTCTTCAAAGGAGTCGATAGGGCGATGCGACGAGCGGCTGTCGAAGCAAGGCAGCGTGCGATAAAAGACCAGGGGTACGTGGAGACATGGAGAGACGGAAAGCTGGTGCGCGACACCGAGGTGTAACGGACGCTAAATTGAATATGTAATCTAATCAGTAAGCCCTCGTCGGCACTCCAGCGACGGGGGCTTTCTTACTTGTGCAAACCGCCATTTCTGTACAAAGCCCTTTTGTGTCATAAGTTAAGCGAATTGGTATTACTACACGGACACCGAAAGCAGAGTTCGCTGTCGCAAGTGTCGGAAGCTCGCGTTCGATGACGGGGCGAGCGCTCATGGAGTGGCTGAGGACGCGTCAAGTCGAGGCGCCTACTTGCGAGCTTACTATGAAAACCGCTGCGGGAA
>MPND01000204.1 GCA_002238855.1 SAR202 cluster bacterium bin90
ATACAGCTTCAGGAGCATTTCCCTGACTGCGTTGAGCAGGTGATCGTTTATGGGCCACGGGCTGAGGGCTTTGTCCATAGTGACCTGGAACTGAACACGCTCGTGGTTATCTGTGAAGATGATGGCTCTGTGGCTCACCGAGTCAGTGACATCGGACTTGAGCTTGATATGTCCGATTACTTCGTCGCGCCCTCCATAGCCGTTCGTACCTCTTCGGAGTGGGATGAAATCAGGCAGCACGGAGACCCTCTTTTCCGGCCAGCGATCGATGCTGGAGTCAAAATTATATGACGGTAGGCGGCGGTGGAGCATTGTGGCAGTTGGCTGAGGACAATCTGAAGGCCGCGCGACTTTGCCATCTGAATGGCTATTACAGAATAGCCGTCTCCCGGTACTACTATGCAGTAAAGTACGCAGCCCAGGCAGTTCTACTGCACACCAAGCAGATCCAAATAAAGAGTCATCAGCAGTGGCTGAGGACATTTGGACTAGAGATGGTAAAGACTGGCGAAATCTGCGCGAAATGGGGCAAGGAACTCAGCCAGTTGTTTGAGCTTCGCAAGAATGCCGACTATTCCCTGCTGGCCAGGATCGACCAGACGACTGCGGACGATGTCCATACCCGGGCGACGGATTTTCTGAATCGGATGCGACCTCTCGTAAGTACCGTTCCCGCAAGCTGAGCGGGCGGACCTTACCGACATCAACGATCTCCTTGACGCAGCTACACTGATGAAAATGACGCTTATTGAACTGGCTGTGAGTTCTGATGATTGAGCCGTTCATGTACCCTGCCAGAAGAGAATGGCCGGGTTGTAACTGACGCGGGAACTGATATGAGTAGTCTGGGAGAAAAGGGAAACTAAACATGGCACACGATGCGAGAAGCGTGGCCAACGAACTAATCAGGTGGGCGCGAGAAGAAGAACACGCCGTCACACCCATGCAGATTCTGAAACTGACTTACCTCTGCCACGCCTGGATGTTGGGACTTTATGGTCGTCCACTGTTTCGTCAACGAGTAGAAGCCTGGATGTATGGACCCGTCGTAGGCGATGTGTACAGGAGCCTCAAGCAATATGGTGGATCGCCCATTAGAACAACAATCAAATTTGTGCAAACTGAGAGCTTCGACGAATACGAGAAGGACCTGATCGAACAGGTCTGGCGAAGATACGGAAATCTATCTGGGCCTCAACTATCCGCAATGACACATGCGCCCGGTACTCCGTGGTCAATAGTCAGGCACAGGCCGGGACGCACGTCAGTCAATAGTCCTATTATCCCTAATAACTTGATCCAAAGACACTATGAGTCCAAGGTTGCGACTTCTGACGACAACGACTGACTGACCTCAGGGCATTCGGATAAAGAGCGCTGACTATGGAACGAGGAGGTAAGGGGTGTTATGACTCTCCGTCTTAACCCGCGACTGACCTCTAAGTTACACTTATCACGGGCATAGGTGCGGCCAATGCACAGTTAGTTGCACTTATGGGGCAGTTGCGACATCCGACCTGCAATTTCCCGCGCAACACCTTCTCCGAGATATTGTTGCATATCGGGGCTAGGTTGTCAGGTTTAAGGAGGGTGCTCAGGTAGGGAGAGGTTGGTCGAATGCAACAATTTGCGGTATTTCCTTGCACGGGCCGTGAGGGGGATTTTCAGGCGGCGTGAACCGTTCAGCAGGATGACGCAACAGTCGGAGAGACTGCCGGTAGCGGAATGTCCTATTCGCCTCGTAGGCGGCGAA
>MPND01000205.1 GCA_002238855.1 SAR202 cluster bacterium bin90
CAATGAGGAAATTAAGATGTTGCGTCTGCGTTGCCGCCCGATATGCGACACATAGAGTCGGGTCTGGTCAACGACAGTATCCGATTGTCAATATTCAATATGTTGACCCATCAAGAGGACACGACCTTCTGAAAGTGGTGTCCCATAGAGTATCCGTGTTGGATGTCAAGCCCTGAGCGGAGTTTAAGAAGACATGATTGGCACTGACTTCGGGACCCAGGGTGTCCCTCGGCGTGCCACCGCATTCAACTGCAGAAGCAGCTTGCGCATCACCGCCACCACCGCCACGTTGCCGGGTTTCCCTCGCTGACGAAGTCGCTGATAGAAGCGACGCAGTTCACTGTCGTGGCGTATCACCGACCAGGCACACAGGTACAGGGCACTCCGCACCGAGCCTCGCCCACCTCTGATAGCACGGTTGCCTCGCTTCTTCCCGCTGTCCCGTGACCAGGGAGCTAAGCCCACCAAGGAAGTCAGCGATTTGCTGTCCCGACAGCCCAGCTCTGGCAGGTAGGCGACCAGTGTGGCCGAAGTAAGCGGCCCGACGCCCGGCACGGTGCGGTACAGCGCGGCACGGTCGGCGAAAGGGATACATTTCTCCAACGCCTCCTGATACTCCACATCCAGCCGGGCTATCTCCTTTTCCAGCCAGGCGATGTGACGCTTTGTGGATCTTTGCGCGATAGAAGTGATTCCCTTATCCAGACGACCCTTTTCCTGCACTCGCTGCCGCACAAACTGGCGACGCCTGCTGAGCAGGTCACGCAGCGCTTCACGCTCTGGCTCCAGCTCACGCTGCGGTGTTGGTTCATCCGGAAATACCTGTCCGTATCGTGAGAGCACCTGGGCGTCCCGCGGATCGGTCTTCGCTTCGTACCCACATGCCTTCGCGAACGCGCGCACTCGGCTCGGGTGCGCCACGTGTATCGCAATCTCGGTCTTCCTCAACTGGCTTACCAGCAGTCTTTCGTATCCACCGGTGGCCTCGCACACAGCCACGGTGACGTCCTGCTCCTTCAGGTGTTTCAGTAGCTTTCCAATGCCCTTCACCGTGTTGTCAAAGCGTATCACCGAACCCTCAGATATTGAGACGTCCAGACTGGCCTTGCCCACGTCAACTCCAACTGTGACTACCATGTTCGACCTCCCGATGAGATAATGCCTGATGTCCTCCGCACTTGTAGATGCGGGCCCGGAGCCCATGTATCCGTTCGGAGCGACAGGTGCGACGGGAGGGGTGTCTAACTATACGCCGGTGCAGCCTAGGATCATCGCCTGGCTCACCCAGTGGTGAACGACGCGCCCCCCTCGCCCACCCCACAGAACAGATTGGCCTATCTGTGGGACTTATGCAACATACAAGTGGTGTAACAGAGTAGGTGGACTGGAATAAATGAAGCCACCGCGTCATCCTTTACGAAGTAAGAGATCGATGCAAGGAGGACGACGATGGCAAGAGACAGTATGGACATATTGGAGTTGTTGCACAAGAGGGGTATGGACGGAGACTTGGACTTTCTGCGTGAGGCGCTGGCGGTTCTGGTCAATGGGATCATGGGTGCCGAGGCTTCTGTGCAGGCGGGAGCGGGATACGGCGAGCGTAGTCCGGACCGAGTCACCCAGCGCAACGGATACCGCAACAGGAGCTGGGACACGAGAGTGGGCACGATGGAACTGCGCATACCGAAGCTGAGGGACGGGAGCTACTTCCCGAGCCTGCTGGAGCTGAACAACGACATTTATAATGACTGG
>MPND01000206.1 GCA_002238855.1 SAR202 cluster bacterium bin90
TACCGCACCGGTGAGGCTCAGGAACGACAATTACAAACGACAGTTACACCGAAAACGACAATTACATCCGACACTGAACGGTCAAAGTAACTGGCGCAAATCGGTCAGAATAAATGTCGTTGACCAGCCAGTAGAGTCGCAAAGCCGCCCATGGTAGTCGGAACTCTCGAACTCCACATTGGCGACTTTAGGGTTATTCAAGATGTTGCAGGCATCTATCGTCCCGAAGGCCCTTGCGTACATGACACATAGGATGAACACCGCTACGATCACGACTGGTATTAGGATTAGAGCAAAAGCTCGCTTAGTAAATCCGTGCAATTCTTCAGGAATCGGTATGCCAAAAACGGACCTTCGTTCTGAAGAGCCGTCAATCAGCTGCGTGCTGAGAAAGCTAGCGGCATACATAAGAGCAGACATCGAACCGAAAAAGAAAAGTGAGATAAGGACAACGGCAGAAACCACCGGCCCAACAAGGTCAAACGTAGTTTCCCGTGGAAGAATCATCAATATCAAAGTAGGCACCACAACAAGAACTAGGCTGAGGACTGCATAGAAAATGGACGTGCTTGGAGTCGTCGCTCTAGGTATTGATACTGACAGCGCATAGACAATGACGATGGCTACGCTCACAAACAAGCCAACTCCAAGAGTTGTGACATTGGGTGAGATGAGAGCGTAGTCCAGCAGAGGGAGGTGAGACTCCGAAGATGGTAGACCCAGTGTTTCGACGAAGGACTGGTGGTATAGCCTTCCAAGCAGAAGCGAGATCCATACGAGCGTAACTAGGATGATTGAGATAAGCGAAAGGATGCTTGATTCTGATCTGAACACGGCGAAAGCGCCTCCTGAGCAGGTTCTTCAGTAACGTATTGGGGTCGGAAGCAGACTGTAAGATTCAACATCCAACTTGATCCGGCTGTGATCATGTGCAGAGCCAAGTCCGATTAACTGTCAAGGGCGGGGCGGAAACATGCCACTGGGGCGGAGTAAAACTGTGTCTGTCTCATAAGTTTGCTGCGAACCGCAGTAGAGACGATCGATGCAGTATTGAGTTGGAAATTGCCGCCAATGGTGTTATTCCGTCAGGATTTTAGGAGTAGGTCAAGCAGGATCGCGTGATGGCGTTCCAGCATGAGAGATGCAATGCTCGTCCTATTGGTCGCACTCAGACCAAGGCCGAGCGGGCTTCAGTCCTGATACGCCACACCCGCCAGAGAGTCCGTAGGTTGAACGCCGTCACTAGTAGAGTCCATTCGGCCCTGACGTTGGCAATGCCCCGCAGCTTGAACTGCTGCGTGTCGAGCTGGTTCTTGATGATCGCGAAGAGAGGTTCCACTAGCGGCAGCCGGCGCACATACATTTGCTTGGCGTCATCGGCGCCATCCACTCCCTGTGACGTCGCAGCGCGACGTCGTGTAGTCCGATCTCCACGCTGCGCCCGTACCTCTTATTCTTCGTACAGGTTCCGAAAGCGGGACACCCTCGACAGATTGCCCCGGAACCCACTCGATAAATGCGGCTCTTCTTCCGGGCGCTCTTCATTCCTGAGAAGGCAAGTGTTTGTCCGTGAGGACAGGTGTAACTGTCGGTCTTCTCATCGTATATGAACTGGCCTTTGAGGTACGGATGGTCCCTTGGCCGGGCCTTGTCCGGCATCACCACTGGCTGTCCCCTATGGTGCAATTCCGCAACGTGCTTGCCGGCGAAGTAACCGGCGTCAGCCAGGGTCATAGGCACTCTA
>MPND01000039.1 GCA_002238855.1 SAR202 cluster bacterium bin90
GTCAGGGACATCGATATGATAATTACGGACATCAACATGCCTAGGATGGACGGTCTCAGCCTGCTTGAGCGGATTCCGGACATCAACCCCAATACACGTTCTATTGTGGTCTCCGCGTATGGCGATATGAGCAACATCAGAACCGCAATGAACAGGGGAGCATTCGATTTCGTAACCAAGCCCGTGGACTTCGGAGACCTCAGGGTTACGATTGAGCGCACACTACGCAACCTCACTGAGTGGCGCGATGCGATTTCCTCGCGTGACCAGCTCACGGCATTGCAGAGCGAGCTTGGCGTCGCCAATCAGATTCAGCAGTCCATCCTTCCCACGGTGTTCCCCGCCGAGAACGGTTACAAGATATTTGGAAGTATGGAACCGGCTAAGGAAGTTGGCGGCGACTTTTTCGACGTCGTGCGTCTGGAGGACGAGTGCGTCGGCCTTGCCATCGCGGACGTGTCCGATAAAGGCGTACCTGCAGCGCTGTTCATGATGTCCAGCCGCACTATGATGAAAGGCGCTGCGATCAGTTCTCGCCAGCCGGGCGAAGTCCTAGGCATGGTCAACTCTATGCTGGCGGAGGACAACGACCCTCAGATGTTCGTCACAGTCCTTTACGCAATCTTCGATCCCGCCACGGGCCGCTTCACATATTCCAGCGGAGGACACGACTCGCCGCTCGTAGTGCACCCGGACGGCACCTCCGAACTACTTCCCCTCACAGGCGGTATCGTGCTCGGAATCATGCCGGAACTGGAATTCGATCAGAACTGCGTGACCTTATCTCCCGGCGACACCGTAATCTGCTATACGGATGGCGTAACCGAAGCCATGGATGGCGATGGAGAGCAGTTCGGCATCGAACGCCTGCGTCAGACTTTCCTTGAAACTCCACCGCTGGACGCCCACGACGCCGTCCAGAAGATATTTGACGCTGTAAGTGAATTTGCGGGCGGCACCGTCCAGTCTGACGACATCACATGCCTGACGCTCTCTAGAAGCTAGATCAAGGCGAAACGCGTCTCAGAGCAATCCTTCAGCCTGTCTTAGAGAGTACTCGGATGTGTCCTGCGCGTTCCGCGTCTAGCTTCCGAGGAAGACCCTCGTCAGAATGTCAGAGTCGCGCACCGATTGCGGTGTCCCATCGTGTGCCACGCGCCCCTTGTCAAGCACATACGCCCGGTCAACTATGTCGAGCACGCCTTTGATATTGTGCTCTACGACTAAGATGGTGGTGTTTAGCCTGTCGCTGATCTCAGCTACCTTCTGAAACACTTCTTTAACGACTATCGGCGCGAGTCCGAGAGTCGGCTCATCTAGAAGCAAAACGTCGGGCGCCGCCATCAGTCCTCTGCCGAGAGCCAGCATCTGCTGCTGTCCGCCCGACATTTGGCTGGCGAGATCGTTCCGCTTCTCATACAAAATCGGAAAGAGTTCCATCACTGAATCCAGTCTGAGAGCCTTTTCCGCCGCATCATTCAGGTACAGGCATCCCATCTCCAGATTCTCCTCGACGGTAAGGTGAGTGAACACACGCCTACCCTGTGGCACAAATGAAATTCCCTCTTTCACTATTTCGTGCGTCGCCGCCTCCAGAGGTTGCTGCTGCCAGTAGACTTCCCCGCCAACGACCGGAGCTAACCCCATTATCGCCTTGAGCACCGTGGATTTCCCTGCGCCGTTCGGCCCCATCACGGCGACCATCTCACCTCTGTTTACGCCCAGCGACACGTTGTCCAGCGCGACCACGGCCTCATAATGAACCGATATATCGACCAGCTTCAGAAGCTCCATCTTCAACCTTTACGTACCAAGATACGCCTCAATCACTTCTTCGCTTGAAAGAACAACATCCACATCCCCCTCGGCCAGCAGCCTGCCGCTGTCCAGTACGATGAGGTGATCGGAGAGCTCCCGGACTATGTCCATATTGTGTGATACGAAAAGCACTGTGCGCCCCTCATCCCTCACCTCTTTCATAATGTCCTTGATTCGCTCCAGCATCTGCGGAAAGAGTCCGGCAAACGGCTCGTCAAACAGGTAAATGTTCACATCCAGCGCCATCGCGCGCCCGATTTCCAGCAATTTCCTCTGCCCGTATGACAGTTCCATCGCCAGCGAGTCCCGTTTGTCCCACATGCCCACACTCTGAAGAATGCTCCTCGCCCTTTCCCTGTGGCCTTCACGTGAGCGCTCCATTAAAGCGGGAAAGACACCGCGGTTCGTCAACACGACCATAATGTTATCCCAGACCGTTATCTGGTCGAACAGCCTAACTTCCTGGAAAGTTCTAGTGATGCCGTGCTCGGGAGTCTCGTGAGCCTTTACTACCCTCAAGCCTACCCCATCAACAATCACCATTCCTCCATCAAGAGGTAGCGTCCCACTGAGTAGGTTAATCAGCGTCGATTTGCCAGACCCGTTGGGGCCCACGATACTGGTCATGCCCTTTCGAGGGATTGAGATTGACAGATCGTCCACCGCCTTGACGGCGCCGAATTGCTTGGATATTCCTTCTGTTTCAAGTGCGAACTCGATGCTGGGTTGATCGCTGCATGTGCTCATAGTCTGTATTTCCCAACCAGTCCTTGCGGCCTGAACAGCATCAGCAGCACAAGCAGAATACCGAGAACCGCCTGTCGTGCCTGCCCGATGAACTCTGTCGGCAGAAATGGCAGGAACCTCATACCCTCTTCCAGCAAGACGAATGCCATCGCTCCGAGTAACGATCCCCAAATCGTGGCAAGCCCACCAAGTATCACTATGGAAACCAGCAGTATCGACTCCAGCAGTATGAATGAGAAGGGATCAATGAAACTCGTCCAGCTTGCGAACAGCCCTCCCGCAAGGCCCGCAATCATGGCGGATATCACCCATATCGCCAGCTTGTAGTGCGTCGCCTGGTATCCAAAGACCTCTATCGCCTCCTCGTCCTCTCTAATCGCCGTGAGAACCCTGCCGAACGAAGAAGTCACGATGAACCACGCGATCAGCATCACGATCGCGAGGAATGCCAGCACGAACAGCATGAACTCCAACTCGCCGCCGAGCGACCAGCCTCCAATCTTCGGCCTGGCAATCTCGTGGATCCCGAACGCCCCCCTCGTAAGTCCTCGCCAATTCAGGAACACATTGAAAGCTATGATGGCAAATCCAAAGGACACCAGGACATATATGTCGTCCCTGAAACGATTGAATACAACGCCCACGGCGATCGCGACTGCACCGGCGAGCAGCACACTGACCGGCAGCGCCGCAAAGAAGGGCCAGGCGAAGGTCGTCAATGCCTCCGTGCGAAGCTGCTCGTACGCGGGGTTCGAGCTGAGGATCGCCATAGAGTATGCGCCAATTCCAAAGAACCCGATGTGACCGACCGACAGCAGCCCGGCAAAACCCACTACGAGGTTCAGGCTCACCGCTAGCATCGCCCATATCGCAAACACCGTGCCCACGGTTATTGCGAAGCCTGCGCCCTGCCACAGCATGAATACGACGGCCCAGCCAATCACGAACAGGTTCGCCCACAGCTGGATGTTGCCCTTGGACGCCTTCATGAACTGGCGTGGATTCCGAAGGGCCCTCAAATTGTCAATGACAGGTTCCAAACTAATTCGCATGCACTACCTTCTCGGCAATATGCCTCTGGGCCAGAAGGACAGGAACAGGATGAGCAGCACAAAGGAAATCGCATCCTTCCATTCTCCTGCGAGGTCCCAGATTCCAAATTGTTCTATCAGACCAAGAACGAATCCACCAAGGATGGCTCCGTACAGGTTCCCAATACCGCCGACAACCGACGCGATCCATCCTTTGAGCAGAAGAAGCAGTCCCATTCGTGGCTGAATTGCAGTATCGTGACCGCTCAGTATGCCCCCCATCGCAGCATAGATCGCCCCAACGAAGAAAACAATCGCAATCACGACGGTTGTGTTGATACCCACCACTTTGGATACCTCTTCGTCATCGCCGATCGCTCTCACCGCTTTTCCGAAGGATGTCCTCTTCAAGACAAAAAGCAAAGCGAGGAAACTTACAATCGCCACAACTATGGAAAATACATTGAACGCCTTCAGATTCGCGCCCGCAATCTTCCAAGGCTGGCTACCAAATGCCTCTGGCAGCGGACGTGGAGCGCTCTGGAAAACTATCGTGGTGAACGCCGTCAAAGCGAGCAGTATGCCAAGCGTCGCTACGAGCATAACGAGCGGTGATCTTGCACGCTCACGCATGTACACGTACAAGCCCCTGTACAGGGCAAGTCCCACAACACCAGCAAGCAGGCAGGAAACTCCCCAGCTAAGATACAGTCCCGCCCCGGGCGATCCAAATATCAAATATGCGCAGTAAGCGCCAGCCACACACCCGACTATGACGCCGCCCAGAATTGCTGGAAGTGCGTTGGCATCCGCGAAAGCGGCTCGATATCCTCGATAGAGCAGCCAGCAGACGGCACCAGCTACAATCACGCCGACCACCGGACTTAGCAAATAGTGCATCTGAGCCGGGAACGTGAGCACCAGCCACATGTATATTCCGGCGATGGCGGCAATCAGGCCATCCGCGACTCTGACGGTAGTGCGTCCAGACCCGCGTCTCCGCATGCGAGTATGGAATGCCTCGTGAAACGCCCAGGCAGCCACTCCTGCCGTCACGGCCGCGAAAACTAAGTTCACGACCGGCTCGTTCACTTCATAGCGCCCGCCAAGAGTATCAAAGGAACGCAGGTAGAACACGCCGTATGCGCCCAATGCCGCGGCCGCGCCATAATAGAGGTCGAAGAACCACACCGTGCTGTACACCAGTGTGAACCCTACCGCAATCAGGGCATACACGGCGCCCACCGCTAGTCCGTTGAACGTGAACTGAAGTGCCTGCTCAGGAGACTGCGTTATCTTCCATACGATATAAAGAGCGGCAGCGGCAGCCATTGTAACTGCCAGCGACGTACCGTGATTTTCGCGGAATCTGAGCAAGTGGAAACTCCAAGCGAATCAGTCACACGCCCGGCGTATCGCTACAACCGGGCGAAATAGGCAGTGAGAAAAACATTCCGCCCTGCTTAAGATCGCAGGACGGAATGGCAAGGCTTATTCTGTTGGAGCAGGTCCCAGAACCCTGTAACCCTGGTTGTCCTCAGTCCGTTCGGATGTCGGCAGGATCTCTACAACCACATTCGACAGACCGACAACTTCACCATTTGAGTCAAAGCTGTAATTGCTGCCGATTGCCCCGCTCCAGCTTACATCGTACAGGCAATCCCTAAAGCCGTCGGCGTCCTGATCGTCTTCCGTCTGTTTCAGGCACTCGGCCGTAATATACACGTCGTCATACGCCGAGCCGAGATACCACGGAAGCGTCACATAATCGTACTTCGCTCTGAAGTTTGCGATAACTTCCTGTGCCTTCGAATTCGCAGGGTCTAGGTCGGCGGTAATTGCCTTCATGCCGGTTGCGGCCTCTCCTGCAATCTCAAGCGCAGTCGTACCAATCGGCACGATATCCGAGTAGATTGGTCCTTCGTATCCCAGTTCGCGAGCCTGCTTGACAATCGTGCCCCCTGTGAACTCGGACTGTGCCGCCACATGCAGCCCGTCGGGATTCGCGCCTAACAGCTTCGTCAGCTGCGATCTGAAGTCCGTTACATCCGAGGCGTAGCGCTCCTCGCCTACGATCTGACCGCCTCGCTTCTCGAACTGCTCCACCGAAGTCCGCCTCACGCCTTCAGCGTAGTCAGTCGCCTCAGTGATAGTCGCCAACGTGCGCACTCCGTCCGCCCACAGCACATTGCCCGTATCTACTCCGACCTGTGCATCGCTCATGGAAGTGCGGAAAATGTAATCGCCGGCATTAGCTATGTCCGGATTAGTAGCCAGCCCCGAGAACATGACCACGCCTTCCTCTTCCGCCAGCGGAGCAGCACCAAGCATTGCGCCGCTGCACGAGGTGCCCAGAATTATCTTCACACCATCCACATCAGTCAGCTTCCTGTAAGCCGTGATTGCGTCCTGTGCGTTGCACTTCTCATCTTCTACAATCAGCTCGATCATGCGCCCGTTGACACCACCTGCTGCGTTTATCTCATCAACCGCCATCTGTTTGGCTTGCACTGCAACATTGCCATAAGTCTCGCCGGGGCCCGTCACCGACTCCATCACGCCGATTTTGTAAGCCTCGTCACCGCCGCCTATCTCGCCAATGGCGTCACAGGCAATAACCCCTAAGCCTGCAAACGCCATCGAAAAGAAGACTAACATCCGCCTCAAGTGCTTGGTCGCCATGACACCCTCCTCTCCGATGCTTGCATCTACCTGCCTAGTCGAAAATATGCCACCTGTAGGATTTATACCACTAAATGTGTCCATCCGCAATGATTACTGATACTAGACAGTCAAGACCTGCTTTACTTTATTTTGATTCAACATTCAAATGGCGACTTAGATCCCACACATCTCCGACAAAAGAGTGCAAATCATAGACTCAATTTTGCTTCAAGTTGAGCGAAGCGAATTCTTATAATATTTCAATAGGGCTTTATTCAGATTTCATGTGAGTCATCGCGGTCTGATGTGCGTTGACCTGACGAATACATGACCACCATATTGAGACCTCCCAAGCGAAAGCTGGCGGATGCTTCCACAGTACATCCAACCTCACACAAGATGATTTCCAAATAGAAGAGTTGCTTCAGTCGCCGGAATCCTGATGCCGGGAAATGGAACTTGAGCCGTCCGAAGGCCTGGCTTACTGGTAGCGCGTTCACTGGCGCAAGAGCAAGAAAATGGAACCAGATCCCTCTAAGGGGCACCGCCACATTGAGGTACAAGGGTAAGAGAGACGCCTGTTAGGAATCATCCTGAACTGGATTCTCAAAATGGTGACACAGATGCAGAATGGCGACAATGGTGCAAAGTCACGAGACGGCGAAGAACCTAAACCCAGTGTGTTGAAGAGGGTTGAAGGACATATTCAGCGCCGGACTCTCGCAGGCCTTCTCGACCTTGTGCCGGCGCTGGTAACTCTGTTCGTTCTAATTTTCCTGGTTGAAAAGACGGACGGTTTAATCAGGCCGCTGCCAATTGTCAGAGCTCAGCCCTGGGACTTCCCAGGCATCGGTCTTATCGTCGGAATAGCAGCGTTTTACCTCGTAGGCCTGATGGTCTCGACTCCCTTAGGGCTCAAGTTGTCCGGCTGGAAGGATAACCTCATTGGATGCCTGCCTGTTATCAGGAACATTTTCGGCGTTACCCAGCAGGTAATGACATCCTTCACCTCTCAGTACACCTTCAGCCGCGTCGTATTCCTTGAATGGCCCAGGGAAGGCATGATCGCGATGGGTTTCGTTACCGGGCGTGCCTATTCCGCGAAGTCTAATGAAACTATGGCTATCGTGTATATTCCGACGATTCCCAACCCAACCTCAGGCAATATGGCTCTCGTCATGGAAGACGATCTCGTAGAGACTGACATGAATGTTGACGATGCTATGAAGCTTGTCTTCTCCGGTGGCATAGTTCTCCCAGAAGTGCTCTCTTTTGCCAGAGTGCCGCGAGAAAATACTGAGCAGCTTGACCTCATTGGCAGGTTTGAATCCGAGTCAAAGTTCCCACCTTCGAAGTAAGACTGAAATGACACTCGGTTGGATTATCTGATTTTCCTTCGGCACAACGAACTGTCTATGCAATTTGCTTGAATTAGGTTCCCTATCTGTTGACAGTCATATCCAGTTATTCTACATTATCCTAAGAACAGCCTGCCTCTGATCCGGTGCCTGTGCCCTCGCCCAGCTTCAGATTGAACATCGACGTCCGCAAGGAGAATCCCGATGGACAGCCGCATCCTGGACAGGATCGACGCCCCAAGTGATCTCAACCCTCTGACACCTGACGAGTTGGCGCAAGTAGCCCAGGAAGTGCGCGACACCATCATTTCCGTTATCACAGAACGTGGCGGACATTTGGCATCCAACCTCGGCGTCATCGAACTCACGCTCGCGCTCCACCGTGTATTCGACAGCCCCAACGACAGCATCGTCTGGGACACGACCAACCAGCTTTATGCCCACAAACTAGTTACTGGTCGCCGCGACGAGTTCAGCGACATCCGCCTCCAGGGCGGGATCTCGGGCTTTGGCGAGCCGAGCGAAAGCCCCCACGACACCCTCTGCGCCGGACATGCTGGCACAGGCCTGTCCATCGCTCTCGGCATCGCCCAGAGCGCAACCAATCGCGAGTCAGACACATGGACGATCGCCGTCGTTGGCGACGGTGCAATGACTTCTGGATCAAGCTTCGAAGCGCTCAACAATATCGTTCATCTCAATCCGCAAAGGATGATTGTCGTTCTCAATGACAACGGCATGTCCATTTCGGAGAACATAGGCTTTCTCACCAACTGGCGAAAGCGCCTGATCACGCACCCGCAATATCAAGCAATGATTCGCCGCATGACGGATCTGTCCAAGAGGGTGCCAACTGGCGAACTCATTTACCAGCTAGTCAAGAGTCTCAACGATGGTGTCGAAAGTTTCATACTTCCCACGATGTTTTGGAACGAAATGGGCTTTCGGTATCTCGGACCCGTTGACGGGCACGACCTGACTCAGCTTGAAGACACCCTAAGGCAGGCAAAGCAGACAACAGGCGCCGTGCCTGTGATACATGTCGTTACACATAAAGGTCACGGCTACGAACCTGCCGAAGACGACCCGGTCAAATTCCATCAGCCCAGTTCGCCTCTGGGATCATCCACCGGCGCTCCCACATACTCAAAAGTGTTTGCCCAGACTGTCAGCCGCCTGATGCGCGAAGACAACTCCGTGGTGGGCATCTCGGCAGCCATGTTGGAAGGCACCGGACTTGCTGAGGTTCGCGAGGAATTTCCGGACAGAGTCTTTGATGTCGGAATCGCCGAGCAGCATGCGGTAAGCATGGCGGCAGGAATGGCATCCACAGGACTCAATCCCTTCGTATCGATCTACTCCACATTCCTACAACGCGCATTCGATCAGGTGGTCCATGACGTCTGTCTGCAGAACCTTCCGGTCACTCTCATTGCGGACCGCGCAGGCATCGTCGGCGAGGACGGCAAGACCCATCATGGCGCCTTCGATCTTTCATATTTGCGATGCCTCCCTAACGCCGTGGTCGCCGCGCCGATAAATGAAAACGATTTGCAGCATCTCATACATACCGCATATCTGTATCAAGGCCCATTTGCAATTCGCATCGCCAGAGGGACCGCCACGGGCACGCCTCTCGACGATGAGCTCAGGGAGATGCCGATCGGCAAAGGCTATGTGGTCAAAGAAGGTGGGGATGTGGCCATCTTCGCGCTGGGCAAGCCCGCCGGCGCCGCCCTTGAAGCAGCGGAAAGGCTTGCGGACTTTGGCATTGACTGCAGTGTTATCAACCCACTCTTCGTGAAGCCGCTCGACGTCGAGCTGATCCTGGACACGGCTCGCAAAACTCATCGCATTGTCACGATTGAGGAAAATGTCCTTGCGGGTGGATTCGGCTCCGCTGTCCTGGAAGTTCTCAGCGAGGCCGGTCTCGAGGATGTTTCGGTACATAGAATCGGCATGCCGGACTCCTTTGTAGAGCATGGTACTGCTGAGGCCCAGCGCCACGAGCTTTACCTCGACGCAGATGGAATCGTTCAGCAGGTGCTGAGTGCCTTCTTTCCTGGCGGCCAACCCCTTACAACTGGCAGTAAGTCCGACGAACGGACCGCCGCCGCCGACTAGACCTCATAACCCCATTTGCCTCCTCTGCACTTCCTCCTGCTAAATGGATAACAGGCACTTCGTTCTCTCTTTTTCACTGTAGTCGCGTGCCGCTTCCGAACGCCGACACGTCTGTCAGAATGCGGCTTCTACCCATTCGCCGTCACATTCCGCGCCCATTTGCGCTATCATATATATAGATTATAGTTTATTTAACACTTAAAACAGGGTTCTTGCAGTTATATGCATTCTTGTATTGAATCGTATAACTGCGCTAACTGGCAATGTGAGAGGTCTGGGCTGTGGATTGCGCGCACCACAGACTAGAAGTCTCAGACGATGATGATGGGAAATGGAGGTTGTGGAAGTGAAGAAGAAACTGATAATCATACTCGCGGTAGTAGCCGCACTGGCAACCCTCTCCGTAGGTGTCGCCGCAGGAACATCGCGCTATAGCTCATCTGGCGGAATCGACTATGAGGTGTCAGTTACCAACTTGATGCCCGGGCAGATTCTGTCCCCGATTGTAGTAGCGACTCACACAAAGGACAACGCGCCCCTATTCTCTTTAGGGCAACCTTCAAGTGCTGAACTCGCTGCCATGGCTGAGGACGCGGACACTTCAGGGCTTATGGCCCTCTGGTCCGACAACGACGAGGTTAATGATCTGCAGGTCCTTACGCTTGACGATGGCCCCATACCACCCGGCCAGACCGCTATGGGAGTCGTGAATGTTGACGGCGAAGCGACACGCCTGTCTCTCGCCAGCATGTTGGTCAGCACCAACGACGGGTTCATATCCTTAAACGGCATGAGCTTAGTTGGCGTGGTTGACCGATCTGTTCGAGTGCCGGTGTATGACTCCGGCAGCGAGGCAAACAGCGAGAATTGCGACTTCATCCCCGGTCCTCCGTGCGGCAACCATCTGCACGACGACTCTGGGGCCGAGGGTTTCGTCCATATTCACTCGGGCGTACACGGCGGTGGCGGCTTGACTCCGTCGCTACATGACTGGCACAACCCTGCTGCGCTAATAACTATCAAGAGAAAGTTCTAACTTATCGACTGCGCGCATAATAATCGGTAGTAGGCATTGAATCTGCCGAGTTCTGAAAGACTCAGACATAAAACGACCCGCCTCGCTGTTCAGTAGTGAGGCGGGTCGCACTATATCAATAATGTCTGCTCACGATTCACGTTATCGGTATAGCAGTCTGGCAGTTATTACTTTCGGATTGATGCGGTCATACCCCAGCGCAGTCTCGGGTCGTTGCCACTTAGCCGCACATCGGCAGAATAGGTAACCGCCCCTTGCATCTCCTCCCCAAGCCGGCTAATCCTCGAAATCGTTCCGCTCATTTCGAGGTCGGGCAGAGCGTCAAACACCACACTGACATTGTCACCCTCTCCTAGGTTCACAACACTGAGTTCGTCGAGGTCAACAGTAACCAGCTCCCACTCGGATGTGTCTGCGAGACTCATCACGAATTGCCGCGGGGCAACTTCTTCTCCCGCATCGACATTTAGCCCAACGATCACGCCGCTGAACGGAGCGCGCAACTCAGTGTCCGCAAGGGCTATGCTCGCAGCTTCCAAGGCGGTCTCGGCTGCCGTCACCCTTAACTCTGCAGCGGCGACGCGGGCTTCTCTGCGCTCCTCATCCAGAGGGTCGCGCCCTGACTCCAGCTTGGATACCAGCAACTCCGCGTCCTCTACCTGCTGCTCAGCAAGCGCAATTTCCTGAGCATCCGGCCTCAAGTCTGCGAGAGCAGCTCTCGCCGATTCTAGTTTCGCCTCTGCTTGCGCGACCTCCGCTTCGTCCGCGAAATCAAGCAATACCTGTAATCCTGCCTGTGCGGCATTCAAATCAGACTGTATCTTTGCGGCGCTTGCCTGAAGACGTCCAGATTGTGCAATTTCAACTGCTCGTTCGGCATCCTCAAGCCGATTGCGGGCACCCACCAGCTTATTCTCCGCTGCCTGTACCGCAGACATTCCGTCCTTCTCGGCAGTGATGTAATTCTCTCGCGCTGCCGAGAATGCACGCCAGGCGTCCTCATACTCCCTTTCGACACATCGCATCCCACGGGGGACGATGACATCCTGGCAGGTAATCATGTGTGCCCTGTATGGTCCAAGACCAAGCATCCCAAACAGCTTCAATTCGTTCCAACGCGTTGCTGGGTCGTCTTCCAACACATTGTTGGGGAAGGAGAGGTTATCGCGATCAAATACAGTCTCCAAGTCAACTCCCCACTCCTCGAAGAGCGTGTTCGGGTCCTTGTGTAATTCGGCGGCGGTCAATTGAATCCCCAGGTAGTGATTATGCACCGAGCGCCAGTGATACTCCGCGTCAAGGTAGGCATCCTGAAAAACCCGGTTGGCTTCCGCGGTCTCGACAACAGTCACCTCTAGGTCTCTCTCTGCATTTGCAAGGAGCGCCGTAGCGACCGTCACGGCATCCTGTGCGTCCTGCACTATTTCTTCGAAGTCTTGCGCATCCTCGAGGGCATTCTGCAAATCCAGAATCGCAAGCTGCGCATTCGCGATTCGCGCCTCACGCGCTGCGACACTTGCGCGACTGTCCGCCGTTCCGGGTATATTGGCGCTGCTCGCCACGCCCCTCGCTATCAATAGGGCCTCTGCCGCCTGCTCTACTCCAAGTTCCGCTCTCGCCACTGCTTCCGCGTATTTCGCCTCCAGCACGGCGCCCTCCGCGCTCACGGACGCGCCTGGCCTCCGATTCGCCCCGGAAAGATGCAGATGCCGCTCCCTTGCGCCCTGAAGCGCAGATCGTGCCTGTTCGAGCCTTCCTGGACGGGATTCGTCGTCAATCTCTCGTTCTTTCTCGATGGCAATCTTCAGAGTTTCCACATCGGCGCGGGCGCTCGCTATCGCGTTCTCGGCCCTCTCGAGTGCAAACTCCGCATTGGTGGCATCGAGCTTGACCAGAAGCTGCCCCTCTTCGACGGCATCATTCTCCCTAACCAGCACATCACTGACCATCCCACCGCTCGGCATTCCGAGGCCGGCGCTGCGAATTGGCACAACAACCGCGTCAGCACGCACCACAGGGGCCGTGCTCACTGGTATTACACTGGCATCGCCCTCGCCTGATCCATCGTCGCGCATTATAAAGAACACCACCGCCGCAACCACAATGGCAGCCACAACGACAACCGCAACAATTCCCACAACCAGTCTATTCAACAGAGATCTCCTTCCGATGCGCCGGCGTGAGCTGTCAGCAGCATCCTGCCATTGGGACGCAGCACACATTACTTTGCTGCAGCATGCCCAAAACCTTACAACAGGTGGCTCAATCCACTAATCTTACGACCACCTCCACTCCAAAGTAAATGCAATATATGAACCTAGAACACTGAAATCTATGTCACTTTTGGCATACTCCGCACTCTCCGAGTCGGTGGTAAGACAGCGCGAGACGCCGTATAATTGCATTCCAGACGAGAAGGTTTCGCCGAGCAGCGCACAGACAGGGAGCAGACTATGGGAGCTAAGATCGACTTCAATTGCGACATGGGCGAGAGTTTTGGCATGTACAAGATGGGATTCGACGAGGAGGTAATCAAGCACATCACCTCCGCAAACATCGCCTGCGGCTTCCACGCCGGAGATCCAATGTGGATGCGCCACACTGTTAACCTCGCCGAGAAACACGGCGTCGCAATAGGTGCGCACCCTAGCTTCCCTGACCTCAATGGGTTTGGTCGCCGCAACATGGTTGTATCTCCCGACGAGGCAAGAAACGACATCGCGTATCAGGTGGGAGCGTTGCAGGCATTCACCGCCGGAAAGAAGCTCCAGCATGTCAAGCCACACGGGGCAATGTACAACATGGCAGTCAACGACGGGGCCCTCGCGCAAGCCATCTGCGATTCCATGCTAGAAGTTGACTCCGACATGATTCTCATCGCCCTTGCTGGCTCGCGCTGGATTGACATTGCCGAGGACATGGGCTTGAAGGTAGCCCGTGAAATATTCGCCGATCGCGCCCTCAATCCAGACGGCACACTCGTATCCCGTTCGCAGCCGGGTTCTGTCATACACGATACGGGCGAAGTCGTAGAGCGCAGCATCCGAATGATAACTGAAGGCAAAGCAACAGCCATCAGTGGTGAGGAGATAGAGGTGCAAGCCGATAGTCTCTGCTTGCATGGGGACACGCCCGGCGCAGTTGAGATGGCGTCGGCGCTCAAGCGCGAGCTTGAGGCCGCCGGTGTCGAGATACTGCCGCTCGGCAAGATTCTGGAATAGCCGCCGTGATCTACGACAAGCCGAAATTCTTCCCCGCCGGCGACATGGCGCTGGTCGCCGAACTGGGGGACGCGATCAGCCCCGAAATAAACCGCAAGGTGCGGAGCCTTACTGATGCCCTGGAACAAGACAGCATCCCTGGAGTCTTCGACTTCCTACCTACATATCGCTCAGTGCTCGTGTATTACGACCCAATCATCATCGGATCAGTGGAAGTGCAGACTGCAATCGCCGAACTCCTCGAAAGCGCGAGTGAAGTCTATTCCGGCGCCCGGCACATCGTCCATATCCCAACCCTGTATGGCGGCGATATGGGACCCGACATTGAATTCGTGGCGCAGCATAACGGTATCGACGAGCAGGAAGTCATACGAATCCACAGCGGCGCCGACTATCTCGTCTATATGATGGGATTCAGCCCCGGATTCGCATACCTCGGGGGCCTAGACGAGCAGCTCGCAACCCCGCGATTGCAGTCCCCACGCACCGAAATACCCGCGGGCGCGGTCGGAATCGCAGAGACGCAGACCGGCGTGTATCCGGTACCAAGCCCCGGCGGCTGGCAGCTAATCGGTAGGACTCCGCTTCGCCTATTCGACCCGACCCGCGACCAACCTGTATTGCTGAGTGCGGGCGATTATGTGCGTTTCGTGCCAATCAAATCGCAGGAGGAATACCTATACATCGTGAAGCAAGTCGAATCGGGCGATTATCTTGTAACGGAATCAACTGAATAATGAGCACACCCACACTGAAAATAATTCAGCCAGGCATGCTGTCCACCATCCAAGACAGGGGGCGCTTCGGCTATCAACGTTTCGGGATGCCCACCGCAGGCGCAATGGATACCTTCGCCCTGCGCGCCGCTAACCTTCTGCTCGGCAACGATGACAGTGCCGCCTGCATCGAGGTTACCGTCTTGGGGCCTCGGATGGAGTTACTCACCGACACAACATTTGCCGTCACCGGGGCAAACGTATCGCCACGATTGAACGGCGAACCGGTTCCAATGTGGCAGCCAGTCACCGCGAAAGAAGGAAGCAGGCTAGAATTTCGTAGTCCTAAGGACGGAATGCGCGCTTATTTAGCGGTCACTGGCGGCATCGATGTTCCACTCATCATGGGAAGTCGCGCTACCTACATGAAGACTGCATTGGGCGGCATTGACGGAAGGCCGCTCCGGACTGGGGACATTCTCAACGCCTTCAACGAAGAAGCGCCAACACCGACTACGCAATGCTCATTTCCACAGGAAGCCATCCCGAATTACGGCAGCAGCCACAAACTCAGAGTCGTTCTCGGACCGCAGCATGCAGCCTTCACGCAAGCAGGAATCGACACTTTCCTGCAAGAGACATACACCGTATCCATCAACTCCGACCGCATGGGGTACAGAATGGAGGGCCCGCCGATTGAGCATACCGATGGCCCCGATGTCATCTCCGATGGGACGCCACTCGGCACAATTCAGATCCCCGGAGACGGCCAGCCAATCATCCTTCTCGCTGACAGAGGCACCACAGGCGGTTACACAAAAATCGCCACAGTCATCAGTCCCGACCTAAGCAAGGTTGCCCAGGCAATGCCCGGCCATACCGTAACATTCGAAGCAGTATCAATCGAAGAGGCGCAGGAGGCATACCGCAGGCAGGAGGTATTACTGGACTCCATCCGAAACTCAGCCCTTCCTCGCCTGTCTCTCGTATTGGGCGACGCCATCTCTGATATACTTGGCGACGGTGGCAAGCCGCTTCGGGTGCCGTCAACGGCGGACGCACCATCAGCCTCACTTCGCGGCACGGCAAAGGTGGGCGGCAATAAGTTTGAGTTCGACATTCGAGTCAGTCGTGTGGACGACTGAAACAACAGGCAAGGAGTAATTGATGTCCAAGAAAATAGGCATCTTCGGTGCAGGAGCGGCGGGAAGCTATATCGGTGCATTCCTGACCCGTGAAGGCCACGACATCACGCTGATTGACATGTGGGGCGAGCACGTAGATGCAATGAAAGCCAATGGTCTGCGCGCATCGGGTAGCCAGGGCGACTTCACCATTCCCGTCAACGCCATCCACCTCGCCGACGCGTGGCAGCTCCAGCACAACTTCGACATCATTTTTCTAGCCATGAAGTCCTATGATACCGAGTGGTCCAGCCACTTTGTGAAGCGCCTCCTGGCGCCAAACGGCGTGGTCGTAAACAGCCAGAACTGCATGAACGACCAGCTTACAGCATCGATCGTGGGCTATGAGCACCAGATAGGCTGTGTGATGTCCAGCATCACAGTTGCCCTTTGGGAACCCGCACATGTGACCCGCGGAGGCGCTCCTGGGCGCGACCGCGGACACGACGTGTTCCGCGTCGGCGAACTGCACGGCAGAATTACCCCCCGCGTGCAGGAAATCGCCGAGATGCTGAGCTGCATAGACGGCTCCAGAGCCACCTCGAACATCTGGGGTGAGCGCTGGTCCAAGCTCACAACAAACTCTATCGGAAACCCAGTTGGCGCAATGACAGGCCAGGGGTCTCAGAGTTACGCCGCCAACCCCCGTGCTCGACTCGTTCAGATTCAGATTGCCAAGGAATCGACGCAGGTTGGCCTTGCCCTCAACTACGAAATCGAGAAGATCAGCGGTGTATCAGCCGAAACATGGGCGAGCGCTGACCAGGGCGACATCTACGAAGAGCTGGATGCCACCTTGCAGCCCAAGCCCGGCACTGCCGACTGGAAATCCTCTATGTCGCAGGATGTGGCAAAGGGACGCCGCACGGAGGCATCCTTCATGAACGGCTACATCGTCGCGCGAGGCCGCGAAGCCGGAGTACACACACCGGTTAACGCCGCCATCGTCGAAGTAATGCAGGGGATCGACAGCGGCGATATAATGCCCGATCCCACAAATGTTGAGCGCGTACTGGGCATGGCCGGTCTGTGAAGCATTCGCCATCACATCTCGTAGGCGCGGCGGTTCACCACTCCCTGCCATACGCGCGCGCCTATGATTGAATTCCTGCGGGAACTGTCGCATCTGCTGGTTGGATTCGCGAGCAGCGATTGGGCGCTGGTTGTGCTCGTCGCCACCGCTTTCACCGAGTCAATATTCTTTCCAATCCCGCCTGATCCCATTCTCATTGGAATGTCGTTCGTCCATCCCAAGGCGGCATTGATTTACGCTGGCGCAGCAACATTGGCTTCAGTCGCGGGAGCGCTGGCCGGCCACTGGATTGGCAAGCGTTTCGGCAGACCCTTCCTCGAAAGGTTCGTCTCTCTAGACAGGGTTAACAGGGTCGAATCCTTGTTCAAAAAGTACGGCATATGGGCAATCATCATAGCTGCTATCACACCTGTACCATATAAAGTCTTCGCCATAACCGCCGGCGTACTGGACATGCCGCATACCCCTTTCATCATCGCCTCGCTGATAGGCAGAGGGGCAAGGATGTTCCTGATTGGAGTACTGATCTTCGTCTTCGGCGAGGCGATCCAGGACTTTCTTGAAAATAGATTTGAACTAGTGATGATAGCGCTTGGTGTCGCTACGATAGTCGCGTTCATGGCATTCGCGCTAGTAATGCGCCTTCGCAATCGCTCAAGCACCAAAGACCACTCTATGCCACAATCAGAAAGTAGAGTCTAACGCCCCTCAGTCCATTTGCGCCGCCTGCCTGTACTGAAGCGCCTCCGCCAGATGCGACACACTTATCACTTCTTCGCCAGACAGGTCCGCAATCGTACGCGACACCTTCAGAATACGATGGAATCCCCTTGCCGACACCCCGCCCCCCCCCGCACCCCCCCCCCCCTCCCCCCACCCCCCCCCCAGCCCCACCCCCCCCCCCCCCCCCCCCAAAAAAAAACCGTGGAACCCCCCTTGCCGACAGGCTCATGCGGCTCATCGCTGTCTTCATCAATCCCTTGGCAGCATCATCCATTTGGCAAAACTTCCAGACTTCATTCGGCCCCATTTCAGAATTGTTCAACAGGCTGGTGCCGTCGAACCGCTCCCGCTGAGCCTGAATGGAAGCCTCGACACGATCCCGCACCTGCTCGGAACGCTCAGCATCACTAGCCCCAGTCAGCTTTTCGTATTCTACACGCGGCACATCCACGAACAGGTCCATTCGGTCGAGCAGCGGTCCGCTGATGCGCTGACTGTACCTCGCGATTTCGCTGGGCCTGCACACACATTGCTTGACAGTGTCGTTGAGAAATCCACAAGGGCACGGATTTCGTGCAGCGACAAGCATAAAGTTAGCCGGATAACTTATAGTCCCCTGCGCCCTGCTGATTGTGACAACTCTGTCTTCGATTGGCTGCCTCAGAACCTCGAGCACATTTCGCCCAAATTCTGGCAATTCGTCCAGAAACAGCACACCGCGGTGACTAAGAGTGACCTCGCCTGGACGCGGAATCCTGCCGCCGCCCACCAGCCCGGCGTTGGATATGGTGTAATGAGGCGCGCGAAACGGACGCTCGTCTATAAATGGCGATGAACTGGGAAGCAGTCCACTAACGCTGTAAATCTTGGTAACATCTATGGCTTCGTCATAGGTCATTGTGGGCATGATTGACGGAATGCAGCGGGCTAGCAGAGTCTTTCCACTGCCCGGCGGTCCCGTCATCAGCAGGTTGTGACCACCCGAAGCGGCGACCTCAAGCGCCCTCTTTGCATGCTCCTGCCCACGTACATCCGCAAGCTCAAACTCCCTGCCCTGCTTCCCTGCCGCCTCACGCCGACGGGCAAGCCCACTAGCCCCGGACACATCCTTTGACACAGGTTCAATCAGGCACTCTGCTCGAAAGTGCCGCAGCAAGTGACCCAGGGTCTCCACCGGATACACCTTTACGCCCTCTACAAGAGCGGCCTCGCCAGCGTCACAAGCAGGGACGAATACGGTCTCGAATCCCTCGTCACGGGCCACGGCGACCATTGGCAGGACGCCATTCGTATGCCTCAGTGTGCCATCGAGAGAAAGTTCGCCAAGGAACATCGTCAATCCGGGTGCTGCGGGCAACTGCCCGGAGCTGATCAGCACCGCAAGTGCGATAGGGAGGTCGTAGGCGGGGCCGGCCTTTGGGAGGTCTGCCGGGGCCATGTTTGTCGTGATGCGTCGCATCGGAAATTCGCAGCCCGAATTGCGAATCGCCGCGCGGACCCGCTCTCTGGCTTCCTGCACCGCAGCATCCGGCAATCCCACAATCGTGAACCTAGGCAGCCCCGGCGAGATGTCAACCTCCACCTGTATGACATACCCTTCCAATCCGACAACGGCGCATGTTACGGCTCTGGCAAGCAAGGCATCCACTCCAACATAGCGAAATTTGCCTGCCTATATTTATCACTAATTGTTCACGGCGTCAAACCATTTGCAGCCGCTTACATATTAGCGCAGCACGAATTACAGGCTGCCTTTACGCGGACCACACCCCTATCGTCCCCTGCGCAACGAGAGCTGGCTCCTCGATTCCATTCACATCGGCGATGTAGATTGAACTAGCACTGCCGTCGGGCAGCGGCCCACGCGACTCCAGTCGCCCAGGCACACCGGAAAACAGTATCTTACTGCTGTCAGGCGACCACATCCTGTGAGATTGACCGTACTGGTCGAAGAACATGAACATCGTCAGTTGCTCACGGCTCGGAAGAAAGTCAGCGAGATAATGGACATCGTCGGTTACGAGATCCAGTACTGCCCACCGCACTGATCCCTGAGCATCCTCAGACGGCGTGATGTACGCGATCTTCGTCCCATCAGGCGACCAGAAGAAACACAATATGGGATCTTCTATCAGAACGCGCTCCGCCGTTGAATCCGCATCTAGCAGCGTCAGTTTGTCATAATAGCCGATTCCCCGGTCGAGACCGCTAACGATCGCAATTTGCCCTCTACCCGGCCTCCACGACAGTGCAACCAGCCCCTCGACCTCGCCCACTATGTCGGAGCCGCCCTGAATCGTGGCAACAATTATCCCCTGCATCGTTTCCGACATTTCTCCGCACATGGCAATTCGCCCGTCAAGCGAGCTCACCGACGGCGCCTGATAGCTCATCGACATGATAGGGACCTGTGCCGGTTCGGGTTCGCTGAGCCTTATCAGATAATGAAGTTCTCGTGCATGCACCAAAATGTACTCGGAATCCACCGACCAGCAGAAATAGAGTGGCGCACCGCCAATCAGCCTCTCCGCGGTTTCTGCACCGTCGGCGTTCGCGACCATCAGAGACATTCCGGAAGAGAGCGTCTGGGCGATGAAGGCAACCTTGCTTCCATCCGGCGACCAAATCATGTAATGAGGCGTATGCTGCGCAATTGCGTCTGTTCCCGGTTCGTTGGTATAGATTGGCCTCGCAACCTGCCCTTCAGGCTTGGAGACAACCCTAAAGGCGCCTTGCCCATTGCTGCCCGCCGCAGGATACGCCGAGTATGTGACACTCTCGCCATCAGGCGACCACACCGGCCACGCGCAACGATGCCCCGGAGATGACGCGGTACTGTAGGGCGTATCCAGCGCATCCGGATTCACAAGCCTTACCCGTTCATCACTCCCAATAATCGCGATGCGGTTCAAGTTACCAGTCCTGTCCCAGATTTTACGCGCGTTAGGTGCTCTATCACATCCATTTCATAGGGCAGCTCAATATCATGCCGGTGCGTCGCACTGAGATTGCAGACCTCGGCCGGTAGCCGCGCGGCCAGCTTGTTGTATGCAATCTCCGCCAACGCGGGGAGCGAGGCCACATCCTCGGCGTTGTACCTGATTAGCGTATCCCGCGCACCCTCACTGCCTCGCTGCCACATCCGCCACAGCAACACCGCGTCATACCCGCTTAAGACGCTCAACTCCGACGGTCTTCCGACCTTAGCCTGCTGCTCGATCGACTTTAGTCCGCCCGAGTAGCCCGCCCGCCTCAGGGGAAAGCGCAAGTCTATATGTGCGACATTCCGGAATATGCTGCCAAAATGATGCTCAATATAGGGCAGGTCGAATGCGGCTCCGTTGAAAGTTACCACGAGATCGTACTGCTCAATCGCCTCACGAAAGTCAGCAAGATTCTCGTCATATACGTAAGCTGTGTACCCTTGGGCATCGAGCACTCCGATTAGCGTTATGATCCCTCGCTCAGGAGATAGTCCCGTTGTCTCGATGTCAACGAATGCAGCGCGCGCTCTGTAATCCGCATATAGTCGCCATCGCTCTCTTGCGGGAAGCAGTTCATTGAAGTATGCGGCATCACTAGCTTCATACCTCTCAGTTGATTGCTCGACCAGCTCTCTCAGATGGACACGCTTACCACGTATCCGCGACGGCAGTTCCGCGGCGCCCAGGAAGTCTCCCCAATCGCCGATGCCCGCGTCCCAGATTTCCCCCTCGGTAACCTTGCCAACGCGCGGCAGATGGATAAACGACTGTCTCAGCAATCTCTCACACTTACGCCAAGCGGCAGCTAACCAGCTAGAGCCTGCGCGTAGCGCGCCACTCCACCCCTGTAAATAAGGCGCATCGTCACAAACTGCCAGCTCACCACCACAATGAGAGCAAAGATCAATCCGGTCACCATTAGAATCAGTGGCGCCCCAACGAAGTCCGCCAACAACCCATTGATCAGGTTCAGCGACGCCATCATCCCGCCAATGTGAACGGAGTAAATCGCGCCAACGCGTCCTCGCACGCCGTCTGGCACAATCGTCTGGATCATCGTATGAGTCAGTGTCATAAATGCGGCGGAGCTGAATCCAAGGAATATCGCGCTCGGCAAAGCAGTTAGCAGGTTCGGTGAAACCCCCAATAGTAGTGACGACACACCGCTAGCGGCTCCAAATGCAAAGAACAAGCGACCTTTGGTAATGTCGCTGCTGATTCCCGCCAGTATCATCGACGACGTCAATGCACCGGCGCCGACCGCCATCATCAGTATACTGAATCCTGCGCCCGACTCATTCAGCAACTGCGTCAGGAACAGCAGGAATCCGCCTGTGCTCTCTCCTTCGGTAGTCAGTAGTTTGGTGGAGAGTCCCGGCAGCAGTGATTCAAACGACATCACCAGACCACAGTGGAAAATCGCCATGATGACAATGGAAAATAGTATCGGCGTCTTATAGACATAAACCGCGCCTGCAGCAAAGTTTCGCGCGAAACTTTGCCTCTTATCGATGCTTCCTGTGGAGGCGGTTCGAAGCCTTATAGTCTGGATAAGACTGACCGCGTAGAAGCCTGCGCAAAGGAAGATCGCTCCCGTGGCACCCGTAGTAGCCTGCAGCGGGATAATCGCAAGCGGTCCCAGTAGCCGCGAGCCATGCATCGTCGCCTGATTAAGGGCAATAGCATTCAGCAACAGTGATCGCGGGACAAGGTTGGGAATGAGCGCCTGCCCTGCCGGCATCTGTGCCGCCCGCGCAGAGCCATTCACAAGAGACAGTATTACGATGTGCCATATCTCGGCGCTTCCGCTCAGCATAAGAAGCCCGAGTACAAGGTTATGCACCAGGTTGATTGCGAACATCGCCCTGAGCACCGTGCGCCGGTCAAAGCGGTCGGACAGATAACCCGTGAAGGGCGAAACCAGCACCCTCGGGATCATTGCCGCAAAAGTTACGACACCAACCCATAGAAGAGATGAGTCCGAAAATTCATAGACAATCCAGCCGCGCGCCACGATGAGCGCCCAAGCTGCCGCCCCCGCAAAAAAGTTCGCGGTCCACAGTGTCTGAAAATCCCCGTACTCCAGGGCAGCCAGGTACCTATTGCCCGCAGGACGGTCCTGGGCAGTTTTATTCACCATCAATCTTCCTAGATTGCCTTTACACCTTCCAGAGCGTAACCACTCAATCAACCGCACTCACCTTGCCCAAACGAACAATGTCGCAGTGGGCAAGGCGCAAAACCACGGCGATTGTCAGCTCACTTCCACGCAGACCGGGCGCACGCCGTTAATGATATAGCCTAAGCTGTTCCATCGCGTTTCCAGCGGCTGTATATTGCCATCTTCATCAGTGGCTCTGGCGACCAGAGTGTAGTGGCCGGCAGACTTGGGCGTCCATGCAATGTTCCACTGCTGCCACGAATAGCGATAGCGAGGCCCCACGAGGTCCGCTTCATTCCAGGTCTCGCCACCGTCATCGCTGACTTCTACCTTGGCGATATGCGCGAATCCCGACCATGCCATTCCATTGATCATATGGGACTGCACCGTCAAGGCCGTATTCGGTTCAGGCCAGCTTATCAGCGATTTCACATGCATCTTGGATATAGGTACTGGTTCGCCGTCATCGCTCTCCACTATGTAGCGGTCGGTCTGGAAAAAGCCCTCAAACGCTTCTTGCAGTACCGTTATTCGCTTCAGCCACTTCACCGATGCCATTCCGTACCATCCCGGCACTACGAGACGCACAGGATAGCCATGCTCCCTTGATAGCGGCTCGCCGTTCATCTCATAAGCAAGCAGAGTGTCAGGATGCATGGCGACATCAATAGGCAGACTTCTCAGATAGGGCTGAACATCCACCGAAGGGTCCGGCTGACCGGCATCGTATCCCTCGAAAAGCACCTCGACGGCGCCCTCGCTGATGCCTGCCCGCTCGAGGAGGTGTCTCAGTGGGACGCCTGCCCATATCGCGGTGCTTACCGCCCCATTCTGGAAGGGGTTGCCCGGCACCTGCGGTTCGAGATCACTCCGATTGTTACCGGCGCACTCTAAGGTTACGGGCAAAGTCTGAATGGGGAAACTGTGGAAGTCATGCAGCGTAAAAGACAACGCACTATTAACGTGTCCCCCAAGCGAGAGTTCCCAATCGGAATCCCACTCCGGGATCGTATAGTGGTTGCGGATGTAGAAGAGGGGATTAGGGGTTAGCCAACTTTTCAATATGGCCTGGGGGGTCTCTCCGATGATGGGCTCTTCCTCAATTGTTACGAGACCCTTTCCTTCAGGCTGAGCACTCAGGGTTTCGTTCCTCTCCCTGTCGAACTCAGCCTTGCTACACTTGCATGTATTCATCACAACCTCCGATATATAGTATTAGAAATGAGGTCTGGACCTTGTTGCATACTCTACATTACTGCAAACAGTTGCACAAGTATGTTTCTTGCCACACCGGAACAACCCCTGAGTTCAGATGCTATCGCGCCAGCCGAAGGCATTTCCTACATTCCGGTCCTCTTGATAAGAGAATCAAACATCCTACTCTACGTAGCCCGTTAGTCCCACCTGTCGCCCCTACTTCGACAAGTGCATCCTAAGCTATCTGATCACCTCACAACCCTCTTTCGGTCTGTGGTATCATTTCAGGCGCATCCAACTGGATCATAGGAGACAGTGCATGGAAGACTCAGGACGCAGGCAGTTCGTCAAATACAGCTTCTTCAAGATCGACCCACAGTGGCGCCGCTTGCCTGAAGAACTTCGCTTTCAGAGCAAGAAGGATTTCGCGCAGGCTGTAACTGAACTGTCGGAGCAGATGTTCACGCGCTGTTTCAGCCTTGTCGGGTTACGAGGCGACTCCGATTTCTTCCTTTGGCAGGCGGCAGATTCGCTAGAAGACATTCAGAGCGCAGCCGCCCGCCTTTGGTCGACGGACCTGGGAGCATACCTTACTCAGCCCTATTCATACCTCGCTATGACTCGCCGTTCCCAGTATGTCGGTACCGGCAAGCACCAACATGCCGGTCAGGAAGGCACAGGCACCCGGCTGCGCCCCGGAAAAGCCGAATACTTTATCGTCTATCCCTTCCTCAAAACACGCGAATGGTATCTACTCCCGCAGGAAGAGCGCCAGCGCATGATGAACGATCATTTCACTGTTGGTCACAAATACCCATCCGTGAAGATCAACACCACCTATTCCTTCGGCCTTGACGATCAGGAGTTCGTTGTCGGCTTCGAGACCGACAGCCCCTCCGACTTCCTCGATCTGGTTATGGATCTTCGGGGTGTTCAGGGCAGCTTGTACACGTTGCGCGACACGCCTATATTCACCGGCATCCACAAGACCATCGAAGACACACTCGACGATTTAGGCGGATAGTCCTTGCGGGGCAAACCGAGCGTGGGAGGGAACTCCCTTTTGAACTGGGCAACACCCTATACCCCGCAATATTTTGATGTTACTATCGCCAGACAGTTAGAAGTCTATTGGCAAGGCCTACGACTAGGGAGGTACTGAAAGCATGGCAACCACACTGACGGGCGAACGCATTGAGGAATTGAAACAGCAGGCAGCCGACCACTTCTGGCCGCACAACAACCCTGCGGGAAATATGGACGATGACGGCATCAAGCTCGTGCAGAGCGGCAAGGGTGTCTGGGTCGAGGATGTTGGGGGAGAGCAGTGGTTCGACACGATGGCCGGTATGTGGCTCAAGAACATTGGGCACGGTCGCAAGGAAGTTGCCGATGCTGTCTATAACCAGATGCTGGACATCAGCTACACGCCTGGCGGAACGGTCGGCCCAACCACTGCTGAGCTCTCAGGGAGAATTGCCAGCATGGCTCCCGATAAGGAAGCCCGCACCTACTTCGTCAGCGGTGGCTCCGAAGCCGTCGAAACAGCCCTCAAGATGGCGAAGCAATACCACAAGAACAATGGCGAACCGACCCGCTATAAAGTCATCAGCAGGCGAGGCTCCTACCATGGCGCCACTCACGCCTGCATGAGTCTCGGCGGAGGTGGCGTCGGTGCTCCCATCCACTTCGGCCCGCTTATGCCCGGCAATATCCACATCACTCAGCCCGATGGTTACCGAGGCCTCTGCTGCAGCGCCGATGGCGGCTGCAACCTTCAGTGTGCCCGCGACCTGGAAGTTGCAATCCAGCACGAAGGTCCTTCAACCGTCGCAGCCTTCATTGGCGAACCGATCTCAGCTGCCGCCGGCATCCACGTCCCCCATCCCGAATACTGGCCCACCATCCGCGAGATTTGCGACAAGTACGGTGTCATAATGATCTGCGACGAGGTCATCACCGGTTTCGGGCGCACGGGCAAGATGTTCGCCACGGAGCAGTGGGGCGTCAAGCCCGACATCTTCACGGTGGCCAAGGCACTCACCAGCGGCTATATACCCATTGGTGCTGCGATCGCAAGCAAGAAGGTCTCTGACGCCTTTATGGGCGAAGATGCCACCTTCCGACACCTAATAACTTTTGGCGGCAACCCGGTCGCCTGCGCCGCGGCGCTCGCCAACCTCGACATCATGGAGGGCGAGGGAATGGTCGAGAACTCGGCCGAAATGGGCACATACATGTATGAGCAACTTCAGACCCTGTATGAGCATCCCATCGTCGGAGACGTTCGAGGCGGCATGGGCTTGCTCTGCGCCGTAGAGCTTGTTAAGGACAGGGACACTAAGGAGTCATTCCCCGCCGATGCAAAGCTGCCTGAGAAAATCGCTCCTCTGATGAACGAGCATCATCTACTCGGCAGGCCTGGCAACTCCATCTACCTGGCGCCGCCGCTGTGCATCACCAGGGACGAAGTTGACCATCTGGTCTCCCAAGTTGACAGCGTAATCAGCAAGCTCGAAGCCCAACTATAGATAGAATGTGAGAGTGTTCACCATCGGGGGGGCGCGGCGTAAAGTAGCTAATGGAGGTAGGGTGGACGAGGTAAAATGGTGAAGTCTTCAGGATGGATGAGGGGCGGCTGCATTAAAGCAGCCGCCCCTCACTTTGGCCCGCAGTTTATTGCAAAGGCGAGAATTCTGCAGGCATGAGAATCTTGCTCTCCTGGTGAAGAGGTACCGCGGAGATTCTGGGAGGCCAGATACTTTTTGCGCGCGTCTCCTCACGAATTCTCATGCGCTGCTCGAAACTTTCATAAGCCCAGATATGGGTCCACAGGTTCATTGTGCCGCCGTCCGAGCGGAATGCACCGACCAGCGGCGAATAATTCTCGCGTCTTTCGATTTCATTGCCCCACGCCTCTATGACATTCGGTATGTCGGCGGGACGGTACATGTCCGTCCTCATCTCATAGATTGGACCAAGATTTGCCTCGGCGAGCGGTCGCATGAACGGTGCCGGCAAGTAAATATCCTGATGCATGTTGACCACGAATTCAGCGTTCAATTCGCCCCATATATTTCTGGACTGCATGATTGCCCGCGACGCGGTGCGGTGCGCTGTGTTCTCATACGGCCAGATGTGAATAATCTGGTTAAGTGGTCCCGCCTCGGTGTGCCAGAAACCGGCAAGCGGGGAGATTGCGACCCTCTTTGGAAGAACTTCAGCGACGGCTCGCTCCAGCTCAGGAACACTAAGAGGCATCACATCGTAAGTATGAACATCGTACAACATATCAATTCTCCTTATACTAACCAGTCCATGGTTGAAGTATAATATATACTAAATGGATATGCAACCCCTATATGCCCAGCTTTATCCGACTACCATGGAGCGGCGGATGTCAGACTGAAACATCTCCCGGATGTACTACTGCATGGGCGAGCACTCAGCCGGCAGCAGAATCTTGTTCTCCTGGTGTACCGGCGCGACCGGGCTGGCCGGCGGCCACACGCCCTTTGCCCTGGTCTCGTCGCGCACCTGCATCCGGTGCTCGAAGCTCTCGTATGCCCACATGTGTACCCATTTGTTCAGGGCGCCAACGTCCGAATAGTACGCCCCGACGAGTGGAGAGTACTTCTCACGCTCCTCGATCGCGCTTCCCCACGCCTCGATGACCTTAGGAATGTCACCTGGCTGATAGGTGTAAATGCGAATCTCGTATATCGGCCCAACCTTGCGCTCGCCGAGAGGCCTGGTGAAGGGCGCGGGCAGGTAGAAGTCCGATTGCATATTGACGATGAATTCTGATGTGTTTGGGGGCCACGAGCCTGCAGCCTGAGCCTTGCCTCTCGTCTCGGTGCGATGGTTCATGTCATCATAGGGCCAGATGTGCAGCACCTGGTTCAATGGACCTGCCTCAGTGTGCCATAGCCCGCCCAAAGGGGAGAATTCCAGTCTTCCCGGAAGCTTCTCGCCAAAGCGCTTCTCGAACTCAGGCACGCTTCGCGGCGTCAAATCGTATGTCCGAAACTCATAAAGCATATCTACTCCTTATACTTAACCTATCTGCTTTTGCTTTTCACGCTGCAAGTAGTCAGCGGTTCTAATACACTCCCGAGCGCCATTCAGGATAGCGTGAGTCCTTGCCCCGCACTATGTCGTGGAACAGTTGCTCAAGCTGCGATACAAGGGGACCCATTCCTCCATTTCCAATTTGGTAACCGTCGATGCTGCCAACGGCCTGCAACTCGGCCCCCGTGCCGCAGATGAACACCTCGTCGGCGATGTAGAGCTCCGTGCGGTCGATGTCCCGCTCCACAACCTGGACGCCAAGCTCATCCTGAAATAGGTGCCGAACGACATCACGAGTTATGCTTTCCAGTATGCCGGCGGATACCGGAGGGGTGATCGCCACTCCATCACGCACGATGTAAAGGCAAGCGTAGGAGATCTCCGACACCTTGCCCTGTGGATTCAAAATGATGCCGAAGTCATACCCGTGCCGCGACGACTCGTCAGCGACATAGCGGCTATTCTGGTAGTTCGCAATCGCCTTTACTCGTGGGGGCATGACATTATCGGAAATACGCGTCCATGAACTAACGCCGCAACTCGTGATTTGACCAGAACCCAAAACGGAACCAATCTGCCGGTTGAATATAGTGATGTCTCCTGGCCGTTCCGATACCGGCAGGTATCCCGGAGTGGTGCTGCCGCCAAAATATGCAAGCGGCTGAATGTATATGTCGTCCCTGAACTCGTTCGCCTGCACGAGATCGACGATGGTGCGCTTCAGTTCGGCAACAGACCAGGGTGAGGTCATCCTCATGACCTTCATCGATCGAAGAAGCCGTTCGAGATGTAGGTCGAGGTGGAATATGTTGAGCTGCTCTTCCTCCGAGTTCCAGTAACCGCGGATACCTTCGAAGACCATTGAGATTGCAGACCAACCAAGCGTAGATGCATGAACTACCGCGTCGTCCCATGCAACGAGTTCGCCAGACATCCACACGTAACTTGGGTCCGAGCCCATGGCGCCCAGCGTGTCCTTAACTTCATCAGTGCTCATCTGACATCACTTCCTGTGCACTACTCTCTTGGATTCGTCAATGAAGCGTATCACGCTCATGGTTGTCATGTGAACCATTAAGCTACATCGGCAATTTCCAATGAATCATTGGCGTTATAGTAGAATGAGCGAGGCAATTGACACGGCAATCGCTAGCGGGAGAAACCGATGACGAACAGCGCCAACCGCCTCTTTGAAGCGGCGATTGAACGAATACTCGCCGAAACCTGGGAGCATTATCCCAGTACGGCCTCGCAACTGGGGCTACACGAGTACGATGGTCGCCTGCCCAGCATATCAATGGCTGGCCTGGCAAAGAGGGTAGGCATGCTTAGGCAAGGGCTGGCGTTGTTGGAGGACATCGACACCGCAGCCCTGAATACCACGAACTACTATGATCACCGCATTATGAAGGGGGCACTGCAGAGGGAGCTGCTGGAACTCACCGATTTGCGCTGGCATGAGACCAATCCGATGGCGATGTTGTGGCACATTGACCTGAGTGGGTATGTGCAGCGAAACTATGCTCCGCTGGAGCAGCGGGTAGAGGGCTTGACGCAGGCTTTGAGTGCGGTTCCGCGCTACCTTGGAGAACTGAGGTCGGTGATGAGCGGGCGGCTCGCCGGACCGGTACTGGATGCGAGCATCGAGGCTTACACCGGAATCGCCACATTCTATGAGCAAGACCTTGTAGAGGCGACAGGCGAGCTTCAGTCTTCCGAGTCGCGTCGCGCCTTTGAGGAAGCCCGCAACCACGCTACCAAGTCGGTGCATGAATTCGTGGAACATCTGAAGTCGCTTCGCCCATACGCCGATGCGAACTATGCGATCGGCAAGGACAGGTTCTCGGCGCTGCTCAAGCACGGTGAAATGGTAGATATGCAGCCGGAGCAACTTTTGAACATCGGAGAGGCTGACCTGAAGCTCAACCTCGAATGTTTCACGGAGGTTGCAGCGAAGATAGACGGAAGCAAGTCCCCCGCGGAGGTGATCGAGGCTGTGGCAGCGGACCACCCTGCACCTGACGCACTCATCGCGGAAACCCGCGACATGCTGGAAGATATCCGACAATACCTCACTGAACACGACATAGTAAGCGTGCCGTCGGAGATTCGCTGTGAAACGGTGCCCACACCATCGTTCATGAGATGGGCGTTCGCGGCGCTGGACTTTCCGGGGCCTTATGAGGAGAAGGCGACGGAGACCTATTACTATGTAACGCCTGTCGAGGAGCATTGGAGCGATGCCGAGAAGGAGGAGTGGCTGACTTCGTTCAATTACGCGACTCTGCGGGCAGTGTCGGTACATGAGGCCTACCCTGGGCACTATGTCCATTACCTGCACACGCGGAGCGCGGAGTCGGTAATCAGCCGGGTGTTTGGCGCGTACTCTTTCTGGGAGGGTTGGGCGCATTATGCCGAGCAGATGATGGTGGAAGCTGGCTACCTTGCCGAACCTGTGAACCAGATGGGACAGTTGATGGAGGCGCTGTTGCGGGACTGCCGTTTCATCTGCGCCATCAAGATGCACACTCAGGGCATGACCGTGGATGAGGCTACGCGATTCTTCATGGAGAACGCCTTCCTTGAGGAGTTGCCCGCCCGCAAAGAGGCGATGCGAGGGACATTCGATCCTATGTATTTGAACTACACGCTGGGCAAGCTGATGATTCTGAAGCTGCGGGCGGATTTTCAGCGAGCCAAGGGCGATGCCTACTCGCTGAAGGCTTTTCACGACGAATTCCTGTCGTATGGGGCGCCGCCGATTCCGCTGGTAAGGGAGATGATGCTGGTCGGGGACTCCGGCGACATCCTGTAAGCCGGTCAGAGTTGCGCCAGAATCTCGTTGGTGTGCTCGCCGAGCGCGGGGGCGTGCCTTCGAATTCCACCTTCGTTCTCGCTGATGTGTACCTGAATGCCGACCTGCCGCATGGGGCCGAACACGGGGTCGTCCACGACGACGACGGCACCCATTGCGCCGGACTGCTCGCAGTCTAGCCACTCGTCGACCGTGCGGCACATGGTGCAGGGCACGCCTGCTTCATCCATGATTTGCTCCCATTCTAAGGCAGTGCGGGTGCTCCATACTTCTTCGAGGGTGGCAATCCAGAGTTGCCTGTCCTCGGGGTGTGCCAGAAGGCTTTCAGTATCGAGCAGGGGGTCAGCCCACTCCGGGTGTCCGAAGGCGGCCACCATAGGTATGAGGGCGCGGGGATAGCCTGCGTTGAGATTGATCCAGCGACCATCACTGCACTCGTAGAAACGGGCGACGACCGGATGGGGTGAAGCATCATCCGCGCCCTCGGGGAGTACGACGACCTGGGCACCCATCGCGCCGAACAGGGCGTCGTAGAGGGGCATATCGATGCGCTGGCCCACGCCTGTCGCTTCCTTGTGAAGCAGCGCGGCGATGACGGCGGGGGCGGATGTCAGCGCTCCGAATATGCTCGCGTGGGGCACTGAGATGAAGCTGGGCGCTCCGGTTCCCCGGTCGGCGTAGATGCCGGTTGCGGCTGCGACAAGCGTCTCGTGGGGAGGTAGTGGGGCGTTGGGGTGCTCGGAGCCGAAGGCGGGCAGCCATACTGTTATGAGATGGGGGTTGGCTGACTGAATCTCTTCGATGGCTGCACCGTGCGGAAGGCGTTCGGAGTCGCAGATCAATATAGCTGCGGTGGAGGCGAGCTTTTCCACGAAGCCGGCGGCTTCGCCGGAGGCGGGATCGATGATGACTGATTTCTTGTTTCTGTTCCAGACGGCGAATGGCGTGTCGCCGCGCATTCTGCTGCCTTTCGGCGGCTCGAGCTTGATGACCTCTGCGCCCTGGTCGGCGAGAAGCATGCCGAGCAATTGCGATGCGACATAGTCGCCGAACTCCAGAACGCGATAGCCGTCCAGTACGCCACTCAAATTGTCGCCTCCCGATTCTGGTGGTGTCTAACAGTCACGCCTGATCAGGCGTGGGAATTATAACACCGCAGGGTATATCGGGGAGATTTTGGAAAATGCTTACGGGCCGCGGATTGTGGTTTGGCGGAGTGTGCCGGCTAGGGGGTTGGGGAGGAGGGGGACGCCTTCGGCTTCGGCGGCTTCCTTGATTTGCTTGAGGGCGATGGCGTAGTCGCGGTGGGCTGCCTCTGAGGGCGGCACGAAGGTGATTTCGCCTTTTTCGAATTCGCCGGACTCGATGAGCGAGTTGTAGTTGAAGATTGCCTGGTCTTCGGGGGTTAGGGGTTCGTAGTAGCAGTCTAGGTCGTCGGGGAAAACTAACATCGATGTACAGGATGGGGAGGATGTGTTGTCCTGTTCTGCTACATCGCTTCTTTGCGCTGTCGAGGGGGAAGGGGTGTTATGGGCTCCCCTCACCCTAGCCCTCTCCCGCGGGGAGAGGGGACTTTTTGACGCCGCTGGATTCCTGCTTTCGCAGGAATGACGGGTTGGGGTGGCTGCGTTGTTCTCGGACGGGCCTGATGCAGGGGTGTTTCCCCTCACCCTAACCCTCTCCCCAGGGGAGAGGGGACTTCTTCCGGGGGCAGAGGCGG
>MPND01000040.1 GCA_002238855.1 SAR202 cluster bacterium bin90
CGTGGCTCTCGGTCGCCGGCGGCAACTCCGTGATGCCGCCGTGGGTGAGACACCAGTTTCCCGAGACGGGCCGTCTTGTGCGCCGCCTGCGCGAGCAGCCCTGCCATGACTCGGGCTGCGACTGGTGCCGGGAGAGACATGACTCGCAGAGGGAACTGAACAGGTGGCTCGGCTTTGACGAGTATCGGCCGGAGCCAGCGGACGTTGACGGGCGGTCACTGCAGCAGTCGGTAGTCGAGGGGATGATGAAAGGCAGCAGCGCGCTCGCCATATTGCCCACAGGGACTGGCAAGTCCGTCTGCTACCAGGTGCCTGCGCTGTCTCGCTACGACAAGACGGGCGCGCTGACCGTCGTCATCTCTCCCCTGGTGGCTCTCATGGCTGATCAGGTGTTGGGGCTGGAACGTAGGGGCGTCTTCTCTGCAGTGACCATCAACGGGCTGCTGTCGATGCCGGAACGCGGTGACGCGCTGGACAAGGTGCGCCTCGGTGATGCGAGCATGCTGATCATCTCCCCGGAGCAGCTGCGGAGCGTTTCCGTCAGGCGCGTGCTCGAACAGCGTGAGATAGGGTACTGGGTATTGGACGAGGCACACTGTCTCTCAAAGTGGGGGCACGACTTCCGGCCTGACTACAGGTACATCGGACGCTACATCCGAGAGAGGGCGGGAGAGGAGCCTGTCCCGCCGGTGCTGTGTCTCACAGCTACGGCCAAGCCCGATGTCATGAGAGACATAGTGGACTACTTCTCCGATGAGCTGGATCTAGGCTTGAGGGTCTTCGACGGTGGCTCGCATCGGCCCAACCTCGAGTTCGCGGTCGTAAAGACCGCCGAGGGCGAGAAGTTCGAGCATGCTTACCAGATCATATCGAGGGACCTGCTTTCGGGAGGAGAAGGCGGCGCGATAGTCTACTGTTCCACGCGGCGCAGAACACAGGAGATGGCCGAGTTCCTGCAGGAGAAGGGCGTCAGCGCCGGATACTACCACGGCGGTCTGTCTCCCGAGCTTAAGAAGGACGCGCAAGAGGGGTTCATCGATGGGGAACTGCAGGTAATCGCAGCCACTAACGCGTTCGGGATGGGCATCGACAAGCCGGACGTGAGGCTTGTGATTCACGCGGACATCCCCGGTTCGCTTGAGAACTATCTGCAGGAGGCGGGGCGGGCCGGGCGTGACAGGGCTTCGGCACGCTGCGTGCTGCTCTACACATCCGAGGACGTCGACAGGCAGTTCGGCCTCTCAGCAAGTTCCAGGCTGAGCCGACGGGAGATACAGGGTGTGCTGAAGGCCCTTCGCAACATCGATAACAGGAGACGTCTGAACGGCGAGGTGATAGCGACTCCGGGGGAGATACTCAGGGAAGATGAGGACCTGGACTGGGAGAGGGACTCCGCTACGGACGACACTCGCGTGAGAACGGCGGTGTCGTGGCTGGAGGACGCGGTGCTGCTCACTCGCGAGGAGAACCATGTCAGGATATTCCCGTCGTCGCTGCGCGTGAAGTCGCTGGATGAGGCTCAGGCCAGGATCAGAGGCAGCAAGACCAACGAAACGTACCGCGTGAAACTGCTCTCAATCGTGCGGGCGCTGCTCGAGTCGGACCCCGATGACGGGGTCTCGACGGACGAACTCATGATGGCGTCCGGGCTAAGCGGGGAGGAGGTGCGCAAGGCGCTCCACGACCTGGAAGAAGTTGGCATTGCCAACAACGACACCGTTCTGACTGCGTTTGTCCACCGGGGAGTGCAGCGCGCGTCTGAGGTCAGGTTCAGGCAGGCTGCGGACCTTGAGCAGGCTACGATCGACCTTCTGCGCGAGACCGCGCCCGACATGGGAGTCGGCGACTCCACCCAGCTGTTCCTGCGCGGGACCACTCAGCGCTTGCAGGAGGAAGGGCATTCGAACGCGCTGCCTGAGAGAGTCCGCAGGATACTGAACAGCGTTGCGGCCGACGGACGTGGTGAGGGCGGCAGCGGCGGCAGCCTATCCGTCCGTGGACGCGATTCAGACACCCTGCAAATGACGCTGAGGCGCGAGTGGGGCGCCCTGTCACGCACCGCGGAGATCAGGCGAGCCGCTGCCGGCAGGCTCCTTGAACATCTGCTTTCTACCTTGCCACAGGGGGCCAGGGGAGTCGATCTTCTGGCAGAGACCACAATGGGCAAGATGGGTGATGCCATACGCACGGACATCACGCTGAGAAGCACACACAATCCCGTTCGCCTGATGGAGCGCGCGCTTATGTGGCTTCACGAGCAGGAGGTCATACGGCTTAACAGGGGACTGACGGTGTTCCGGCCGGCGATGACTATCCGGCTGGATAGCGACAGGCGCCAGTTCACAGCATCCGACTTCGCTCCACTGAATATGCACTACGACGAGCAGACTATCCAGGTCCACATCATGGACCGCTACGCCCAGGCAGGCCTTGAATCGATGGCTGATGCGCTGCGGCTGGCAGTGGACTACTTCGTTATGCCGCAGGATGACTTTCTCGAGCGCTGGCTGCCCGTTCCCGGAACCGAGCTGACCCGGCAGACCACCGGAGAGTCGTGGCACAAGATCGTGGACAGTCTCAGGAACCCCCATCAGCGCCGTATTGTCGTGGACGACCGTGAGAGCCCGAACGTGCTGGTGCTCGCGGGCCCGGGCTCCGGGAAGACCAGGGTGCTGGTTCACCGCATTGCCTACCTGGTGCGGGTCCGCCGCCAGAATCCGCGCTCCATCCTTGCGCTGGCATATAATCGGCATGCGGCCGTGGAGATTCGCCGCCGCCTCGTGGAGCTCATCGGGGACGACGCACGCGGCGTCATCGTGCTCACCTGCCATGCTCTTGCTATGAGGTTGACCGGTGCGAGCTTTACCGGCAGGGCCAACCGGCTAAACGAGCCTGACTTCAGGGGTGTGCTGAAACAGGCGACGGCACTTCTGCGAGGAGACGGCATGTTGCCGGAGGAGGCCGACGAGTTCAGGGAGCGTCTGCTTGCGGGCTTTCGCTGGATACTGGTGGATGAGTACCAGGACGTGGAAGCTGACCAGTACGATCTCATATCGGCTCTGGCGGGCAGAACACTCAGCGAGTCTGACGACAAGCTGAGCATCTTTGCGGTGGGCGATGACGACCAGAACATCTACTCGTTCAGCGGAGCTTCGGTGGAGTTCGTTCGTCGCTTCGAAGCAGACTATGACGCGCAGCCCCTCAGTCTTACCCAGAACTATCGCTCAACGAAGCACATCATCTCAGCGGCGAACGCCGTGATAGAGCCGGCCCGCGACCGGATGAAGGCCGATTCTCCGATCGAGATAGACCGCAGACGATCAAGAGAGCCTGACGGCGGCGAATGGAGTCTCATCGAGCCGGTTGGACAGGGTAGGGTGCAGATACTGCCCGTCGGCAAATCGCCCGTCAGCCAGGCCCAGGCGGCTGTAGCAGAGCTGAAGCGAATGGCCGGACTGGACCCCGACTGGGACTGGTCCAAATGCGCTGTGGTCGCCCGCAACTGGAGCTTCCTGGATCCCGTGCGCGCCCTGTGCGAGCTCGAGGGGATACCCGTGCAGATGGCAAACGAAGAGTTCTCCGGTATCTGGTTCTTGCGCGAGACACGCGCTCTGCGTGACTGGCTGGAATCGCGCGAATCAGGGCTGATTGCGAGCAATGACATCGGTAAGTTCCTGCTGAGTCTGCATCCCAGTCCCTGGGTGGACGTGCTGCTGGACGGCGTCGGCGAATACGAGGAGGAGACCGGCGGCGCCGAGAACCCCGTCGACCACTTTATCGAGTGGCTGGCGGAGTGGGGGCGGGACAAGAGACGTCGCCAGCACGGACTGATGCTGCTCACGGCTCACCGCGTGAAGGGGCTTGAGTTCGACCATGTCGTTGTTCTCGACGGCAACTGGCAGAACGTGTCGCGTGGGGAGGACAGAGACGCTCCCAGGCGGCTCTACTATGTCGCTATGACCCGTGCCAGAAAGACGCTCGCACTCGCGCGAATGCCCGCTCCGCACCCGATTCAGGATGCCTTGAGGGACCTGCCCTCTGTGCTGCGCCGCACAGAGCATGTGGGATTTTCTTCGCCGCCGCAGGAAGAGCTGTCCCGCAGTTACAGGAGGCTGAGTCTACGGGATGTATTTCTGAGTTATGCCGGGTATAGAAGGCCGGATGACCCAGTTCATGGGGCCATAGCCGCCCTCTCGGTCGGTGACAGTCTCGATGTTCGGAAGGGATCGCGTGGACGGTGGGAACTGCTGAACTCAGACGGAATCGTTGTTGGGCAACTCGCTGGCAGCTACACAATACCCGATGGGATGCGAGTGAAAGTTGCGACCGTAATGGCGCTGGCAGTCTGGGAAAAGGCCAATGCCGAACCGGAGTATCAGCAGGGAATCAAGTGCGACAGATGGGAAGTTGTAGTTCCCGAGTTGGTGCTTGAGCCTCTGGGCTCTCCGAGTTGAGAATGTAAGATGGGAGATCAGGCTTGTCTCTCAAATCCGGCCGGCTTCAGATTGTGAGCCAGCGAACCCGGGGCATTGCTTTCATGATCGAAGGCTTGTAAGGATGCGGCTCTCCTTTCTTTCAAATGCGCGTTCAACGGGCATGCAATGACGAGATGGGAAGGTCCGTCCATGAGGCGACTAATCACACAGTAGGAGAACCTGGAAGTGCTCGAGAACGACGATATAGGCTTGGCGCCTACGTTCTCAATTGTCGCCGAACATCGAACGGCATTTTTCTGATACCATGATTTACTGGCAGGACTTTCCGTTGAACCGCATAAGACGTTGATTGTCTACGGCGGCACGTAGTTATATTCCCACCCTTCGGCCATGTGATAGCTATGCAGCTTTTTGCCCATAAGAAAGATCAGTACATAGTCGCAAGCCTTGCGGCGCTGGCGTTCGCCGTACTGATATTTCTCTGGATGTGCTTGGAAGTGCCAACTTACCCGTCCCCGTCGGTGTGGGCCCTGACCGCGTTTGCCATCTATTTGCCAATTGTTTGCCTGGCCTCGGTGTTCCGCTCGCTCGTCACCGATGTTCGAACTGCACCTGCAAAGGCGCTAAATTACGCCACCATTGCGTCGCTGTCATTGGCACGGTATTCGACAGGATTCGGCCGGGCTCTTCTCTGGGTTGCTCCCTCCTTAGTGACATCCCTGCAATGGGCTCATTCACTGCGTCTTCTGGCACTGCATAGCCAGTGGCACCCTAGCACCAATCCCCAGCTGGAATAACCTCCCTCTTCAGGTTCACTCCGCCTGATTGTTTCCCTGCGTGATCAAGAGTAGGCACTGTCGCGCTGTATCTGGAATCAGACTGTCCGCCACCACGAGCGCCTCTTGCGTCTGAGGATTAAACCCCATCGCTCGGCATACCAAGAGAATGACGCTTGGGTGATCTGGGCATACTCCCCTGAAAGTTGCCGGTCGGCCTGTCCAAGGAAGTGACTGATGGCCAGCGAGAAGGGACATTAAGAACTTGCGGAGGGGATCTGTCACAGCGATTTCAATCAGATCTTCAGGAGAGTAAAGATGCAAGTCCAAAAGTACTTAAGAGAGATAGAACAGGAATGCCATGTGACTGTTCTCTTCGCAGTGGAGTCGGGTTCCAGAGCCTGGGGGATAGATTCGCAGGATAGTGACTATGATTGCAGGTTCATCTACATGCACGAACCTGATTGGTACGTGTCCATAAGGTCTCCTAGGGACGTCATCGAGCGATTCTACGAAGAAAGGCTGATAGATATATCTGGGTGGGACATTCGCAAGGCTCTATTCTTGCTCGTGAAGGGCAACCCGTCACTGTACGAGTGGTTCAGATCTCCTATCATCTATCGAGATGAACCTGAGATGGAGATCGTGAAGAAGCTGTCAGTGCAAATGGAGAATTCTGTAGCAGCTAGGCATCACTACCTCGGCCTACTACAGTCTACCTACAAGCGCTATCGGAAGTATGACAATGTGGTACTTAAGAAGTATCTCTATGCCGTCAGACCGGCTCTGGCACTCAATTGGCTCAGAGTGTACGGTGAAATTCCGCCTATTTATCTACCTGCAATGAGAGCTGGCTTGAGCTTCACTGCTGAGTTGGATGAGACTCTTGACGACCTGATTAGCAAAAAGAAGGCCGGAAGTGAGATGTCAGAAGGGCCCAGAATTCCTATCCTGCATGAGTTCATCGAGGATGCTCGCGATTGGGCGTTAAATGCAGAGCCGAAGAAATTTAACTGGAACCACCCGGATAGGTTCGAGCAAGCAAATGAGGCGTTGAGGGAGTTGGTGAAGAGTAGTGATGTGAACGGCGGAGTAGCGGTGTCCCATGTAGGTGGCTCGTAAGCCTGATTATGGTGTCGCTGTTCAGAGATTAGCAACCGTCTTCATTGTTAAGGCCTGAGAGTGGTCGGATCCCAGTGAACACCGGTCCTTGACATAGAGTTGAGGATGGTCAGCAGCTTCCGGGCATACGCGGTGAGAGCTACCTTCTTCGGCTTTCCGGCTTCAAGTAACCTCTGGTAGAAATCGCGCAGCACAGGGTTGCTCCGACTGGCCACCAGCGCTCCCATATACAGAGTCGAGCGTACTGTAGCCCGGGCCACCCCAGACGGAACGCTTGCCTCGATTTGGTCCGCTGTACCGATAAGAGGGCGCCACACTGACCAGAGCGGCGATCTGCTTGCGGTTGAGTGTGCCCAGCTCAGGAAGATACGCGAGTAGTGTCAGCGACACTTGCGGTCCCACACCGGGTACGCTTCGAAGCAGGTCGTCCTTCCGGTGCGGCACGACCAGAGCTGTTCTTCTCCGCCACGAGGATTTCCACCACCTGTTTTCTACGCGCCAACACGGCTCCGAGCGCCGGCGTGTCGGTGTTCCGTAGGGGCCGCATCGGTGGACGTACTGCTTCCCCGAAGTGCGCCAGAACCTGAGTGTCCAGTCTGTCAGTCTTCGCCAGACGGCCTATCGACTTGGCGAAGTCTCGCACCTGGCGGGGGTTGACGACAGCAACTGGTAGAGTTGCCGCAGCCAGAGCTGCCACCAGCGGAAGCTCCAGACCACCCGTGGACTTCGTAATCACGCCTACCGGCTCGAGATCCTTAAGTAGAGCGATCAGGTCATCGACGCCGGCTTTGTCATAGGACACGCTCCAGCTTCTACCAGTGGGGCGTACCGCGACATCTACCTGCTCCTTGGACACATCAATGCCGACATAAGTTGGTTCCTGAGACATATTCGCCTCCTTCATATTGGCCCTGCCTTGCAGATACGGGCTTGGTTAGCCCGGGCAACCGTTCGGGCTCTTCTGGAATGAGTGCGGCGACCCTCGCTAATCCATGGCCTCCCACGACCAATGTCTGGTCGGTCTGCCGCACTCGGAACCTGCTTCGTTAGAGAATTACCCCATACATGTCAAAGATACAATGTCCGCCATTTACATTCGGGCTAGTTGCCAACTGAAGCAGCTTTGCTTCCTATATCTTGAGGTAGGCCCAATGGGGCGTATAATGGGTTCACTTGAGCCTCCCGAAATCCCCTTCTTAGCTGAAGTTCTTCCCTTCCGCTTTCTGTCGACGATACTGAGAGTCGCCGAGTGTTTCCCTCCGCTACGACCCAATCTATCATCACTTGCAGAAAGTCAATTGGCCATCGAGAATAGACTAACCATTACCGGAGCACCTACGTGAATATTAACGAAGAACACGACGCGCGAGTGAGATCTGCGGCCTTCGATTGGTTGACAGAGCAGGTTTCCTTGCACGGAGATGTGCTGCCCCGGAGTGTTCTAAGCGAGGGGTTCACCTTCGATGGTGCTCGTGTTCCCCTTGTAGCGCCACAAGGGATCTTCAAGCCCGCAATAATGGAAACTCCTCTCACTATCACGACTTCGCCAAATAGCCCCTACGAGGACGTGATTGGACAAGACGACCTGCTGCAGTACCGATACAGAGGAACCGACCCAAACCACCGCGACAATGTTGGCCTTCGATTCGCGATGAAGGAAAATCTTCCGCTGATTTATTTTCATGGACTGGTTTCGGGAAGGTATCTAGCTTGGTGGCCCGTGTACGTTGTTCGCGACAGGCCTCACGACCTAGCATTTTCCGTTGCGCTTGACGATGCCATTCACTCGAACCTATTCTCCCGTTCGGAAGAGATTTCGATAGAACTCACTACGGTGAGGCGAGAGTACGCTGTGGCTGTGGCGAGGCGACGCCTTCACCAGAGGGCTTTTAGAGAGCGAGTCCTCCGTGCCTACAGAAATCAGTGTGCCTTTTGCCGTCTGCGCCACACCGAACTGCTGGACGCCGCTCACATCATCCCTGACTCAGAGCCGGAAGGGGAGCCTGTAGTCAATAATGGAATAGCCCTCTGCAGGTTGCACCATGCAGCTTTCGATCGATACTTTCTGGGAGTCCGGCCCGATCATGTTATCGAGATACGTTCGGATATCTTGGCAGAAAGCGATGGTCCGACTCTGCGGCACGCGATTCAGGGCCTACACGGAATGCCAGTCATATTGCCAAACGCGCTCCAAGACAGGCCATCGCGAGAGTTCTTGGCCAGAAGGTATGACAGGTTCGTTGAATTGGCCAGCACCCGGTGATTAGAGCAGCAAATTCCTATTCTGCAAAGGTAAGCGACTAAGGCTATCTGAGCCACAGTGACGTAGTTGCAGGCTCCCGTCACCTAACGCTCGAAGAATTGTTTCGCATGCTGTACTGGATGGTCCCTTGCCCTGCCCGATTGGCGATTACCACAGGACCGGTTGCGTAGAGATGGAATCGCTGAAGCCAATAGTGCATCAAAATCTCGCCAGATTTGAGCCAGCCCACAGCATTCCGAAAACATGACGCCGACCGGATGTGCCTTATTCTGTAAACCGAGGACTGCACCTGATTGAAGGGTCGGAACTTCGTAGAAGCCATTTTCATTCTTTCTGGCCTGGATAAGATTAATCTCAAGACGAATCATATCCGAATGTTCGTTTGTTCAATCAAAAGTTCCTTGATGCCCGAGATCTCGTTGCATTCGTGTCAGTACTTGTCACTGACACTGCAGAATTAGATACTTCTGCCATTGACCGCTTCAGGGGCAGCGAACCCTTACCCGAGGCATCTTTGGCCTTAGCGGTCGTTTTTGGATTGGGACTCCTAGGATTTATGCGATATGAGCGTTCGGGCCCGCACAAGTAGTTGCTCACAGATCGCCCCAAATTCTCAAGAATAGCCGAAGAATCTCCTCAGGTCGTCCAAGGACTTATGGTTAACAGAGAGTCATTCAAGTACAATCCTAACCCACTGACAATGTGCCACTCTGGCTTTGATAGCAAGGCTAGTTCGGCTAGGGGCTCATGGAGGTGATGGATAGCGATAGCCTGCTCAGCTACGTGTTCCGACTTAGCGCTGCGGTCCTAGAGGACGCTGCCACGAACGCCTTGTTTAGCATCCTGGTCCGATCTGGCAATTGGACCAGAATGGTACTATAGAGTCCTTTGGCTTTCGGCTTCGCTTGTGGGCCAAACGATGTTCCAGCCAGAAGTAATCACGCGGACAGGCTGACTCATGCATGGCTATTGTGGACCAAAAACATCAGCTGAAGCAATGATGAATTCGCAAAGTGAGTGTTCCCTGCTTGCAGCGAGCGACGACTACCTCAAATGTCGGAAATTGAAGGACTACACAGGAAACACAGCTCTCCTGGTAATGGGGGTAAATCCGGTGAAATGCCTTCCTCCATCTCAATGTGAAGGACTGATATGACAGTCGCACAGGCCATCCTGTCAGAATATCCCAACTTAAGCCCTGCGCAACGCGCCATAGTTGGCCATTACGACGGGCCGTTGCTTGTAGTGGCTGGTCCGGGTTCTGGAAAAACCCACAGCATTGTCCTCAGGGCGCTCAACTTGTTGCTGCACGAGAAAGCTCTGCCACGGCAAGTCGTATTATGCACGTTTACAGAGAAAGCGGCTTTCGAGATGCGAGATCGGCTTTCGGCCGCGGCCCAGAAAGTGAATTATGCCGGAGACTTGTCCGAGCTATCTGTCTCGACGATCCACGGACTGTGCAATGACATCCTCACTTCGCACCGTCACAGAACACGACTGGGTAACAACTACGAGATACTTGACGACCTCACTCAGTTGCTGTTCATCTTCGAGCACTTTGACGAAATCGTTGGGACGGGTCAGGATGGCTTCTACTTAGGTAAGTGGAAGACGCGTTGGACAGCCATCCAAGGCGTGCGAAATTACTTCAACAAAATGTCTGAGGAGTTGGTGGAGCCTGGCAGGCTTGAGGAATCCGACAATGCCTTCCTACGGCAGTTGGTTCGGTCTTATCTTGTCTATCGACGCATCATGGAAGAGAACAATTTTGTCGATTTCGCACACCTCCAAACGACGGTGCACGAATTGTTGATGGATCCCATGAATAGGCTGGCCGTCGCAGACGACATTCGCTACGTATTGGTGGACGAGTACCAGGACACAAACTACGTTCAAGAACAGCTACTTCTCAAACTCACGGAAAACCATCGGAATCTGTGCGTGGTTGGCGACGAAGACCAAAGCCTATACCGATTTCGTGGTGCAACGGTTCGCAATATACTGGAGTTCCCACAGCGTGTGGACAATTGCGATGTCATCAAATTAACCACGAACTACCGATCTCATAGAGATATAACTCGCCGCTACGACAAGTGGATGGCCTCCGCGGACTGGTCCAACCAGCACGGTGTCTCTTTCCGCTATGACAAGGTTATTGAGCCGAATGCCGAGGTGAACTACCCGAGCTATCCGGCTGTGTTTGCAATCTGGGGAAATGACCGAAACGACGAAGCTCGTCGATTTGCCAACTTGGTGGAGCATTTAAAGCAGAATGAGGTGATTACGGACTACAGTCAGGTTGCACTCCTGCTGCACAGCGTGCGCCAAGAGCATAGTGGGTCATACATTAAGGCCCTTGAGGAACGGGCTATCAAAGCGTTCTGCCCTCGTGCTCGCGCCTTCTTCGACCATGAGGAAATCCGTGACATGGTGGCATGTCTCGCCATGATCTTCGGATGGCATGGAACCGGACGAGAGAATGTGTCGGGTGCAACGGCCGCTCTGGCCAACTATGTTGACAATGCAATAGTATCAATCGCCAAGCGCTTCAAGCAGAACGGTCCGCTTTCCGACATGCTACGCGGATTGGTCGTCGAAATCGCTGGCGTCGAAGAGGGGCAGGCATTGGATTCTAGGCCTGCAGATTTCTTCTATCGGCTCTTGTCGGTGGAGCCTTTCCTCAGCGCGGTGACCAACGAGAATGCTGCCCGCAACCTGGCGGTTCTCTCTCAACTCCTCAACACCTTCCAGAGGTACTACCGTTACACAGTGGTCACTCATCGAAATCGCGAGTTTCTTCGACTACACCTGTTTAACAGCTTCTTGCGCCTACTCTACGATGGCGGCATTAACGAGTACGAAGACCCCGATCAGCCATTTCCTAAGGGTCACGTTCAAATAATGACAATCCACCAAGCCAAGGGATTGGAGTTCCCTGTGGTTATAGTCGGTTCGCTCTCGACACAACTATCGAGCCCGAAGCAGATTGACCGGGATTTAGGCCCATTCTACAACCGCCCTCCTTTTGAGCCGGAGACCCGCATTACCAATTTTGATCGTATGCGACTCTACTATGTCGCTTTCTCGCGACCACAAGATGTACTGGTGCTGACTGCGCACGAACCTCCTAAGGAACACTTTGCACCCATTTGGCAAGGCTTGCCTCAGTGGCCGTATGTTGAAAAGAACTCTCTTGATGTGCAGCGATTTCAGCTACAGGAACGAATGCCGGTCAAGAAAAGCTACAGTTTCACTGGGGACCTAAAGATTTACGAGACCTGTCCTCGCCAGTACCAGTTCTTCCGAGAGTACGATTTCACGCCATCGCGGTCGGCTGTCATTTTCTTTGGACTACTCGTGCATCAAACTATAGAGGAGATTCATCGAATCGTCATAGACGGTCACCTTCATTCGCTTAATGAAACTCTCATCCGTGAGCTATTTGAACAAACATTCCGATTTCTATGCCTAAGTGACGTCAGACAGATAGGAGATGCGGCAAAGAAAGCGGCTTTCAAGCAGGTTATGGACTACTTCAATCAAAATCAGAGCGAGATGCAGCGGGTCATTCAAACTGAAGTTGACGTGTCATTGGAGAAGGACGACTACATCCTTATTGGCAAGGTAGACCTCTTACTTGGGGGTGATGGTAAACTGGAACTTCTGGACTTCAAAACATCACCTCGACCCACGGGAAGTCCTGAACTCATCACGGCTTATGAACGACAGCTATGCACCTACGCCCACATTCTTGAAAAACGATATGGGCGGCAGGTCGATCGAATGCTCCTGTACTGGACTTCTGAACCTTGCAAGGAAGATGCACTGATGGTAGTGCCGTACGACCCGTCTCATGTCGACGAAGCAGGTCGACACTTCGACAAAGTCGTCGAGCTCATACAATTAGAAGAATTTTCCATCAAGGAGCCCCCTGAACCCAGTATCTGTAAGGAGTGCGACCTCCGTGTTCTATGTCATGCTGAAGGCGTTGTCGCCAACCTGGAGGACTAATAGTGCCGTCCGATTATGAAACCATTCGAGCAGAGAACAAATTACGCTACGGCACGGATATTGGGCGCATTGGCCACATGCTTCTCGCTAACCGTTACGATGATCGAACTCACTTTATCTTTGAGCTTCTCCAGAATGCCGAGGATGCTATGGCAAGACGAGAAGAATGGAAGGGGGAGCGTGCAGTTGAATTCTCACTCTTGCCCGACGCCCTCAATGTAACCCACTTCGGCAAACCGTTCGATGAGGATGATGTCCGCGGGATATGCGGGATTGGCCAGAGTACTAAAGACCTGACGGATATCGGTAGATTCGGAATCGGCTTCAAGTCAGTCTACGCCTTTACCGACAGTCCGGAGATACACTCTGGCAGAGAACACTTCGCTATAGACTCGTTCGTATGGCCACGAGCGATTGCGGGCGGCCCTCTTCCAGATGGGAGGACAGAAATTCGCCTACCGCTTCGCAAGGACGATCCCGGAGCAGTATCACAGATCCAAATGGGGCTGAAGCATCTCGGTCCAAGGACGCTTCTCTTCCTGAGGGAAATTGATGAAATTTCATGGTCTATCAATGGGGAACCAACGGGCATGTACCTGCGCGAGAGGTCCAATGATCTCGACAGTAGAGTTAGCGAAGTGATGGTAATCGGCCAGGATAAAGCGAAGGACGAGGACGAAGAAGAACACTGGCTCATCTTCTCCCGCCCGGTTTCCAACGACGAAAGTGACAAGGGCTTCGTGGAAATCGCATTCTCTTTGGAGCAGAGCGAGGGTAGTGAGAATTGGTCGGTCAGACGGATAACGGACTCTCCTCTCGTTGTTTTCTTTCCGACGGTTCTTTCAACAAACCTCGGATTCTTGCTTCAGGGCCCTTATCGCACAACGCCGAGTCGTGATAATGTTCCCGTGGGCGACCCCTGGAACAAATATCTTGTCCAAGAAACTTCCACTCTGCTAATTGATGCCTTGCGGGAACTAAGGAGTCTCGGCCTATTAGACGTGTCCGCCCTACGAAGCCTACCTCTGGACTCCTCTCGATTCGTTGAGGGTAGCAGATTCGCTCCCCTATTCTCCTCGGTTCGGAACGCCTTGATGAAGGAATTTCTGCTCCCTAGTTACAAAGCCGGATTTGTAACTGGACTGAATGCCAAGATAGCTCGTACCCAAGACTTGCGCGATCTCATCGGAACAAAGCAGCTAGTTGAGCTCTTTCAGTCTGACGATGAACTCGCATGGCTGAGCGAAGAAATCACAATTGACCGAACCCCAGACCTTAAAATGTACTTGACGGAGGAACTTGATATAGACGAGATCACCCCCGAGTGGTTGGTGCCCAAGTTGACGGAACCTTTCCTGGAAGCGCAACCAGACGAGTGGATCGAGCGCCTATACTCCTTTTTGAACGGGCAGGGCGCACTTTTGCGGAGGCTGAGAACTATGCCCCTGATTAGGCTCGAGGATGGTTCCCACGTTGTAGCTCACAACGGACATCAGCCTCAAGCCTTCCTACCTTTTGATGGTCGCACGGGTTTTCCTACTGTTCGTAACAGTGTTTGTAGTTCGGAACACGCCTTGGCGTTCCTCAAGACCCTTGGGTTGAGCCCACCTGATCCTGTGGACGATGTAATCTCCAATGTGCTTCCAAAGTACGATCAGGAGCAGGTTGACATCTCTGACCCCGACTACGACTCGGACATTAAGCGCATCCTCTCAGCGTTCGGTACTGACTCGACAGCGCAGCGTCAGAAGCTGTCGTCCGCCCTTGAAGAGGTTAGGTTTGTGAGGGCTGTGGATTCAGGCAGCGGATACCATCAATTTGTCCGTCCAGTTGACACATACCAGGCAACTCAACGACTCAAGCAACTGTTCGCGACTGTACCGGGCGTTCTGATCGTTGATGACTCAAAGAGCTACCTGCGTGGTGAGCGCGTTCGTGCTCTTCTGGAAGCGGCGGGTAGCCCACTGTACTTACTTCCCAATGATACAAAGTCAACACTCACTTCGGCTGATAAAAAGGAACTCAGGAGGGCGGCCGGAACTGAGGAAATTACGTATGAAATACAAGCGAGCGACAGTGAACTTAGAGGTCTCGAACCACTTTTGGAGACGCTTCGTAACTTACCACAGGATGAAGCGATCACTAGGGCGGGCCTCCTCTGGGAGGCATTGTGCGATGTTGAGGATAGGCGTGGGGCTGGGGCATTCCTAGGTCTATATCGTTGGATGCGGTTTACTGTGCGCAGGACTCGTTTCGATGCATCTTTCGTTAGATTGCTTAATGATACTCTCTGGGTTCCGGGTGAGAATGGTCAGTTACGGCGCCCCAGCGATGTCCTGTTTGAAAGTACAGGGTGGGAGACTAACCCTTTCCTCCAGTCGAAGATCCACTTCAAGTCGCCAGTGATCGATGAACTCGCTCGCGAAGCAGGCATCGAGCCAGGTGTACTCACTCTTCTTGCCCAGCATGGTTTGACCAGCGTCGAAGAACTCACTGCTCAACTGTTTCAAGCAGGCATAATGAGAGAGGATGACGGTGCTGAGAACATATCAGGCGTAGAAGAAGCCATTAACGAGTTACTAGGTGGCCTACCTGACCCAACGGCCCCGGTATCTGAGCCATCAGAACCTGTGGGCAAATCTAACTCTGGTGGCAGCGGCTCCAACGGAGGAGCAGGTAAGGGTGACGATACGGGTGTGGCAAACGATGGCTCCCCCAATACGACCCAACAGAGCGCACATGTAGGAGGTAGGCAAACTTTCGAATCCTATGTTTCGCTGGATCTAACGGACGAGGAGGAGACTGACCCGGACGGTTTGTCGCAACAAGAACGGATCAAACTTGAAGAGAGTGCGATTGAGCTGATCATCAAGGCGGAACCGGAACTTAGTCGTACACCCACGAACAATCCGGGATTTGACCTAACGGAGAAAGGTTCTGAAGATCAACCTCTCAGATGGATAGAAGTCAAGGCGATGAAGGGAACATTAAAGGACCGCCCTGTCGGGCTATCCCGAACCCAGTTCGAGTGTGCACAGGAACACGGACATGCCTTCTGGCTCTATGTTGTAGAGAATGCAGGATTCCCTGAAGTGGCGCGTGTGGTAAAGATTCAAGATCCTGCCGGTAAGTCGAAGACTTTTAACTTCGACCAAGGTTGGCTTTTGGTTGCAGAAGGGATATAAACGCCCACAGCAGAGTATCAAATCTGGCCTAAAAGGAAGAATCACATGACGAAGGCAGATGTCACCAAGGCCGAACTGGTATGGCCTGGCAAGTACAACGAGGACGGCACATTGAAGGATGTGCCTCGTGCAACCCTGCCCTTCCAGGTCATTGAGACCGTGGGGGAGAGTCGCGCAACTCGTGAAGCTAGAATAAGTGGGGTACAGACATCTCTCTTTGACGTATATGAAGGCAGAGAGGGAGACACTTTCGAGCAGGGATGGAAGAACAAGCTCATTTGGGGCGACAACTTGCTGGTCATGGGATCGCTTCTTGAGCGATTCGCCGGAAGAGTGGACCTGATCTATCTGGACCCACCATTCGCAACGGGCGCAGATTTTTCGTTCATGGCAGAATTGGGTGAGGACGGAGGCGAGTTAGTCAAACAGCAGTCGATTATCGAGGAAAAGGCCTACCGCGATACTTGGTCTGCCGGGATTGACTCTTACCTTGATATGATTGCAAGTCGACTCCGTCTAATGCACGAGCTTCTCTCTCCCAAAGGCAGTCTCTATTTCCACATCGACCCTAATCTCGCTCCGCAAGTTCGGCTGATCCTAAATGAGATATTCGGCAGCGGTGCATTTGTTAATGAGATTGTCTGGAAGCGACAGTCCGCAAAGAGTGGATCGTTCCAAGGAATCGGGCAATATGGACGAATACATGAGCACCTGTTGTTCTACACGAAATCGGACACCTGGATTTGGAATCAGCAGTACGCTGAATACACAGACGACTATAAGGACACATGGTACAAGCATAGGGAAGAATCAGGACGTCGCTTCCGGCTGAGCGACCTGACCGCTCCTGGGACGAGAAGAGGAGCCTCCGGAGGCTCGATTACGGTTGGTGGAGAAAGCGTACGCCCATCGTCAGGCCGCCATTGGGCTTTGGGACTCCAGGAAGGCGAAACGGTCCAAAGCGCGATGGACCGCCTGATTAACGAAGGTCGCATACTTCACGAGCCTGGCCGAATGCCGGCGTATAAGCGCTTCTTGGATGAGATGCCTGGGGTGATGTTGCAGGACATCTGGACTGATGTCCCCCCGGTGGCGGCAAGGGGAGTTGAACGACTCAACTACCCTACTCAAAAGCCGGAGCTTTTGCTTGAACGGATAGTAAAGACATCCTCAGATGACGAGTCAATCGTGGCGGACTTCTTTTGCGGGTCAGGTACGACACTAGGGGTCGCTGAGAAGCTTGGACGCCGATGGATCGGCTGCGATCTTGGTAGATGGGCAATTCATGTGACTCGCAAGCGCCTTCTTGAAATTGAGGCCTGCCGGCCATTTGAAGTCCTCAATCTCGGAAAGTACGAGCGACATTATTGGCAAGGAGTCACTTTCGGCGATGGAGGCAGTGGCACTCTATCTGAGCAAGCGTTCTATGACTACCTGGCTTTTATCCTAAGGCTGTATGGCGCGCAGCCAGTTGCAGGTATGGCTCACTTGCATGGCAAGAAAGGTAAGGCTTTGGTTCACATTGGATCTGTCGATGCGCCTGTCACCATAGATGAAATAAACGATGCGATTGATGAATGTGTCCAAGTCAGGCAAGGAGAGGTTCACGTCTTGGGTTGGGAGTGGGAGATGGGTCTTGCCGGGCCGAATCGCGATGTTCGCAGAGGCAGCCTGATGCATGAAATTGCACGCGATAAAGGCGTAAAACTCATACTTCTGCAGATTCCACGCGAGGTGATGGAGCAGCAGGCTCCCGATTCGGAAGACATCCACTTCTTTGAGCTCGCCTACCTGGAAGCCGAAGTCAAGAAGCCCAAGAGACAGACAGTACAGGTTGCCCTCACTGACTTTGTTATTCCGAACTCCGAGCTTTTGCCAGAGGAAGTGAGTCCGAGAGTTGTACAATGGTCAGACTACATAGACTATTGGGCTGTAGATTGGGACTTCCGGAGTGACACTTTCATGCAGGGCTGGGTCTCATACCGAACGCGAAGGGCCCGTCAGCTGTCTCTAGTCTCCGACCTACATAGCTACGACCAGCCAGGACGCTATCGCATCCTCCTAAAGGTCGTCGATGTCTTCGGCAATGATACGTCGCAGGCTTTTGACGTGGAGGTGTAGCCCATGCCCCGTGCCTTGATTTCTTACGACAAGGATCTTCCCACAATAGCCGGTAGGTTGGCTTGGGAGGAACCAACTTCACATCTTGTGAAGGACGATTCTGCCACAACTGGTTGGCGCGAACAGGATGGCAGGCGGGATAGTCAGTTGCTTCTGATTTCGAAGATTCGTGACGAGGTCAAACGCTGGCGAGAGGCCGGTTACCCGGGCGCTTCACAAGTGTCTATGCGCCTCTTTGAGTATTGGTTCCAAGAGGACCACGCAGTTCTTGGTTACCCAATCCCATTCCGGTTTTACTTCTGCCAACGGGAGGCAATTGAGACGCTGATCTGGCTTACAGAGGTTGTCAACAAACGTGATGTCCAGGAGATGATAAAGTCCTTTGCGGACGTCTACAAGAGGGACCTACTGACGGACAACATTGTATTTCAAACCACGATGAATGGCCGTCGGCAAGTTCGCCGGTACATTCCTGAGATTGACAGAGAGGGCGTTCAAGACCTTCCTCCGGAGAACCTACGTCGGTTCGCTTTCAAGATGGCTACAGGCTCAGGCAAAACTTGGGTGATGGCCATGACCATTGTATGGGCCCACTTCCACAAGAAGATGGTACCCGACTCCGAGTTGTCCACCAATTTCCTAGTTATTGCTCCAAACATCATCGTATACCAGAGGCTCGAAAAGGATTTTGCCAGCAATCGCGTTTTCCGCGACATTCCGCTGATCCCACCCGAGTGGAGGGATCGGTTCTCACAGAAGGTTTTCCTTAGGGGGGAAGATACCGAGCCGGATCCATCTGGAAACCTGTTCATCACTAATATCCAGCAACTCTACGAATCTGGGGATAGAGAGTGGACCGCTGAGAATGCGATCGACGTACTTCTCGGGCCTAACTCCACGTCGAATTTGACGTCCTCAAATCGCTCGATGCTTGAACGAATAAAAGAACTAAGCCACCTTGTGGTCCTCAATGATGAAGCACATCATGTACACGACCAAGAACTGCAGTGGAGCCAGTCGCTACTCTCCATTCACCGCTCCCTACCCAATGGTCTGGCCGCGTGGTTGGACTTCTCCGCTACTCCCAAGGACCAGAACGGAATGTACTTCCCGTGGACGATTTGTGACTACCCCTTGGCGCAAGCTGTAGAAGACAGGATCGTCAAAGCTCCCATTATAGTCACTAAGGAGGACGACCCCGATCAGCCAACGGAAGACCCGGACAGCGTAACCGCAAAGAACGCCCCGGAAAAGTACCAATACTGGCTTCATGCCGCTGTTCAGCGATGGAGGGAACACGAGAGCGTACTGAGCAACTTTGGGACTGTTCCAGTCTTATTTATCATGGCCGAGCGGAACAATCACGCGGATGCGATAGGAGAATACCTGCGTAAGACCAGTGAACTAGGGTTCAAGGACGACGAGGTTCTAGTCATACACACAGACACCAGCGGCGATATCAACAAGAAAGACCTCGATGCAGCTCGGGCCGCCGCTCGTGACATCGACTCGGCCGACAACAAAGTGAAGGTCATCGTCAGCGTGATGATGTTACGAGAAGGGTGGGATGTACGGAACGTTACAGTTGTACTTGGGCTACGACCATTCTCTGCAAGAGCCGAAATCCTTCCTGAGCAAGTGGTTGGCCGCGGCCTGCGATTGCTGTCTGGGGTGAGCCCCGATCGCACACAAACGCTGGAAGTGCTGGGTACACGAAACCTTCTCCGAATATTGCACGGTCAACTTGAAAGCGAGGGAGTTGGTGTAGTTAGCACCAGCAATGATCCTCCACTTCCAGTTACGATTGAAGCTATCAAAGAGCGCGCCGCCTTTGACATAGCAATTCCTTTGACCAAGCCTAGCCTTACGCATGATATGCGCAAACTTTCAGACTTTGAAACGGACAAGCTTCAACCGATCTTTGAGGAGGGTGATCTTGAAGAGCCCTTCAGGAATCGACTCAAGATGGAATTCGCTACCACTGAAACTGAAGTGCACAGCACAGACTTAGCAGCAGCGGGAGATCTTCCCCAAGCCCAGCAGCTGCTGGCTTCCATCACGAATAAGGTGACTGATAGAGGCAAGTTACCAAATCGGTTCGCCGAACTTTACCCACGGATTAAATCCTATGTGGCTAGCCAATGCTTCGGCAAGTCGATTGATGTCCATGAGACAAAAGTACGGGAACATCTCAGGCGACTCGAAGTCCAGGAAGCGATCGCTGCTTATCTGGCCCGAATAATCTCTAATCTGACCGTTGAAAGACAGACCGTCGAGTTTGAGAAAGCTGAATTTCGTTTGTCACAGACGAAGTCATTTCAGTGGCGACGAAATCTGCCTCCACTTCAAGCCAACAAGACCATCTTTAACTACGTGGCTACATACAACGACTTTGAAAGACAATTCGCAGAATTCCTCGATCAGGCAGGCGATGTCGCTCGCTTCGCGTCACTGGGCACCACTGATCAAGGTGACTCGGGGACTCAATTCCGTGTCAATTACATCAAGACAAGTGGTGCCATTGGCTTCTATCATCCTGATTGGGTGGTGGTACAAAATACTGACTTGGGAGAGGTCAACTGGGTAATCGAGACGAAGGGTCGGGTTTGGGAAGGAACTACAGCCAAAGACGCTGCCATGACTGAGTGGTGCCGACGGTTGGCGACAGATTATGGCATCAAGTGGCAGTACGTAAGAGTCAATCAGGACAACTATAACACCGCGAAAGCCAAGACCCTTGCAGAACTCTTGAATCCAGTAACTAGCGCGGAACTTTAGCCGCCAAACGAACAAGAATACTTGTCAGGTTTCGATGTCTTGCAGTGGTACGGTCGTCGTATCTCAAGTGTTCAGTCCCACCCCCGACTAATCTAACTCTGACCGAAGCCTTCCGGATTACCCCAGTTTCCGTATGCAATCTGCAGCTAACGTAGTCGATGGTGTTGGGACTGGTCAACGACAATTATTCTGGCCGCTCCTGTTGCCTGAACCGATTATGTTACCGAAATTTCTGCAACTTCTAATTGACGCCCACGGGTCTGATGTTCCTTTGGTCAGCCTCTATCTCTTCACTCCGTTCGCCAGAAGCACACACCAACTCCCGCGCCATAACCCTACGCCATTGTTGCACTCGCCGTTGCAGCGTACGGAGACGGCTCCTGCTGAAGCGCTCAGGATGACGGCGTATCAACCGACCGAGCAGTTCCGTGGCTGCGGCATCCGGCTTATGCTGAAGCCAGCTCAGTATCTCGCACCCCACTCCACGTCTGTGAAGTCACTATTGAGAACAATTACTAATATACAAGGGCGGGGCAATGATGGACCACCGCGGTTTCCCTGAACAGCGACACCTAAATCAGGCCGTCGAGCCGCCTACATGGCACATTATTACTCCGCCTTTTACACACCGCCCTTGCCGGAACGTACTCTGACCGTCGGGTTGGGCGTATTGAAGGACAGATCCCGCACTTCGAGGTCGAGCCCCTCTGAGACACGCCGACCCACTCGCCACTGGTCCGGCATCATCAGCTTCGACTTCGGATTAGGCGCTGCTCTGATGATGGCGTTCACCTCGTCAGCTTCGAGGAACTAAATCGGCGGTCTGGCGGCAAAATCGCCGTTCTCGGCCTGGCCCCAATAGCCGTCCCGCAGGGTCGCCGTAGAGGGCCCCTTTGGAGCCTAAGGTACCCTGGGATAGAGTTGTCAGTCCGGAACGACACATCAATCAACCTCTGATCGGTTCTTCCATATTCAATCCCGACAGGCCCTTACACACAATCCGCGTACGGCCAGACTTTGATTGCCACCTGCACGAGCGAGCGAGCGCGGGTCTCAATTCGATCTTCGTTCCACTCCTGCTCTTTAACGAGGTCTTTGTTGAGGAACAAAACAATATGGTCGTGTAGCTCCTGCCTCTTTTCTTCCCAGGGGCGATTGGAAAGGCTTGTGTTCAGTCTGCCGTTGGCGAGAGTGAGATTGCCCATGGTATGGATGAGACGGTCACGGTTCGCCGCCGCCCTCCCTTCATCTTCAACATCGGCGGGCAGGCTCCAGAGGCTGCGCCTACGCCATGCTCTCGGCATGACGTGCTCGATCGTCAGATCCCGTGGTACGGACTGATCTCCTGCCTTGTTGGTTCGCAGGCCAGTCTCTATTCCCTCGAGAACGATTCGTGTGCGTCCCTGCGTCATTAGGCGGTAAACCGGGCGCTGTAAGAAGGCGTCTTCCAACTGCTGGTCGTCCGGCCACTGTGTAGCGTACGCTGTCTGTCCCTTCAGATACTGGACGACCGCCTCACCAGCATTCTCCGGTCCCGCCTCTTCCAACGCGCTTACTAATCCGATAAAGAGTCGGCCATAGCCCCTGGTCGTCATGCCGCATACCATCCGTCGAACAAGATAGCTCTCAAGCGCCTGAAGCGCTCTAAGTATCTGTTCCATAGGGACATCCGATGAAAGCAACCACATCAGGGCAGGTGTCAACACGCCCGCCCGCAGCACACCTATGCGATAGAGAAAAGGCTTCACTTCGTCAGAAACTTCGCGCCTCTCAAGCGCCATATAAGCCTTACCAGCTTTGTGAAGATCATCTGCAACGGCGTTGATGTCGGAATTGCCTTCAGACGCAAAATAGCGACGGAAAACCGCGAACACGTCATTGTGAGCTATCTCCTCCCGCCTGCGCATGACAAGCCAGAAGTTCAGGAAGGCATCGACACGGGGCCGCAAAAGCCTGCCCTGGAAGACTTCTTCATTCCACCATTCGGTATCAAAGCCCCATATCCGTGTCGTGTCCGATGAGTCCTCCTGACCCGCCTCGAATAACATAAGGTTCTTCACCAGGTCCGACTGGAGCAGAGGAGTACCGCGCGCATTGAGGGTTTCGAATATGACGTGCGGCTCTTCGTTGGGTGCAAGGTCGATGACGACCATTTGCAGCAAGTAGGCAAGAGTTCGTTCCAGGGCTTCGGCTCGCGTGTCAGTCTGGTCTGGCTGCTCGTCAAGCCACTGGCTGATCTGGAGCTTGAAGAACTCATGCGCGCGGACTATGCGCGACTCTCTGTACTCGTCACTTGGCAGGTGGTTATGCATGGTCTGGCGGAAGGCATCCTGGTCGCCCATCGTAGGCCACACTTTGAAGGCTTTGTCGGGATCTCCGCCTTGGAACGTTCTCTTGTTGAGCACAAACTCATTGAAGTATTCTGCCAGATCATCGTAGCCGCGCTGTTCAAAGACTTCTTGGGCCGCGTCCAGGAGCAGTTGCATCGTAGTCAATCGCTGCTGGCCGTCCACAACAATGCGGAGATCTAGTCTTCCAACGGGTTGAAGTCTGCCCTGGATCACGACCGCCCCGAGAAAGTGCGCCTGATTGGGGCCCTTCTCTTCTATGCAGTTCTCCGCCGTATTCCGCACATCCTCCCAGAGAGGTTCCCACTGCTCTTCCTGTTCCCACACATATCGTCGTTGGAAGAGCGGGATATCGTAACGGATATTCTTAGTGAAGAGGGCTTCGAGATTCAGTATTTGGACATCCATTTGCGAGCCTTTCGCCTCATGTAATTTCTACGGTAAGGCTAACATCTTATCACCCCCATACGTGACACTACTGACCGACATGAGTAATTGACGCGCGGCAGAAATGTTTGTCGCGTCAACTTACGGGTCGTCGCAGCCATATATCTTGAAACCAACCTCAGACAGTGAGCAGAAGTGGCAACAACTACTGGCGCACCCGGCATGAACAGTTGTTGCGTTAGTTATACGAACACGACGTCGGTTCCGCGAACCTGTCCGAGACGGCCTTCTCCGGGTCGCCAGGCGGAGACGCGAACAAGGGAGTGCGGATGCAGATCGATGCTGCTGAAAGTCCGCGCACCTTCCTGAGCTTCATGGACGCACCTGCGGTGTTCGCAGGAATTTCATTCTTATCTCGAATCCAGATCCTGTGCGCAGCACATAAGACGAAATTCCCGAGTGCCCGGTTGCTGAATTTGGTTGAAACTCACCGGCGATGCGCTGCCTGATGGATTCATTCTGACACCATGATAAACTCCGTCCAAATTCGCCCGATTGGACATTAGCCATGATGACCCCTGACAACGGCAAGATGACGCAGCGAAGTCTGCTTCTCGACGATCCTGACTCGAAGACGAAGAGTCCGCTGCTGAGTTTGCTGTACGCTCGTTCGGAAGACACCGGAGTCTTCGACCGCGACAGCCTCTTTGGCGGTTTCACTTCGATGCGGGCGTTGACCTACAGCGCGAGCATTCCGATGATTATGGGCCTGCTGCGCGACTACGACTATGAGAGATTCGAGTGCATCTTCGGGCATGGCGGCATACTGGGACGTGAGCCGCGCCAGATCATCCACTTTCAGCAGCAGATAGACGAGCGCCTCAGCAGAGGCTTCGTCGCCATAGCCGGTGTGAGCCCTGAACGAAGGGAGATACTCCACGACCGAGTCGCCGACGGCAGGGCACGATTCTTCGTTGTGAAGGACGCGATCGCGCACGCCAAGATATATCTGCTCGAACGTGACGGGATGCGGAGAGTCGTAGTTGGTTCCGCGAACCTGTCCGAGACGGCCTTCTCCGGTCGCCAGGCTGAGACGCTCGTCGTCTATGACAATGACGATCTGGCATGGGAGCACTACCGCGGGCAGTATGAAGACGTGCTGGCTACTTCGGTCAGCAGTATGGTGGTGAGGGACAAACCGGCTGTCGCCGGCGTGATGCCGGTGGACGAGGCGCCGTTATTCAAGGAGGTAGAGGCAACGGGGCGAGAAGTCACGATGTACGTACCGCCCGAGACGGAGCAGGAGGCGGAGTACGGTTCGGCCAACATCCTGGTTAACGTAAACAACGTGCCCAATGTGCAGCGTGCGGCGATGCCGGACCTGGAGCGCGGCAGGAATGGCTCTCCAAACGTCCCGATAACTCCCGCCGTGGTCAGGCAGGCACGGCGCATGCCCGTGGCGCGCCCGGAGGAGGAAGACAAAGGCGCTGCCCTGCCATCACTGTCATACAACAGGCGTGGGACATTCACGCTGCAGGGAAGCGAGCTGAACCTTGATGTGAAGGCTGAGAACGTAAGGCGTGATGCGGGGCTGCTTCTGGAGTTCTTCAATAACTACGAGGATGACTTCGTTGGCGACGTGGACAGGCTGCAGCGCGACTACTTCGGGTTCATGTCCTGGATATACTTCGCTCCATTTATGTGCGACCTGAGAAACGCCAACATCCGGCAAGGCCTGGAGTTCCAGCAGCCGATGTTTGCCATACTGTATGGACGGAGTGACTGCGGCAAGAGCAGCCTTACGAACACGCTGATGATCTCTATGTTCGGCTACGGCAAGAAGGGCTTCGTGCCCAACAACCTGTTCACGCCCTCCCGGGTCAGGGGCCTGAGGCAGGAATTCAGGCGGCACCCCGTAATCTTCGACGACGTGTCCAACAACCGGTTCCGGCAGTACGCCGACGAGGTTGTGAAGGACGGGGAGATCTCGCACGGCGACGAGTACCCGTGCATCGCGCTATTGATGAACTTCGACACGAGGCGCTTCAAGCCCGAGATAATCAAGCGCAGCATGATGATATACACGCAGACTTCGCTCCCGGGCAACAGGCCTGCGGCGCGGGAGAGACTGCAGGCGTCGGTGTCCAGGATACAGGACACGCTGTCCACGTCGTTCTACCGGCAGTATCTGAAGGACATGTCCACCATCCTCGAGACGATGCCCGAGGATGCGTACAGAGACGTGGATGTGCTTCAGATGTCGTCTAATCTGCTGTGCCGGCTGTTTGAGCGCAACCTGCCGGAGGGAATGCCGGCTCCGGCGTGGCTCGAACCCGTTACGCTCAGTGGCGTGCAGAGCAGGGCGTATGAGCGTTCCGAGAAGGTGCTGTTGGGACTTCTGAGCGCCGACAGGTACACGAAGGAGCGTCATCCTCCGACAGGTCAATGGACGCTCTCGGGTAGACATGTGCTGATAGGGGTGGACACTCGCTCGCTGCGCGACTTGCGCGAGGACATACCGAACTGGGTGATAGACGACGCGTCGAGCGTGTCGGACCAGATAGTTCTGGACCACGGGGAACTCGAGGAGTTCCTTAATTCTCCCGTCAGAAAGCCGAATCGGTGGCCGTTTGGATTGGGCAAGCGTTGAAGGCTAAGTGTCGGCAATTGCAGTCGATACTTGCGCCACCTTGTGCATCCACCATTGCCAGGGGAGCTACCTGCAATGTGTGGACAGTTGGACCATACAGAGTAGGTTTAGTCAATTTGTCGTCCAGCGCGCTGTCAGTTGAACACGCACTCCGAGTTCATTCATTTGATAGTTTGTTCTATGCTACGATGGACGACAATAGCGAGTCGCATTTGCGGTAGAGACATGCCAGTGCCAGATATTCTCAGGAGTCGGACTGTTGCCTCAATCCCTGTCTTTTCCAGACCAGAGCCATATGAATCGGGTGCGTGACGCCTTATGGGAGCGTCCTAATGGCAGAGCGTCGATTATGGTCGGAGCTGGCTTCAGTAGGAATGCAATATCGATCGAATCGGATGAGCTCGGTATTCCGTTATGGCGGGACATTACAAAGGAGTTGTTTAACAGGCTGTATCCGCAGTACGCAGACGATGTTTCACAAAATGTGGGTAAGGACGCTGTCGCGGCTAATGATGCGCTGCGGTTGGCACAGGAATACGAAACAGGCTTTGGGCGAAGCGACTTGAACAAGTTCCTGCAGGAACTTGTCAGAAATAATGAATTTAGCCCCGGCGATATGCACGTGCGCCTTCTGCGTCTTCCTTGGCGCGATGTATTTACGACGAACTGGGACACGTTATTGGAGCGAACGACTCCTTACATAACCGAACGCGCGTATAGCGTAATTCAGAACATGGATGAGATTCCACTCAAGAGCCAACCGCGCATCGTGAAGTTGAATGGATCATTGCCATCGCATTTCCCCCTCATATTCACGGAGGAGGACTACCGAACATATCCCACAAAGTACGCCCCATTCGTGAACACCGTTCAGCAGGCGATGATGGAGACCGTTTTCTGCCTGATTGGATTCTCTGGAGATGACCCGAACTTCCTGCAATGGTCGGGTTGGGTGCGCGATAACCTGGGTGAAGCCGCGCCGAAAATATACTTGGTGGATTGGCTTGACCTGTCCAACCATAGGAGGCGCATGCTGGAAGACCGCGGCATTGTTCCCATTGACCTTGCTAGACATCCGAAAGCTCAGCAGTGGCCTGAACACTTGCGTCATGAGTATGCAGCTCGATGGGTGTTGCACACCCTTGAGAATGGCAAGCCTTATGACCGGACAATTTGGCCCTCCATTCCCGTCGACAATAAATTGAATGTGCCGGAATCGCTTCAACCTGTTGAAGATCTTGCTTCTAAGATTCCCCAAATACAACCCGAAAGAAAGAGGAATAGTGAAAAGCCCTTTGACAAGAAGGAAGAATTAGAGCGAGTCAGGAAAGCGCTTGAAGTTTGGAAACACAACAGGGAGTTATATCCAGGCTGGTTGGTGTTTCCATTGAGTGAAGAACAAGAGAGACTTAGCTGGAACACGAATGAATGGGAATCGCCAATTCTGAATGCCCTGCCTGAGTTAGCTCCGGTAGAACAACTCCACGCCATTCGTGAACTGATGTGGCGGTGTGAAATACTGCTTGAACCACTCAAGCCGAACCTTGAGGAGAAAGCGGAAGAAGTCCTGAATTCGATAGACTGCGAAAAGCATACAGTCAAGGGAGTCGTAGAAGCCCGTACTGATTGGACTGACATTCGAGAGGCCTGGAGGTCGGTAGGGCTTGTACTCATTACCGTCGCAAGAACGGATTGCAACAAAGCACTTTTCGAGCAGCGTCTTGACGCCTTGGAGCCAAGCGCCAACGATCATATTGATGTCGCTCATCAGTTGCAGCACGAACGCTGTCTCTGGAATATTTTGTCATTGGACTTTGATGTGCTCAACCAACGGCTCGATAACTGGAATGTCGCTAACTGCGATCCTATCTGGATGCTTCGGAAGGCTGCGTTGCTCACTGAGGCAGGGCGTTCGGATGAATCAGAGCCACTTGTACAAAACGCACTCGACCTTATACGCGAAAACTACGCTCGAAACGGCACCATTGAAAACGCCTCGCGAGAGAGCTGGGCATTGGCGTCCGCGTTAACTTGGGAGAATCGACAGGAATTCGGTAGGAGATGGGAAAGGCTGGCTTCGCTAAAGTGCGACACCTTACAGGAGATTGACATTCTGACCCGCAGAATTCGCGGTAAGGAAGAGCGCGATGAGGCACCAGCATTTGACCTGGGAACTAAGCGAAGCGTGGGCATGCGGATTTCAAATGAGGAATACGATAGAGCAGTATCCTCGTTCAGAGGTCTGCGGCTGTTGGAAGTCACAGGCCTGCCACCCACCAACATTCCCAGTGGCAAATACCGCATGCCCCTTTCGCTGGGACAGAAAGAGGTCTTGACATCGGCGGCAGAGAAATTGGCAACGATTGCGCCGGACTTGTCCATTCGTCTCGTACTACGGGTGTGCAGCGACGATGGAGACAAGACTCTTGATCGTGTTCTGGCGCGTAATCGTGTTGCCACCTTGTCCGAGGATTCCGCAAAGACGCTTGCTGAGATATGCAAGGGTGTAATCGTTTATGCGTTTCCTCGATTGAATGCGGCAGATATTCCACCCCAACTCAACGCTTGGGTTGGACGAATGCGCGTGGCATTGGAAGTCCTATCCCGTCTTGTTCTGCGTCTTTCGGGTGATTTTGCCGCCGCCGCTTTGGAGTTAGGTATTGATTGCCTAACGAACCCGAATATCAGAGGAAATATCCTCTTTGGTCGTCCCATTTCCAACCTGTTGGAGCGTTCTTGGTCCGCTCTCCCTGATGAACGACGTGCTCAATATGCTTTGCGTCTCTTAGCTATGCCTCTTGAAGGATTGGACGGACTTGCAGCAGAACCTGGCTACCTTGACCCCGGCTCGTTGGTAATCCATTCTAACGCCGCGCCTGCTCGTACTCGGGACAATGAAGACGACTACGTAAATGTCGTCAATTTTCTCATCAGTGGCCTCAAAAGCGAAGACAACGAAGCGCGCGAGCAAGCAGCGCATAGATTGGTTTTCTTAATGAACTCGGGATGCGTAACAGATGATGAGAAAATAGGAGCGGTAAATGCACTATGGTCAAAATCTGGAACTATCAATCCTGACATATTCACACATAGGTCAAGAGGGTGGCTATATCTGGCGTTGCCTGAATTGAAACGCGGTCAAGCGGACCACTTATTTCGGCAAAAGTTCTTGAGTAAACTTGACGGATTAAGTGATGATTTATCTCTTTCGGAAACCTCACTCTACCAAGTTGGTTCGGCGTTGGACTACGCTGAACGGTACGGATATTCACTGTCTCTATCTAGCGCAGAACAGAGGCACCTATTGGATTGTATGCAGGTCGTCGCTGCTAACTTGCTAGGCGAGAGAAAGACGATAACGATTGGTCTCTCCTCTCGGAGGCGCGGAGCTTATGGCATTCGTTCAATCTTGGGGAAGATTGAAATTCCAGAAGATGTTGCCAAAGACCTTTATGTGAAGGTTAACTCCATGCGAGACATTAATGTAAAGCGATTCTCCGCGCGGATTTCGGACCCTATATACGCTGAAAGAGTAGCCTTTGTCTACGCAGTGTTACTGGGCTTGGTTAGGGCAATGCCAGATCGTGTTGATGACCTATCCGGCTGGATAAGGATGGGGCTCACCTCTGACGATGGTCTGCAAGTTATGCAATCTATATCCACGCTTCAATCTTGGATGTCCGTCGCGACTTCTGGCTCTGATGTCATAACCCCGCCTCCTAATGACCTAGTGCGCGAAATCGGGGTTGCGGTAGGTACGCGCCGAAAAGTTGCGCTTCCAAACGCACTAGAAGCCGCCACTTGGATATTTGAGGGTGGGAATACAGAGCAGCAGGAAGCCATTAGCCAACTAGCGTTGCCTGGACTCCTGTATCTCGCGGAAGAGCTGCGTTATGATCGCGAACACGAAGACGGTAACTCCGTTCCTACGCTAAGATTTCTATGCGCTCAGCTTGCAAAATCTATGGCTCAGAAAGGATATGCCGACTCTCCTGCAATATCTGGATGGTTGGAAATAGCAAAGGATGATCCTCTGCCGGAAGTAAGACACCTCATTACGCCTGACGAATGAGACGTATCTGTTTCTTGATGTACCGGTTATACATCGGCAACTTCACATTCAAAGTGTCCTGCTACTAAGATAGACAATCCTTGAGAGGCAGACAGAAGCGATTCTCCCCTGACACGTACTGGCTGTGGTCTGGGGCACTGCGCCTAAACAACGACATTTATAATGGTCGCCCTGTTGCCTCATCGGAATATGTTGCAGCAAATTTCCCAGCTTCTAATTGACGCCCAGGGGCTTGATGTTCCTTTGGTCAGCCTCAATCATTTCACCCCGTTCACCAGAGGCTTACAACAGCTCTCTCGCCATAATCCTACGCAATTGTCGCACTCGGCGTTGCAGTGTTCGAAGATGACTACTGCTGAAACTGATACGCGACAATAATTGTCATCCCTGTTCTACATAACTGTTCGTACCGAGCAATGTCTACTGACAACAATGCCGGTTTTGGACGGAGCTTGTGTCAAGTCTTGTGGAAAGTCCTTCCAGGCGATCTAGCTCATCAGGCAGCGACTGCCTCTTCGTCAATCAACGGCAACTCGGACTATATGTCGTCCTCGAACCTCGCTCCGTCCACCAGCAAGTGTATCGGGTTCCGCCCTCCATTCAGCGCGGTCTCCAGCACTCACTCAGCCTCAGCGCCACCTTGAACACAAGATGCAGTGCGCTGTTCCGACGTTTCATCCGCCTCGTTACAACGGTCCTCAATCTCACCTCACTGAACACCGACTCCAGTACTCGCACTCAGACCGCGTAGGCGCAATTGACATCCCCTTCAGCCTGCGTTTCGCCTCCGGATGCAGCGCCTTCGGCAACTTGGCCTGCATGTTGGGCGTCCGGTGATTCCAGCAGCGCTGGTGATCTGTCGTAGGGAACACACCATTGAGCGCAGCCCACAGCCCAAATGTGCCGTCCGCACCGGAAGCGGCGGCGGCTCCATCCTGCCTATGATCTCTCAAGCCCCTCAGCATCCAGCCCTACTCTCCGTGATCTCGCCATAACCGAGCTCCAACCCCTGTACTTACTACGCGGCCTTGACCGTGTCGCAGATCTGATGCTAGACTCGGGCGCAGTCAGATGGGTAGTGGTTGATGTTGGAGGCTGGCGAGGCCTCCGCGCCCAAGGATTCTAACGTACTCTATGCAGACACCCTCTAGCAGCCCCCGACTGGGGCATTGTCACCCAATCTCGGTGCATCATCGTGGCCGCGAGCGATATAACTATCCCTGCGAGCCTTAGCTTCCCCGTCCCATCACTGGGGTTTTCCACCCTCTCCCCTAGGTCCTCTAGTCTGAGCTTCACCGCCGGGTCAACCTGCGTATTCACCAAATACCAGTTGCTTTTATGATGCTTTGGCTTTTTGGCGGCCTTGCGGCCAAGCTACGTACGGTCAATTCAGAATTATCCTACACGCCCAGGGGATTCGTAACGCCAGAAATGCTGTGCGTCTGTCCCGTGGAAGACCCCGAATCACCAACGGCAACCGACTCGTTGAACATATCGGGGGAGTAACACATGGTTAGCAGATTTTCTGAACAAGAGACCGAAGAATATTACGACTCGCAAGATAGCACATACCAGTTGGTGTGGGACGAAGATGGAAGCGTCCACTGGGGCCTTTTCGACAAGAGGGGCGACATAGACTTCCTCGAAGCGTGCGACAGGCTGAACCGGACGATGGCCGAGAAGGCCTGCATTGGCCAGGACTCATCGGTCCTGGACTTGGGCTGCGGCAACGGAACCATCGCCATCTGGCTGGCTAACGAGAGCGGCGGAAGGGTGACGGGCATTGACCTCAGCGGAGTCCGCGTCGCCAACGCACTGGAAAAACGGGCTGAGCTATGCCCCGAACTCAGGGACAAGGTAGCCTTCGAGAAGGCCTCTGCCACTGATCTTCCCTTCCCAGACGGCTCATTCACTCACGTATGGAGCCAAGCCGTGATATATCACGTGCCGGATAAGCGCAAGATCCTGAGCGAGGTCCACCGGGTTCTGGAGGACGGCGGCATTTTCGTCTTCGACGACTTATTTAGGCCTAAGCGGGAAATCACACGCAGATCCCAGACCTACGTTTACGATAGGCTGCTGTTCGATACCGAGTTCACCTTCGAGTCGTACAAGCAGGCCCTGAAGGACCAGGGCTTCGACGTGTTGGAGGCCTTGAACGTGTCCCAACACCTGAAACAGAGCTATCTCTGCTTGTCCGAGCGCACGCCGAAGGATGAAACTTTGGATAACGCCGAACACT
>MPND01000207.1 GCA_002238855.1 SAR202 cluster bacterium bin90
GATACCCGACTCGCTCCATCAACACATTGATAGCGTCGGGGCACACCCCTCGCAGGCGCTCCAGTGCGTTGTTCTCGTTGTCGGCAACCGCCCAATTCCCACTGTCCACGTCGATGGCGACGTACTCACCGAAGTGGTCGGCTTGAACCTGGGGCAGGATGTCCCGTTGGTAAATCTCCTTGCCGAGGCGAACGGCCTCCTCGCGGGGCCTGCGCTGGCGGGATGGTGTCCCTGTTTCTCTCATTCTCCCCTCACTTCCGAGCATAGTTCTACACCTTATTTTACTGCTTCGCGGCGAGCACCGGCAATGGAACAATTCCCCAACTCATCATGACGGTCGCAGGGTGAAGATGCGGGAGGCAAGGAGGGCCACGCCCACGCCCTTATCGTTGCCATCCCCATATATAAAGAAAGCGCTCCCCGCACTCAGGGAGTGGTGGACGGTTCCCCATTCGCAGCCTCCCCCTGCGCCATCCGGTAGCCGACGCGGGGTTCGGTGATGATGTACCTGGGGTTGTCCGCATCGTCCCCAGCTTGCGTCGGAGCCTCCTCACCATGTCCCGCACCAGCCAGGGCTCGCCGACTTTCTCCGGACCCCAGATTCGCTGTAGCAGCACGGTGTGGGTCAGCGTGCGGGGGGCGTGGACCGTAAGCTCGTAGAGCACCGCGTACTCCGTGGCTGTCAACTCCACCGGCTCCCCGTCCAGCGTCACCCGGCGCAGGGCGTAGTCGATGCCCAGCCCCCCGGCGGCGTAGTGTCCCGACGGCTCGCCCTGGAAGGGTTCCAGCCGTTTCCTGAGCGCCGCCCTGATCCTCGCCGCCAGCTCCGTCGGCGAGAAGGGCTTGACCAGGTAGTCCGCCGCCCCCACGTCGAGAGCCCTGGCGACGGTCTCGTCCTGGCCGTACATCGACAGGAAGATGACCGGCACGTCCGCCTTCTTTCGGATGTCGTTCATCAGCGCGATGCCGTCAGACCCCGGCAACACGAGGTCCAGCAGTCCCAGGTGGCCCATAAAGTATCATCGCAGTTACCGAAATTTCTGCAGCTTCTAATTGACGCCCACGGGTCTGATGTTCCTTTGGTCAGCCTCTATCTCTTCACTCCGTTCGCCAGAAGCATACACCAAATCCTGCGCCATAACCCTACGCTATTGTTGCACTCGCCGTTGCAGCGTGCGGAGATGGCTCTTTCTGAAGCGCTCAGGATGACGGCGTATCAACCGACCGAGCAGCTCGTGGCTGCGGCATCCGGCTTATGCTGAAGCCAGCTCAGTATCTCGCACCACACCCCCGAGAACGCATCCGGGCGCGTTCGCCAACTTCGCTTCTTCTTCTCCGACGGCAACGGTCCGCTTCGCCACCTGCGTGCGCCCCTTGCGCTCATACCCGCCGCTGCCGCTGATGCCTGTTGTGTCTTGCCTTCCATAATCCTCCGCCTCAGTAGTAGTACCTGCTGATCTGTGACCATCCGGTACCTCCTGTGCGAGATAGTCAAATCTACTCACTTCGGCGGCCAAAATGAATGTCGTCTACCGGCCATTATAAATATCGTTGTTCAGGACGGGTTCTGGGTCGTAGTGGAGACGGGCTGGTCGTAATTCCCCCACTGTTCACCTCTCCTTGGAGATACGGGCTTGGTCGGCCTTGAAGGGAC
>MPND01000041.1 GCA_002238855.1 SAR202 cluster bacterium bin90
CGTGGCGGCCGGAGACGGTGGGCAGCGTGGAGGAGGAGCTTGGGGGCGCGGAGTACGAGGTGGTGGTGGATGCGATACTGGCGGAGTTCGGGGGGCGGGATGGGCTGTACGAGGGGGCGATTTCAGGGGAGACGCTCGGGGATGCGGATCGGGATTTTACTTCATCAATTGCAGGACTACGCTCACAAGCGCCGTGACGAGGCCGCCGCCTGCGATGCCGATGAGGACCATCATGAGGCGGTGTATGTCGTCCATGCGGCTTTTGAGGCCGCTGATTTCGCCCTGGAGTGTGCCGACGAGGACTTCTAGTGACGACTGGTTTGTGGTCATTATTGATTGCTCATGCTTTTCAGCATAAATATGATAATTAAGTTATACCACAGAACTTTCGTAGTGATAATATTATTCAATGTGTAAAGAAGTTAAATTGCGCTACATGCTCGGTGATATTGGTCGTTTCGTCCCTGGTCTTCTTGAGGCGGTCATGGCAGTGTTTCGAGGCGGTGCAGCCAGGCTGCGAAGTGGGGGCATTCGTTGCGGATTGCTTGCAGGCCGATGCTTTGTGCTGCCAGCAGTCCCATTGTGGGCTTCTGATATGCGGGATGCAGGGCTTCGATGCGCTTGGACGGCGCGGTGTCTGGCGAATCGTCTATTTCTTCCGGGCTGGCGAAGTTGTCTCGGATAGCCTGAAGGCTGGGGCTCAGGTCTGATTGGCCGATTGCAGTTGCGAATGTGGGGCAGTCGCTGAAGAGCATGGCCTCGAATTCATGCATCATTACAAAGGGCACGAAGCGGTTCGGGTTGAAGGATGTGCCCATTGCGACAGATACGTCGTCAAGAAGAGCATCCTCGATCGCTTGCGCTTTGTCAGAGATTGTTGGTGCCGAAGGTGCATCGTTGAGGCCGGGCCAGTCATGCGGCAAAGCATAGTAGTCAACTAATGTGCTGACGTGGAGTCCTTGGTCTCGGGTTAGATGATTCAGAATCCCTTGACGCGCAATTTGCCAAGGGACAATGCCGCCACGCCGAGCTCGCTGTCTTTTCTTCCCAATGATGCGCGCGCTGACATCGGTGTATCCAAGATGATAAAGATGCTGGCTGAGTACCTCATTCACGAAAGCCTCTTCTGTTGGGCCTTCGGCATGGACAATAAGGCGGGTCATCGACCGGGAATCTGCCTTTCAGAAGCGGGACGACCACCGAATTCGTTCTGTTCCCATAGCTCGCCGATGCTGTAGTCCTTGAGCCATATTGCCAGATCATCAGAATTGAGGCGGGTGAACTTGGTGGCGCCGTCTTCTCTGTCTGCGACGAGGACATCTTCCGGCTCGAAGTGGTCGAGCAGGATTGGGGACTGGGTTGCGAGTATGACCTGCGTCTCGACTGACGCGCTCTTGACCATGGATGCCAGCATTGTGATTGCCAATGGGTGCAGGCCAAGCTCGGGCTCGTCGAGCAGGATGACGGACGGGCGCAGTTCGACGGGCTGCTGCAGGAGGGTTGCGAGGGCGATGAAGCGCAGGGTGCCGTCGGAGAGCGAGGATACGTCGAAGTAGGCGTCGGTGCCGACGTGCTTCCATTCGAGGCGGATGGTGTCGGGGTTGAGCGCGAGCGGTTCGAGGATGAAGTCGTCGAAGAAGGGCGCGACTAGGCGGATGGTGTTGCGCAGGAACCTGTACGAGTCCTGGTGCTTCTCGCGGAGGAGGTAGAGGAAGGCGGCGAGGTTGGAGCCGTCCGCTCGGAGGTAGCGGTTGTCGTGGAGGTTGGCGGTCTTCTTGATGGGAGCGGAGCGGCTGGTGTCGTGGAAGTGGTAGAGTCGCCAGCTAGACAGAAGCCTATGAAATGCGTCGTCATGCGACAGTATCTCAAGTGAACCTGTGCCGGGTATGTTTTTCCTCACTGAGGGTGCGTCTTCCGACAGCATTTCGTTCGAAGGCGCGAGAGAATATCTCGCAGAGATCCTATTGATGCTAAGAGTATCAGCATCTGTGTAATCCATTAAGATACTGTATTCGGCAGACCGGTCGAACTTTATCCCAATTTCGACGTTTTCGGTGAACTTTGGGCCAAAGTGAAGCAGCCTGCTTGCACCGCCACCACGTGCGATATATTGGCGTAGGGCTAGGGCTTCGTCAACGAGTTGCTCGCTAAGGCGACTCGCATGAATCGTACGCAGGAACGAGAAGATTTCTAGGAAGTTTGACTTGCCGGAGCCGTTGGCACCTATTAGCACGTTGATGTCGCGGAGTTCGACCGTGACATCGCGAATGCTCTTGAAGCCTTTGATGGTGATGCTTTCGAGCGTGGGCATGGTGAGCCTTCCGTGTGGGCATTGGGTGAGCGGCCAACTTTAGTATAGCGAAAGAATGGGACGAAAAGCACGAGGAGGCTTCTGGACTAGAAGCATGCAGGTTGGCGAGAGATTTCCCCTCACCCTAACCCTCTCCCCAAGGGAGAGGGGACTGAATGGCGCCTGGATCTGGCGGTTACTGGGCGACTAGGCCGCCGTCGATTACTAGCTCGGAGCCGGTTACGAAGGAGGAGTCGTCGGAGGCGAGGAAGAGGACGCCGTTGGCAATGTCGTCGACGGTGCCGAGCCTGCCGAGGGGGATGTTCTGGTCGTAGAAGTCTCGCATCTCGGGGATGGCGAGGGTCTCACGGGTCATCTCGGTGATGATCATCCCGGGGTGGACGGAGTTGCAGCGGATGTTGTCGGAGGCGTGCTGGATGGCGGTGGACTTGGTGAGGAGGCGGACGGCGCCCTTGCTCGCCTGATAGGCGGGGATGCCGTTCTTGCTGCCGATGAGCCCGGCGACGGAGGATATGTTGACGATGGAGCCGCCTCCTGCGTCGCGCAGGGCGGGGATGGCTGCCTTGGTGCCGAGGAATACGCCCTTGGCGTTGACGTCGAGGATTGCGTCCCACTGCTCCAGTGTGGTGTCCTCGATGCCGGTGCGCCTGCCGAGGATGCCCGCGTTGTTGACGAGGATGTCGAGCCTGCCGTAGCGGTCCAGTGCGGTCTGCACCGCGGCGTCCCAGTCGGCGGTGCTGCTTACATCGAGGTGGACGTAACTTGCGTCGCCGCCAAGCTCGGCTATCTGCGCCTCAATCTGCTGGCCCTCGTCGTCGAGCAGGTCGCCGATGACGACTTTCGCGCCCTCGCGGGCGAATAGCAGGGCTTCCGTCGCGCCCTGTCCGCGCGCGCCGCCGCTGATGAGTGCTACCTTGCCGTCGAGTCGTGCCATGATGTACCTCCGGGGGAGTTTGCGGTGGTGAGTGCTGTGTCTTCAGTTGCCAGTATATAGCGGTCGGGGGCCGGCTGTCAGGAGGGGGGATGGGGACTTGTTTTGCCTCTCACCCAGCCATCCCCCGCGGGGAGAGGGGTTATCGGTTGGGGCGTCGCCTGTTCTGCCGGAGGCATGCGGGTTCTGCGTGGAGAGGGTTTATGAGGCGGGGGATTCGGTGGCTTACTGGCGTCTGCGGAGGAGGTATGTGAACACTGCAGCGGAGCCCAAGCCCACTGCTCCCAAGATAATCACGAGCGTGAGCCGGTCGCGAGTCGTCGCGGTTATGGCGTCCAGCGTGTTCTGGATGCGCGGCCCAACTGCACCGGGCAGGTCTATGGTGAACTGTCCCAGTCGCTGCAGCGTCTGACCTGCGGTGCTGCCACCGTTCTCCGGTGGGTTAGTCTCGCTCGCTTCGATTATTTCAGGTGTCGGGCTTGGCGTCAGGGTGGGCGTCGGAGGCAACGGGGTCGCGGTGAGCGTGGTAGTTGCCGTGTGCGTCGGTGTCGGCGTGGCAGTGAGGGTAGCAGTTGCCGTGGGCGTCAGAGTCGGTGTCGACGTGTGGGTGGGCGTGGATGTGAAGGTCGGAGTAGGAGTATGAGTAGCCGTCGGCTCCGGCGTTGGGGATGCCGTGGCAGTCGGCGTAAGTGTGGGTGTGGGCGTGCTGGTATCCCGGCGGCGCGTCCGCTGGCTGGTGGCTGTGGGGACCGGCGTTCCGGTGGGCGCTATCGTGCTGGTGGGGACCGGAGTGAAGGTCGGCGGCACGGGCGTCTCTGTCGGGACCGGAGTCTCCGTAGGAACGGGAGTCGCCGTTGGGCGCGGTGTAGATGTTGACCTTCTCCTCGGGCGCGGCGTGCGTGTGGATGTCGGGGTGAGAGTGCTGGTCGCGGTGGGAGTCAGCGTAGGCGTGCCGGTAGGGGTAGCCGTTGGTGCAGGTGTGCCGGTCGCAGTTGCCGTGGAAGTATGAGTGGCGATAGCGGTCGGGCGCGGCGTCCTGGTCGAGGTTGGGCGCGGTGTGGGAGTAGATGTCGGGCGCGGTGTGCTGGTCGCCGTGAAGGTTACCTCGGGAGTGGAGGTAGGCGTGGATGTGACGGATGCCGTTGGCGTAATGGTTGGGGTATCGGTTGGCGTCGGTGTGTTTGTCGAAGTGGGAAGCGGTCGCGGCGTGCTTGTCGAAGTGGGGAGTGGCGTGAAGGTTGCGGTTGGCGTGTGCGTAGCCGTTGCCGTGGCAGTGTTGGTGGGCGTGGGTGTTGGCAGAGCCTGCGTCTGTGCCTCGACGGAGCTGGACTGGGGGCTTATGCCGCACCCGTTCAAAGCTTTGATTGCATAGGCGTAGACGGCTTCGTGCTCAACGTCAAGGGTGTCCGTCCATGTGGTTACGTCGCCCATGTCGTCTACGTGTACCTTGAATTGACCGCCTTCGGGTTCGCCTGTGTCGCGGCGCAGAAGTTGATAGCCTGTGATGTCTTCCGTCTCGGGATTTGCGTCCCAAGAGAGGCTGACTGAGATGATGGTGGTTTCGGTGACGGCAAGGTTCTGTGGTGCCGTGGGCAGGCCGTCGTCTTCGATGACGCTGACGGTCTCCTGGTAGTTCGTGCTATGGCGCGTGTAGTCGGCATTGGGATCGTCTTCGATGGTGAATGTGATCGTCCTGCTTGGTATGCACACAGAGTCGTTCGTTACCGAGTGGTCGAAAGTTGCGGTGTCTGTCCCGCCCTGCACGGTGACCGTCTGTTCGCTGGTGTCTGACAGCGCCGAGTCGTCGATCTCGACGGTGACGTCTATATTAGGATCGGTCTCGCCGCCGCCGGTTCCTGCCATACGAACTGTTATCGTGATTGTGGGGTCGTCGCTTTCGTTGACGCTTGACGCGGACGCCGAAATGGATGCGGTGGGGGTGTCAACGAATTCGTCATCATTGACTGTAACTCGCGCATCTGACGGGGTTCCGGGGGAGTAACCCGTTCCCATCTGTATTGTAATTACTATAGATGGGAAGTGGTCCTCCACATCATTTTCTGCCGCGGTAACGCTGAACGACTCTGAGCTTTCGCCAGCGTCTATGGTTACATCCTGGGTTTCATCAGTGCTAGCAACCAGGTCGCCAATTCCTACGGATACCGTCAATCCACCTGAGGGTGCGTTCTGGTCGAGGCTGACCGTGCAGGAGAAGGTTTCGCCCTCATCGACGGATGTGGGGCAGCCGGTAATCGTTGCTATGGGGGTTTCATCATCACGGACTGATACTTCATCACTTGACGGGTTGCCGACGGAGTAACCCGTTCCTGTCTGTATTGTGATTGTTATAGATTGGTTGACGCCCTGAGTAGTATTATCTCCCGCGGTAACGCTGAACGACGCTGAGTTTTCTCCGGAGTCTATGGATACATCCTGTTCATCAGTGCCAGAAATTGGGTCGCTTATCTCTACGGAAACCGTGATGCCGCCGGAGGGCGCGTTCTGGGTCAGGTCAATGTCGCAGGAGAAGGTTTCGCCCTCATCGACGGATGTGGGGCAGTCGGAAATCGTTGCTGCGGGCGTAGGCGTTTGCGCGATCGTTGGGGATGTGAAGAAAAGGGCAAGGGAGAAGGCTCCAAGGAGAGCCAGGGTCGCCAGGAGGCGCGCGAAGTTGCCCTTGTTCGAGTTGTTGAGGCGCATGTATTTTTCTTATGCGCGGCCCGTGTGTGTAGCCTGAGCAGAGTTGGAGCTCACCGCTGCGCTCGTTGTGCGAAGCGCAGTGATCTGCTCCCCTCTGAACGAGGATGTATCACAGGATACCTGTCGGGTCGGTGGGAATAGTTCTGTTGGTAAGGCGAATTGTTATCTTATGTAACTTTTCACCGCGAGCAGTATATTCCTACCAGAACATCCTGACAAGTCTGAGGCGAGTTTTCCCGGACGCCAGCGGTGCTTTCGCCCGGGTGAGAAGGTACTGAGCTACTGCGCGATGAGGCCGCCGTCTATGACTATCTCGCTGCCGGTTACGAATGACGAGTCGTCGGATGCGAGGAAGAGGACGCCGTTGGCGATGTCGTCCACGGTGCCGAGCCTGCCGAGCGGGATGCTGTCGAGGTAGCCCTGCCGCTGATCGGGGTCGGCGAGGGTGTCTTCGGTCATGGCGGTTACTATCATGCCGGGGTGAACGGAGTTGCAGCGGATGTTGTCGGCGGCGTGCTGCAGGGCGGTGGACTTGGTGAGGAGGCGGACAGCGCCCTTGCTCGCCTGGTAGGCGGGTATGCCGAGCCTGCTGCCGATGATGCCTGCGATGGATGAGATGTTGACGATGGAGCCGCCGCCTGATTCCTGCAGGGCGGGTATCGCCGCCTTGGTGCCGAGGAACACGCCCTTGGCGTTGATGTCGAGCGTCCTGTCCCAGAACTCAAGGGTGGTATCTTCCAGCCCGACACCGCCGCCGCCGATGCCCGCGTTGTTGACTAGGATGTCGAGCCTGCCGTAGCGGTCGAGGGCGGTCTGCACGGCTGCGTCCCAGTCCGCCGCGCTGGTAACGTCGAGGTGGACGTAGGTTGCGTCGCCGCCTAGCTCGGCAATCTGCGCCTCGATCCGGCTGCCCTCGTCGTCGAGCAGGTCGCCGATGACGACCTTCGCGCCTTCACGGGCGAATAGAAGCGCCTCTGCCGCGCCCTGTCCGCGCGCGGCACCGCTGATGAGTGCTACCTTGCCGTCTAGTCGTCCCATGATCGACCTCCGTGGAGTTGTGCTTGCCCGGGTGCGGAAGTGGGGGAAATTCCCCTCACCCCAACCCTCTCCCCAGGGAGAGAGGGATAGCTGGGCGGTTGAACTATTGGGCGGTCACGCCGCCGTCGATGACGAGTTCGGAGCCTGTTACGAAGGATGAGTCGTCGGATGCGAGGAAGAGGACGCCGTTGGCGATGTCATCTACGGTGCCGAGCCTGTCCATGGGGATGATGTCGTCCCAGTACTGTCGGCGTTCGGGGTCGGATAGCAGCGCCTCCGTCATGGCGGTGACAATCATGCCGGGATGCACGGAATTGCAGCGGATGTTGTCGGCGGCGTGCTGTATGGCGGTGGATTTCGTGAGCAGGCGGACCGCGCCTTTGCTTGCAGCGTAGGCGGGGTTGCCGCTCGTCAGGCCGATGATGCCCGCGATGGACGATATGTTGACTATGGAGCCGCCGCCGGAGTCTCGCAGGGCGGGTATCGCCGCCTTGGTGCCGAGGAAGACGCCCTTCGCGTTGATGTCGAGCGTCCTGTCCCAACTCTCCAGCGTGGCGCCCTCTATGCCGCCTCCGGTGCCGCCAATCCCCGCGTTGTTGACGAGGATGTCGAGCCTGCCGTAGCGGTCCAGCGCGGTCTGCACCGCCCTGTCCCAGTCGTCCGTGCTGGTTACATCGAGGTGGACGTAGCTGGCGTCGCCGCCAAGCTCGGCAATCTGCGCTTCGGTCTGCCTGCCCTCGTCGTCGAGGATGTCACCGATGACGACCTTGGCGCCTTCGCGGGCGAATAGGATTGCTTCTGCTGCGCCCTGCCCGCGCGCGCCGCCGCTGATGAGTGCTACCTTGCCGTCTAGTCGTCCCATGTTGGACCTCCTTGCGTGTTGGACATGCCCCTGCCCCCGGAGTTAACAGGATAGACAGGATATATAGGATGTTGGATGGGTGCTTACTCGTAAATCATCCATTCGAGGAGGTTTTCGTCGGGGTCGCGGGCGTAGAGGCTGACGGCGTTCCTGTGGCGGAGCGCGCCGCGCCTTGGGCCGGGGCCGGAGATGATCTCCACGCCTGCGTCGTTGAGCATCTGCTCGCAGTCGGATGCGGTGCCGTTCCAGACGAAGCAGATGTCCGCGCTGCCGGGCACTGCCGTCGGGCCGCGCAGGGCGGCGGTGTAGCCTTCGGGATGGACGTTGATCTTGGAGTCGCCGACCTGTATGGAGAAGATGTGCGCGGTGCCCGCGCGCCACTCGGCTTCGTCGTTGATGTGGAAGCCGAGCTTCTTGTAGAAGGCGATCAGATTCTCCGCATTGGCGGTCGGCATTGCGATGTGGTCTATGCTGACTGTTGACATGCTTTGTCCTTTTGCTTCGGGGGACTGTGGTTTGGCGTTAGGTTACAACGCAGCGGGAGATTGGGCAACGGGGACGGAGCTAACAGCAAAGACAGGATGAAGGGATTTTGTGGGATAGGAGATTTGTGGCGTAGAATTGTGGCACTTATGGCATAGGCGTTAGCGATGAAAGCAGGTGGGCGATGTTTCCGAGTGAGTTTGATGTTACGGGTAAGACGGTGATAGTGACGGGTGCGGCGCGTGGGATAGGGAAGGGGATTGCGCGCGTGTTCGCGGAGGCAGGAGCGCAGGTGATGGTTACATCGCTGACCGACCGCTACCTGACGCCGCTCGCGGAGGAGATGGAGGCTGCGGGGCATCCGATATTACCGCTGACGGCGGACGCTACGAATTCCGGCGACTGGCAGCGCACGGTGGACACGGCGATGGACGCGTGGGGGCGCATAGACGTGCTGGTGAATAACCTGGGCGACGCGATACGCAAGCCGCTGGTGCCGCCGCCCGGCTCGGACGGTACGCCGATCACGGACGAGGAGTGGCGGTTTGTGCTGGACATCAACCTGACGGAAGCGTTCATGGGGTGCCGCGCGGTGGGGCAGCACATGCTTGAGCGGGGCAGCGGGCGCGTCATCAACATCAGCGGGTTCGCGGCGCGCAAGGGTTCGCCGGAGATGCTGGTGTACTCGGCGGCGAAGGCGGGGCTGGCGCGGCTGACGCAGACGCTCGCGCTGGAGTGGGCGCCGTACGGCGTTACGGTGAACTGCATCGCGCCGGGTATCTTCCCGGACCCGGAGACGGGCGAGCCTGATCGAATAGCGGCTTCGCGGGAGAACGCCAAGACGACCGTACCGCTGGGGCGCGTGGGCGAACTACGGGAGGTGGGGCTGCTGGCGGTGTACCTTGCGTCGGACGCTTCGGCGTACATGACCGGCGAGACGCTGTACATAGACGGCGGGCTGAGCCACGCGTGATGGCAATGAATTGAACACTGGGTGCGTTCTAAAGACTGGAGAATGCAATTCGGTCAGGATTCAAGGCGCAACTAATTTTTCGTCTATCCCATTCACGTTCCGTCCCCTTCCAGTCGTTTGCTCAGCAGGGGATAATCATAAGGGACAAGCGGCTTTGTACAACTTTGTACAATAAGTCGCGTATGCACAGAATTGGACATCTTCTGCCCAACAATTCCTTTACGCGCCGTTCCTTTCTGGCTGAGGTTTTCTCGGAAAGGAAAATTCCCCACCTTGCTGCGGGGAATTGGATTAAGCTGTTCAGGTCATGTTCGGGTTAGTCAGGGGATCCTATGTCTTGGCGTTCCAGCCAGAACACTATGGATCCTCGGGTGTCATCAAACGCCTGTGGGTTCTCCTCACTTATAGTGTCGTTGACCTCTTCAAGTTTTGAAACGCCTGTGACTGCCATGTAGGACGGCTTGCCCGTAAATCTCGCCAGGTAACTCGCGTTTCGGATGGCGCGTTCTATGTCGCGGGCTTGGACGGTGTAAGACACCTCTACCGCAATGAAGCACTCGTTGCCCTGAGAATCGAGGGCATCAATCACGATGTCTGAGTGCAAGAAACTTCTTCTGTCGTTCCTGGATATTCCTCCTGTCAGTCTGTCGCGTTCGGCAGCCTGCCAGATGCGGAGGACGTCCACCTGTTCCAGTGTGCGAATCCATTCAAGTTCCATCTCGCCCGCTATGAATGCGGCGTTTGTGCGAGCGTCCTGGATTGTGTGATGGCCCTTCAGATCACTGACGTTGCCGCCAATGCCATCCAGTCTTCTGCCATGTTCGTCGAGCCGTGTGTCGATGCCGTCGAGTCGCGTGTCGATGCCATCCAGCCTTTTGCCATGTTCGTTGAGCTGGGTGTCGATGCCGTCGAACCGCGTGTTCGTCGTCTCTTTGAACTCGGCAAAATCGTGAGGCAACTTTATCAGTTCCTCCGTGAGAATCTTGATTCGCACAGCCTCCAGAAGGCGCGGGTCTTTATCCAGGATGTCTAGCAGTTCGTCAACTGTGTTAAATGTAGTCATCTGCGTTGCTCCTCCGTAAATTATAGTCGATATTCGCCGATTGAAAAGGTTGGTCGCTGAGAATCGTCACCCACTTCAAATCTAACCAAGCAGATCGTATTCTGTAGTCAAGACTTCTGTGCAGAATGTTAGCTTTGTACAAACGCGACTTATTGTACAGAGCCGGGATAGGCATTAAGCGGGCCGCGTTGCTATGCGTAACTTTCATGCCATATAATGGCGGTCATGCGGATGGACTCTACCATCCCTCCCGATTGTTACCGTTATTCTTACTATTGTAGTCACCGTACCGGCGTCCATTGCGGCGCTCCCATCTACTATCAAAGGCACTAATCAGAGCCACCGATCAGAGCCACAAATAGGCCCACGACAGGGAGGTCAACGATGAGCAGCAGCGATCTTGCAATGATGGCGCACCTTATGCGGCGCGCGGGCTTCGGCGCTTCACGCGAAGAGCTGGAGGAGCGGACTGCCGTGGGGTACGAGGAGACCGTCGAAGATCTTCTGCACCCCGAACGGCAGGAGCCTGTCGATATCTACGAGTTCCTGCGCTACCACCACATGCAGTGGAAGCCGGGCACGCTCGGAGGCGTCGGGCAGGTGAGCTGGGTGTGGCGTATGATCAACACGAGGGCGCCGCTGCAGGAGAAGATGTGCCTGTTCTGGCACCAGATTTTCGCGACCGGCGTGTCGAAGGTTGACCACTACGACGAGATAACGGACATGATCGACATGTTCCGCGAGAAGGGCATGGGCAAGTACCGCGACCTGCTCCTGGAAGTGGCGAAGAGCCCGGCGATGATCTACTGGCTGGACAACAACGAGAACCACGCCACCGCGGTCAACGAGAACTGGGGCAGGGAGCTGCTAGAGCTGTTCAGCATGGGCGTGAGCAACTACACCGAGGACGATGTGCGGGAGTGCTCGCGGGCGTTTACCGGCTGGACGATGTCCCCGAAGCTGCCGCGCTTTCACATGGGCAGGTGGGACTGGTACTTCGAGTACAAAGAAGACGACCACGACAATGGCGACAAGACGTTCCTCGGCGAGACGGGAAACTTCAACGGCGAGGACATCATAGACATCATCCTGAAGCAGCCCGCGACGGCTCGCTTCGTCGCCCGCCACATGTACAGCTTCTTCGTGGCGGACGAGGTGCAGGTTCCCGCATGGCCCGTAACGCCGCCGAACGACCCGGAAGCCATCGACTTCTTATCCAAGGCGCTAATGGAGACGGACTACGACATTCGTGCAGTGCTGCGGATGCTGCTCAACTCGGACTTCTTCAAGGCGGCTCAGTTCCGCAAGGTGAAGAACCCGACCGAGGTGGTTGTCAGCACGCTGCGTCTGGCGGGAGATTCCGAACTGCCCACGCCCGACATTTATGAGTGGGCGAACAACATCACATACATGGGACAGGAGCTGCTGAATCCGCCGAGCGTCGAGGGCTGGCACTCCGGCGTGGAGTGGATAAACAGCGGCGCGCTGATGAAGCGGACGAACTTCGTTGCCGACATGGTGAATGACTTCCACCGACCGGGCATTCGCAAGTTAATCGACAAGGCTCAGGCTCAGGCGTCGTCACCGGAGGCGCTTGTGGACGCCTGCCTCGACCTGCTCGGTCCGCTGCAGTTCAACGATGGCACGAAGGCGGAGCTTGTCGCGCACGCGAAGCAGAACGGCGTCTGCGGTGGCAACGGTAAGACCGATGCCGAGTCCGCGCAGGAGATTGCGGAGATACTACAGCTCATCGTATCCACGCGGGAGTACATGTTCGCGTAATGTCGGGGTTTGATGTTCTCATTCGAATAACCAGGATTTCACCCCCATCCTAACCTTCCCCCATCAAGGGGGAAGGGAATTTTCTTTACCTCAGGGAGGAATTGATGCTGACGAGAATAGTTGCCGACAGGGTGTACGACTTCAGCCATGTGGTGGGAGGCCGGCAGATTACCGGCATGCTGAATCTGACCGTCGGGCGGGATGACAACGTATTCGTCCTGCTGCGACGTCCGAACAGCAGCAATGTCACCAAGCTCTCCATCGGCACGATGCCGGGCGACGAGGAGATTCAGACGCAGTTCGGCAGCACGGGCGAGGGCGGCAGCGATTTCAGATGGCCCGCACACCTCGCTCTGGACAGCGATGAGAATGTGTATGTCACGGACGAGTGGCTGCACCGCGTCCTGGTATTCGACACCGACGGCGAGTTCCTGCGCTCGTTCGGCCAGCAAGGCGATGGGCCCGGCCAGTTCAACAGGCCGTCCGGCATCACGATAGACGGCAACGACGACGTCTATGTGTCGGATGCGCTGAATCACCGCATTCAGAAGCTGGACAAGTACGGCAGTCCACTGTATTCATTCGGGCAGCGCGGCGATGGCGACGGCGAGTTCAACGCCCCCTGGGGGCTGACCACCGACTCCGACGGCTGCGTCTATGTGGCAGACCACAAGAACCACCGCATCCAGAAGTTCGACGCGGACGGCGATTTCGTCTTCAGTCTCGGCGAGCACGGCGACGGTGAGGCGCAGTTCGACCACCCGACCGATGTTGCGGTCGATCCCGACGGCGACATCTATGTTTGCGACTGGGTGAACAACCGCGTGCAGGCATACGACGCGGACCGGAACTACATCACGACATTCACGGGAGACGCGCAGGAGTTGTCGAAGTGGCAGCACGAATATGTGCTGAGCAACCCGGACGTGTACAAGGCGCGGCGGCGGGTATACAGTCTCGAACCGGAATGGCGGTTCGCGCTGCCGATGGCGGTCGAGTTCGACCCGGTGAAGTCGCGGCTGCTGGTGGTTGATCCGCAGCGGTGGCGCATTCAGATATACAACAAGCTCGACAACTACGACGACCCGCAGTTCAATATCTGATGTGGCCTCGGATCATAATAATTAAAGCCCATTCCGACTTAGGAGTGGGCTTTTTTGATGAGTTCAGAATAACATTGATAAGACGATTATGTTCTTAGTATCTCCTCGTCCAGAATCAGATCTCCGGTTTGCCCTATGTACGCCATGCTGAAATTTGCGAGGAACGTTCGCCCCAGAATCACCAGATAAGGTTGGTCGCCTCCGCCCAGATTTACAGACGTGAATCTGCCAAATATCGTGTGGTCAAGCGATGGCACATAGATGCGCGCCAAGTGAACGGGGTGCCTGCCCGTGCCTTCTATCCCGGACACGTCAGTCAAATCGATTACGGGCAAGCGGAGTGCATTAGCCAATGCTCCATCTATGGCATTGCCTGTGGCTCCCGTATCTATCAGGGCGGGCATGTTAGCGTTGCGTTGGTCGTCGGGAAAGTCTGGTAATTTTGAGCCGTCAATACTCAACAGCACGTCTATTGTGGGTCCGCGTTGAATCAGTTCTTGGCGGCCGTAATCAAGGTGAACTCTCATCTTCATTGACGGGCGTGTAGAGCAAGAAGGGCCTTACGGCTGGGACAGGCACGCCTATCTGCTTAATCAGATAAGGACCGAGTCCGTACTTATCAAGCGCGTCCTGCGCGGCGTCCTGGAAATTCTCGTATATCCCTATGAGTTTCTCATCGTGGAATATCACCCAATCGCCCTTTCGGTCTCGTTCCAGTTCTTCCCGCAGCGCTTCGTACGCGGCGTGCTCTTTGTCCAGCGTTACCGATCCCTCCTTCTCCCTAGTTGCCATCGCCTCACTCCTCATACATCTTCTGTCACCGGATGGCTGCACCATCGCGGATATCTCAGTCATTAATGATTCTGCAATACTCCAGCTGGCAGACAGTATTTCGATATCGTAGCATACTTTATCGAATCACAACTACCATTCTCGCCCGGGTCGGCCCCTACCTGCTGCCCCGCAGCCTTGGGTCGAGGACATCGCGGAGGGCGTCGCCGAGGAGGTTGATGCCGAATGCGGTGATGGTGAGAGCTAGGCCGGGGAAGACGCTCGTCCACGGGCCTGCTGCGATGTAGCGCTCTTGCGACTGCCCGAGCATGTTGCCCCATGTGGGGATGTTTGGCGGCACGCCAAGCCCGAGGAAGCTCAGGCTCGCCTCCGTAACGATTGCGCCGCCCAGCACAGCCGAGCCAACCACGATGACAGGCGCCATGCAGTTGGGCGTTATGTGGTGGAGCATGATGCGCCAGTCGCTTGCGCCGATGGCGCGCGCCGCCTCCGAGTACTGGCTCGCCTTGACGCTGAGCGCCACGGAGCGCACCGTCCTGATCGTGCCCGGTATCCGCACGGTCGTGATCGCGATGATGACGGCGGTCAGCGACGGTCCCATAGCCGCCATGAGCGTGAGCGCAAGCACAAGGCCGGGCAGCGCCTGCAGCGAGTCCACGACGCGCTGCAGCAGCAGGTCGAGCGTCTTGCCGAAGTACGCGCTTGCCACTCCGAGCGCGGTGCCGAATACGCTGCTGGTAACGACCGCGATGAAGCCGACGAGCAGCGACACGCGCGAGCCGTAGATGACCCTGCTGAACACATCGCGCGCGATGTGGTCCGTGCCGAACCAGTGGCGCAGGTCTGGAGGCGTCAGCCGCGAGGTTCTGTCCGATATCTCAGGGTCGTAGGGGCTGACGATCGGAGCGAAGATTGCCAGCAGGATTGCGACGACCAGAATCAACCCGCCGATCGCGCCGAGCGGCTTGGACTTCACCAGCCACCATGAGCGGATGAGCAGGCTTTGCCTCCTGCTCATGCCGAACTCTACGGCGAGGGCGGTCTCCATTGACTTGTCGGTCATTATGTCGCCTTTGGCGGTGCTTCGGTGGTCAGCTTCTAATGTGCTCAGTTACTCATAGCGAATTCGCGGGTCGAGCCAGCCGTACAGCAGGTCCACGAGTAGGTTTACCGATAGGAAGATGAAAGCGATGAACATCACGAGGAACTGCACCATCGGGAAGTCCCGCGTGTTGATGGCGAAAATCAGCAGGCGTCCTATCCCCGGCAGGCTGAAGACGCTCTCGATGACGACCGAGCCGCCCAGCAGGAAGCCGAACTGCACGCCGAAGAGCGTCAGCACGGGGAGCGCGGCGTTCTTCAGCGCGTGCCGGAATACGACGACGCGCTCCCTGAGTCCCTTCGCCATCGCTGTGCGTACATAGTCCTCGCGCAGCACTTCGAGCATCTGCGAGCGCGTCATGCGTGCTGCGACGGCGTTGGTGGAGTAGGCGAGCGCGACTGCCGGGAATATGAGCTGTATGAAGTTCGTCTTCAGGTCCACCCAGGGCGCGGTGTAGCCGAGCGGCGGGAACCAGTTGAACCAGAGCGACAACGACAGCAGCAGCAGCGCGCCCACCCAGAAAGTGGGCATGGCAAGGCCGATGATCGCGAAGATACGCAGGAAATAGTCTATCCAGGTGTCCTGTCGCGTTGCGGAAATCACCCCCATCGGCACTGCGAAAGCTATCGCGAGGAATATCGCCATGAACGCGAACTGGAATGTCAGGGGCAGGCGTGGACGCACCTCTTCCCATATCGGGCGGTTGGTGAAGAACGAATCGCCGAAGTCGAGCTGCACCGCGCTGGCGATCCACTTGACATACTGTATATAGATGGGAGCGTCGAGACCGAGACGGCGGCGCACCCGCTCCAGCTCCTCCTGAGTGAACGAGCCCTCGCCCTCGTAGCCGGCGAGCATGATGAACGCCGGGTCGCCCGGTACGATGCGCAGGATGATGAAGACGACAAGGGACACCCCAATCAATGTTGGGAAGAACAGGAGCACTCTACGGACTACATAGGCACGCACCGGTCAGACTTCCCTTGTGAGAGCATCGCTTCATTCTTGGCGAGTAATAGGCTTGGCGAGTAATAGGAGTGAGGAATAAGTGAATAGATTTCACCCCATCCCGGCCTTCCCCTTCTGATGGGGTGGGGGAAGGCAAGCGGGATAGGACGAATCCAATGGCAATTGACGGTGATTAACGGCAGGGCTCTTCCTGGTCGAGCCATACCTTGTCGAAGCGGTAGTTGTTCTGCCCAAGCGCGCGCGGCTGGGTGTAGCCCTTCACGCAGCGGTACTGCAGGTGGAAGCCGATGCCCTGCGTGCCCGGTATGTACGGCACCTCGTCTAGCAGGATGTCGGTCATCTGGCGCAGCAGCTCGCCGCGCTTCGCCTGGTCAACCTCCTGCTTCTCCTGGTCGAATAGATCCAGGAACTCGGCGTTCTCCCAGCCCTGGTAGTTGCGGCCCGCGGTGGGCAGCCATAGCAGGTCGTTGGCGGCGTCCGGGTCGAGGAAGTTCAGGCCCGTGCCCTGCCAGTTGATCTCGAAGTCGCCCTGCTGGTATGCCGCGAAGCCCGCCGCACTCTCCATCGGGCGCAGAGTGAGGTCAACTCCGATAGCCTTCCACTGCTGCGCGACAATCGCCGAGTAGTCAGGGTACGGTCCGACCTTGCGGAAGGTGATGGTCGCATCGAAGCCGTCGGGGTATCCCGCCTCTGCGAGCAGGCGCTTTGCCTCTTCTACGTCGTCGAGATGCCCGTCGAAGCGGAAGCCGGGAAGCTGCATGTAGTCGTCGACCGAGTAGATCCACTCGAAGATGCAGGGGTAGTAGCACTGCGCCTCGCCGCCCGACGGGTGAATCAGCTCGATCATCTCCTCGCGGTCAACGGCAAGCTGCAACGCCTTGCGCACGCGCACATCGTCGAATGGCGCGTTTCGCAGGTTGATGTGAATGCCGCCGACGCCGAAGCCGACGGTCTCGCTGACGAATAGCTGGTCACCCATCTGCTCGCGGATGGCAACATCGTCGTCCGCGCCGAATGCGGGGAAGACCGCTTCCTTGTGCGCGTGTCCCGTGCGGAACGCGGCGACTCGGGAGCTGGGATCGGTAACGACGACATGGCGCACGCCGTCAAGATACGGGCGCGGCTGGTCGTAGTAGTTCTCGTTGCGCTCGACCTCGAAGGATATTCCGCGCTGGTAGTTCTTCAGCACGAACGGACCCGCGCCTATGACTTCATCGAGTTCAAGTTCGCGTCCGGGGTCTGAGCCGCTGTCAATCTCTTCGAGGATGGACTTGGGCGGAATGGAAATCCACGGCGAAGCGACGCATCCGAGGAAGCCGACCGCCGGGTCTTTCAGGTTGACCCGAAGCGTAGTGGGGTCGATCGCCTGCGCGTTCTCCATGAAGCCGCGTATGCAGCCGGAGCGCGGCATGGCGATGTCGTTGGGCCGATCGATCATGCGGTTGAGCGAATAGGACATATCCTCGGCGGAAACGGTAGAGCCGTCGCTGTATGTCGTGCCCTCGCGCACCTTGAAGGTGTACGCCTTGCCGGTGGAATCCACCTCCCACGACACGGCGAGGTCCGGGGCGATGTCAACCCATGTGGTCGTGTCGTACTGCAGGATGCCCGGGTAGATGTGGGTCATGTACGAAAGCTCCGCGACCGAGGTGTTACGGTGCGGGTCGGTGTGGCCCAGGTCGAAGCCTGCGAGCGGAACGAGAATGCCGCCCGGGATCACCTGCTGCCCGGTGGGTGTGGGTGCAGGTCGCTGCTGCTGTGCAATCGGCGCGATCGCAACGGTCGGGACTGCCTGCGGAGCCATGGCGGGAACTGCCGGCTGTTGCGCGGGCGCTGCGGGAGCGGGAGCCGCCGGAGCCGCTGGCTGTTGCGCGGGCGCTACGGGAACGGGAGCCGCCGGAGCGGGAGCGGGCGCTGCCTGTTGGGGCGCCGCCGGAGCCGCTTGTGGAGCCGCAGCACCTCCACACGCCGCTATCAGAAGCGCGGTGAGTGTTACTGCTAATAGTCCAAACGCCAGTTTCGCCATATTCATGGGTTCAACCTCCAGCCGAGGGCATACATAGCTTCAGCGTCACATTGCCGGTACAGGTGTTGCCAGTGAGGCTTCAATAGCAGGGATTCAAAGGGCTGTTCGGTTGTTAGTTCAGCGCTGCGGAGAAAGAGAGAATAGCAGGTGGTTAAGAAAGCGCTCTGGGGGGATTCGCAGATTGGGCAAGAGTGTACCATCGGGGTTTTGGCATTTCAAGCCTGCGGATTTTTCGCGCGCAGGGTTCCTTCAATGATCGCTGATAAGTATAGATAAGGCGAATGAAATTATAAGCGACGCCCTATACATATAGTATTACTTTTGCTATATTGAATGAGCACTGTCATAAAGAGTTATAAATATAACTGCGGAGAGGGCTGCCTGAATTACTGGTCAATCGAAACAGGGCGAAACTGGGCGGCGGCAGGCCTTGAAGGGCGGAAGGGAGACGGGAGATGAAGGGGACACAGATAATTTTGGGGAGGACGGAATCATCGAAGGGATGGCGAATTGGACTGCTAGCCGTGGTGGGCGTGATGGCGGCGGTTGCCCTCGCGATACTTCTGGGAGGTCCGGCAACGAGCCGTACGGCGTATGCTGCACCCGCACGGGCGAGTAGCGAGCCATGGCTGAAAATCAAGTGCATCGAAACGCTGGTCGAGGAGGGTGAGGACTTCCGACTTGAGGTGCGCAAGAAGTACGACTCCAAGTGGCCCCACGAGAAGATGCGCGTGTTCTGGTACACGATAGCGGGTACCGCGGACGAGACAGACTACGAGCGTCTCCATGCCGAGGGCCAGGCAAGCAACGGGTCGCAGTCCGAGTCGGGCAGGATGGGGCGTAACTTCCACACTCTGGAGGACAACTACCCTGAAATCGACGAGACATTCACGGTCAAGTTCAACAATTCGAATGATAAAGGGAACAAAGTTAATGAACGTGAGTGCGAGATTACCATTGTGGACGACGACGGTGTGGGCATCTATAGCCTGGAGGTCTCCTCTGAGCCGGGCGAAGTCACGACGGAGTCGGGCGATACGGTCGAGGCATACGGCGCGGGGGACGTCATCGAGATTACCGCGCACTTCACCGACACGGTGACCACGCTTAACCCGGACACCGGAGAGAATGCCGGCCATGCGGGCCTGTATATACAGGTGGGCGAGAACCGCAGGGTTGCGGAGTTGCTGAGTGGAGACGGCGGCGATGAATTGGTCTTCGGCTACACGGTGACGGCGGACGACTCGGATGCAGATGGGATAAGCGTTGAGGGCGGTGGCCCCGGCACGGGCATAACCTATGACCCGCAGCAGAGGAACGGCGGCCTGTGGGCTGAGACTGCCCCCGGCGGGCGGCTGAACCGGCTCTTCCACGGTCTCGATGATGATAGCGACCACAAGGTTGTGGCTGTTCCGCCGGATGATGAAGATGATGATGATGATGACGAGACGCCGGATTCTCCCGCGCCCATCGTAGCGACGCCATCGCCGGAGCCAACGCCCGCGCCAACGCCCGCGCCAACTCCCGCGCCGGAGCCTGCGGAGTGGGCCAAGTCCGCCAAGTCCATAGACTCCGGGCTGCGCGGCATGCTGTACGGCGAGCTCGTTGAGAAGGACGGCGGCAGAGACTGGTTCAGCTTCGAAGGCGATGCCGGCGAGAGCTACATAATCGAGCTGAGGAACAGGCTGGAACTGCGCGGGGACGACGGGATTCCCTACTCCATAGACTACGTTGCGGGACACCTGATTGACCCAAGCATACTGGAGATTGTGGACGAAGAGGGCGAGCAGGTGCTGGGCGAGCACGACGCAGGCGGCTTCATCAATAACTTCGCGCGCGCGTTCTTCACGCCTGACGACGATGGCACTTACTACATCGCAATAGGGGCGGGGAGCCAGGACCGCACCCTGCTCGGCCACTACGAAATCACGGTGCGTGAGGACGATCACGCCGACGACCACAATGTTGAATCAGGCTTGGTGCTGCGTCCTGGGGAATCCGTGAAAGCCAACATCGATTCCGATGTTGATATGGACGACCGCGATGTGAACCCCTGGGACTGGTTTGATGCGGGTCAGGGGGAAGCCGTGCCTATCTGGGGACTGGAGTCGCTGGACGACCGCGATGTGTTCAGGTTCGAGATATCTGAACAGGGCACATACTTGCTGGCGGTAAGCGACGGGCCAAAGGGCGTCGGCATCTGGAGAATCGCGAACAGCGCGGGCAACGCGGATACTGACGGCAGGACCGTACCTGTCGAGTCGCTTCAGCAGGACTTCAGCCCGGGCACCTACTATGTAGATATTGGAACGTCGTACTCCAGCAGCGGGAACACTGGTACTTATACGCTGATGTTGACGAGGGAGTAGAATGCCCGCAGGAGAAATACCCTTGACAACAGAAAACATCCGTGCTAGTTTTCTTGCATAGCTGACTTACATAGCCAAATAGCTGCTCCGTGACGGAGCCTTCCGCAGAGGGCGAAGAAGCCCCCGATTTCGTGGCCGAAGACGGTCCCATGCATCGGGGGCTTTTGCTGTTATGGAGCATTTCAACGGTCAGGACACGCGAGTTCGGTCGATGAGCATGGACATCGTGCGGCGCGAGGCGGTGGATGCGAGGCGGCGCAGCGTCGTGATCGCCGCGAACGACAGGGCGCGCACCGCCCCTGAGATTGACCTTGCGGGCTTGCAGTTCGACAACTACCGCCGCAATCCCGTCGTGATGTGGGCGCACGACTCCACCGGTCGCTCGCCGTCGGGTGGCTTGCCCATCGGCAGAACGCTGAGCATCAGCCGCACGGATGACGGCGGCATCGTCGCTGAGTTCGAGTTCCTCGACGATGACCCGTTCGCCCAGCGCATCCGCAACGCCTGGGACAGGGGCTTCCTGCAGGCGGCGTCCATAAGCTGGCTGCCCGTCGAGACCCGGCCCGCAGACGGCGGCGGCATCCGCGACATCCGCGCCGAACTGCTGGAATGGTCCATCGTCTCCGTACCTGCCGACCCGGACGCACTGCGAGAGACGCACCGGCGGATGCTCGACTCGCTGATAGATGACCACCCGCAGGATGTCGAGTTCGCGGAGGTCCGAACGATGACCGCCGAGCTGCGGGAGTTGCTGCGAAGTCCGCCTCCGGCAGATTGACATTAATACACAGAGCATCAATACACAGGACATCAATGCACAGAATGAAGTGAATGGGACTTTGAGGAAAGGAAGAAGGAATGACAACTACGGATATAGAAGCAATCAAGAAAGACCTGGCGGACATCAATTCGTTCGTGCGCGAGCGGTTCGAGCCTGTGAGCCGCGAGGTCGGGCTGCTGCGCGAGGAGACGGAGCGCATCAGCCGCAGCGTGAATGCTGCCGTGGAACGCGAGCGTAGTGTGAGGCGCAACGCCCTCGGCAGCTACGCGCAGGATGCCGCACTGCCCACCGTCCCGTCCGGCGCTTATGCCGGCATGGATATCCTCGATCTTGCGCTGGTGCGGCGGTTCGCCCACTCGCAGCGGCGCGAAGGCTTCGGTCCTGCGTGGGTCGATCGCGCTGAAGAGGCAAAGCGCCTGCTGGCAGGGAGCATCACCCCGGCGGACATTCAGGCTTCGCATCAGACTGCGGAGCGCCGGCTGGAACGCTGGTTCAGCGTGGACTCGAAGGATACAGGGCAGTTCCAAGGGTTCAGCCGCCAGCTTCTGGGCGCGATGACGCGCGCCGCGATGGACAGCACGACGGCGGGCAGCGGCGACGAGCTTGTGGCAACGCTTGAAGCGCGCGAGCTGTGGCAGGATGTGAACCTGCAGACGCTGGTCGCGCCGGTCATCCCCACATTCCCGATGCCGTCCAACCCGTTCGAGGTGCCGCGTCAGCTCGGCGATGTAAGCTTCTTCCCAGGCACGGAGAACACCGCCACCACGGATACCGCGCTCGCAACCGGCAGGACGACTCTGACCGCATTCGAGCTTGTGGGGCAGGTGCCGTACAGCTTCACGCTGGAAGAGGACGGCGTGATCGCCATGCTGCCGGAGATTCGCGCCGGGCTGGTTCGGAATGTTGCCGAAGTGCTGGACGACATCATCCTGAACGCCGACAAGAGCACGACGAACAACATCAACGCGGACGGCGCGAATATCTCCGCGAGCACTTCAGGCAAGGCGCACTGGCTGCTCGGCTATGACGGCATCCTTCACCTGCCGCTCGTGGACAACAATTCCCAGTCGAATAACCACAACGCCGTCGTGTCGGACGACATGTTCAACGAGCTGCGGGCGAAACTGGGCAAGTACGGTGCAAGGCCTTCGCAGCTTGCCTGGATTATGGATGTGAACACCTTCATCCGTGTGCAGTCAGTATCGCAGTTCAGGACGATGGACAAGCTGGGGCCAAACGCGACGCTGCTCACCGGCATGCTGGGCGCGGTCGAGGGGATACCTGTCATCGTGTCGGAGCAGATGCCGCTGGCGGACGCGGACGGCAAGGTCACGGACGGCGCGTCGTCGAACACGAAGGGACGACTGCTGCTGGTCAACCGCACGCAGTGGGCGCAGGGCTTCCGCCGCCAGCTCATGATCGATGTTGACCGTGACACCCAGAAGCGCCAGACGGTCGTAACGGTCAGCTTCCGGCACGCCTTGGCCGAGCGCAGCGGCACGCGCAGCACGGCGACCCATACCGGGCTGCAGTACAACATCGATCTGTCGTAAAGACGAGACTAACAGGGTGGGCAGGATAGTCAGGATGGAAAATCTGATAATCCTATCCATCCTGTTACCCACTGAGAGGTACTTGAAGATGACACACGCATACATAACCCTGGACGCCCTCAAGAGCGAAGCCGCGCTGAACATCACCGGGACGGCAAACGACGACAGGCTGCTGGGACTTGCAGAGGCGGCGAGCAGCGTCATAGATCGCTGGTGCAACCGGCACTTCTTCGCGCTAAAGGCTACGCTGCGATTCGACGGCAGCGGTGCGGCGACACTCGGCGTGCCGGACCTTATCAGCGTGGATAGTGAGGGCGTGCGAATCTATGAGCGCGGATATGGCGGCTTCCCCACGACATGGACGGCAGACGACTACCGGCTCCTGCCGTATGACGCCGACCCCGCGTCGCCGGGCAATTCCAACTCGCGCCCGTACACCCGTCTGCTGGCAACGGGCGCGAAGAGCGGCAGGCTTTGCTTCCCGCCGGGTCGCGGCAATATTGAGGTGAGCGGCGTATGGGGCTGGTGGAAGCGTCTGCGCCGCGCCTCTCAGCTCGTTGATGCTGCCGCTGATGCTGCTGCCACGGCACTTGAACTGTCTGCACTTGAGAACGGCGGGGCAACGCTTGCAGCGGGGCATACGCTGCTGATTGGAGATGAGCAGGTCTATGTGCGAGGGCGCGACGGCGAGACGCTGACAGTGGAGCGCGGGGTGAACGGTACGGTGGCAGCCGCAATCGACAAGGACAGCCCGATAGACATCTACGAGTATCCCGCGCCCGTGTCGGAAGCGGCGCTGCGGATTGCGGCGCAGCTGTGGCAGGACGCGCGCGGCGGCGTGGACGACTGGCAGGCAGGCAGTGTTGGAATCGACCCGGACATCGGCCTGCTGCTCGCACCATACAGAAAGCCTGCGCTCGGCGTCTTCTGACGGGGGCTGACAGGATATACAGAGATTGTCAGGAAAGGAAGGTGGTGATGGCAAACGAGATTGGCGAAGCGAAGAGAGGGTTGGCAGACGCGCTGTCAACCATAGAAGGGCTGCGCGTGTTCGAGTACGAACCGGAGAGAGTAAATGAATTTCCGGCGGCAATCGTGCGGCTGGAATCACGCGAGTCCGTGGAGACGCTGGGTGGTGGAGCAATCAGGGGCAGCATTCGCGTGGACGTGCTCGTCTCGGCGGCGGACGCTCGGCAGGCGGAGGAGGCGCTGGACGCCTTCATAGAGCCGCAGGGCGCGCGCAGCATCGAAGCCGCCGCAAGCGCGGACCCGACCTGGAGCGGCGCAGTGGACGACGCCCGCCTCCTGAACGTGGACAACATCGGCACACGCAAGGTAGCCGGTGTGAGGTGCGTGGGCGCGGACTTCCACTTCTGGTTCGTGGTGAGTGGGTAGGGGTGTGGGAGTTGAAACGCTCAAAGTCTCTGCGGTTGGTGTGAAGTGGAACTGCTATGATAATATCAACCCACCATTTCAGATTGCGGTATACAAAGAGGTGTCGCAATGACGGGCCTTGCTGACAAATGGCGAACTCAACCGATGTACACCTTCGGGGAAGCCGCGCGCCTAGCTAAAGTGTCACCATCGACCGTCAAGAACTGGTTTCGCGGATACACGGCAAGAGACGCAAATGAAATCCCTCCCTTGTTTCCCGACGGGGCTGCACAGGACTCAATGATTTCGTTCCTTCAGCTAATTGAAACCGTTGTGGCGGCGCGGCTCAGGAAGTTGGACAATGTGCGCTATCGAAGCGTACATTCCGCTTATCTGTATGCTAGGGAGTATATGAAGGTCGAATTCCCTTTCGCGCATCTGAGTCTCGAAGCGCTCGGAGGGCACATCATCGCAAGGCGAGAAGATGAGAATACTGGTGAAAGTCTGCAAGCCCTCGATTCACCAGCGCAGTGGTCTCTGCCTGGACTTATCCTTGAGACTATTCGTCAAATTGAGTATGAAGGCGATCTAGCCGCGAAGTGGTTCCCTCAAGGCAAAGAGTACCCCATCGTCGTTGATCCCCGCGTCAGTTCGGGTATTCCGACCGTCGCAGGGAGAGGTGTTACCGTACAGACCATTCGCAAGCGGTGGAAGGCCGGACACAAGATTAACTTCATCGCCCAGGATCTGGACCTGGAAACCGATGTCGTTGAGACGGTGCTGCAGTACGGAGACAGAATTGCCGCGTGATTCTTCTCTGTGATGAGGACATCGGCACCGGCGTTCCCACCGCCCTTACAGCAGTAGGATATGATGCGCGGGCTCTCGTGCGGCAGGGATGGGGAGGTAGGCCCGATGTGGAATGGCTGGCATGGGCAGGAAACGCGGGAATGTTGGTCCTCAGCTGCAACAAGAAGATGCTGACTGTGCCATCTGAACATCAGGCAATCGTCGACAACAAAGTGGGCATCGTGTTCCTGACCACTGGCGAAGAACGGCCTGCCAAAGTACTCCTTACCCTGCTCAGGAAGTGGGACGCCTTGGAGTTGCTTGACGATACTGAGAAACGCCCTTTCGCTAGATTTCTCAACGGGAGAGGCCAAGTTCTTGACACGTATCAAGGGCTCGGACTGTGAAATCAGTTCCGATCCGCTGGCGCTTACCGTCCTTCCATCACACTATTGACAGTAACGGATACTGTTAAATTAAGAATGGCGCCCATTTCGAGCGCCATTCCTTTAAGTCCTTCTAATCGCTGTCACCTACCGCGGATGCTCATCCGCCGTGAACTCTGCTGTGACCGATGTCTGTGGGGTTGCGACCGCAACCGTGCCGTAGATCGGTCAATGGCGTTTCCAATGGTCCACGAGAGACTCGCCGTCCTCGTCGCTGACTCCCCACATCTGGAAGTGGACCTTGATGTCCTCGTACAGCGAGCGCTCGCCGACTGGCGCATCCGTGTCCCGGTACGCCTCCACGCTCACATCCATCCAGTCCAGGGGCCTCTCTTCCTGTCTAGCGACGCGCTCGATCATATTCACCGCGCACGCCGACAGCCCTGAAAGGAAGAACTCGCCCGCGCCAAGCTCCTCGCCACCCGAGTCATCCGCGACCCAGTGGTGGTTGCGGGAGTTGCAGATTGCCCGCCCCAGTGTGCCGGTGCTGTAGCTTCGCACCGTGTAGGCTAGTGATGCTGCCATGTCTGCCTCCTTGATAGGTATTCGCCTCTATCCTGTATTTCGCGACGATTTATGTCAAGGTGCGGATGTGCGACTTCGCTATGCAAGCGCCCTCAGTTGCCTCGGAGCCAGTGCCCACAGCAGCCGCCCGCGTCCCGACGGCGACAGGTCGATGCTGACCAGCGCGCCCTTCTTCATGTCGATCAGCCACGAGACCTGTCCTGTCAGGATGTACGCGACAAGGCTGCTCATGTGCGGCTCGTGCCCCACGACCATCACGCTCCTCAAAGACGAATGGCCAACGGCAAGTTCCCGGAGAATCTGTGACGGATGCGCCTCCGGCACGAGCGAGCGCGAGGTGACCATTCGTGGTGGCTCGCTCAGCCCCTGCTGGACTATCTCCGCCGTCTGCATTGCGCGCACCAAGGTGCTGCTTATAATCAGGTTCGGCGCAACACCGATGGCGTTAATGCCCTCGGCTTCGCGCTGCATGCGCCTGATGCCCTTGCTGGTTAGTGGGCGTAGTTCGTCGTTTGCATATCCGGCGCTGCGGTCGGCAGCAATGCCGTGCCTGAGAATGTAGAGGTTCATGGGTCGTTCCCTGTGCTAACTCGGACTGACAGGGTGTAGAGGCTGCTCCGATTCAACAGGTTCGGCAGGCTCGTCGTGGACCCCGTCATGAGCAACGGACTCGCAGTCAGGTTTGCCGGAGCAGACTTTCGCTTCAAGACGAATGCCTTCGTGCTGCTGCACATGCTTGATTATCTCGAACAGGTCGTTGACGCTGGTGTCGTAGTCGGGATGGCACATGCGCTTGATGTCTTCGGGCGTTTTGCCCATCAGCTCGCCAAGCTTTTCATAGCCGATGGTGGAATTGACAGTGTGCCGTAGCCTGATTTTCCCCACTGCAACATCACCGGCAAGGAGATTTTCGATTGCACCTATTAGAAGCAACCTACGAAATTCGGTGTCACACTGCGCGCGTTCTCGTATCGTATCGTCGTAAGGTCTGGTGAGCGGCATATCTGTGTCTCCTATTGTTTGCGGCGTCTGTACTCTTGCCATAGGATACGTGCATTCTCGATGTCTCTGTGCTGGCGACTCTTCGTACCGCCGCCAAGCAGGATGATTAGAGTATCGCCATCCCTTCCGAAATAGATTCTGTAACCCGGCCCGAAATGTATGCGATACTCCGATACGCCGCGCCCAACGCTTCTAACATTGGACAGGTTGCCATGCTCCATTTGGATAAGAGCCGTCGCTACTCTTTCTGAAGCAATAGTGTCCAGTCTTTGCAACCATCTGCTGAATGGCTTTCGCCCCCTATCATCAGTGTACTCTGCGACTTCAATCATATCTGAAAGACAACCCTGTATCCCCACCCTGACCCTTTCTCCCTCAGGGGACTTTGAGACTACTGGGCCCGCCGCACCCCAACGGTCGCCTCGATGCTGTTCACCTTCAGCGTCTCGGTGTAGGCATCATCGACGGGCGGCTGGCTCACAAGCTCCTGCGACAATGTCTCCTGCCGGATGTAGTCGCTGTGAGCGGCAATCACTGCGTCGAGTTCGGGGCTGCTCTCGTAGTACGTGACGATGTGGTCTGCGATGTCGAAGTCCGCCGAGCGGCGCATGTTCTGGATGCCGTGTACAAGCTCGCGCGCGTCGCCTTCTAGGCGCAAAGTCTCGCTGACCTCCGTGCTGACGGCGACCGTGTAGCCGCCCTCGTTGCTGACGGCGTATCCGTCCTTGTCCAGCGTCTCCACCAGCACCTCGTCCGGCTCCAGCACTACGCCGTTGACCGCAACGGGATTGCCTGAGCGCACCTGCTGGTGAATGTCGGCGGGGTTGGCATCGTTCAGCGCGGCTACGATGTTCCGCAACTCCGCGCCGTACTTCGGCCCGAGCAGCCGCAGGTTTGGCTGCACCTTGTACTCCAGCACATCGCCCTCGTCGGTCACAGGCTCGATCTGCTTCACATTAAGCTCGTCCTGCACCTGCGGCGCGACCTGGGAAAGCAGCGCAACTTCGTCCGTCGAGCGCAGCCTGACAAGCGCATGTTCCAGTGGCTGCCGTACTTTCAGGCCCGCCTTGCTGCGCGCTGCGCGTCCCATGCTTGACAGGCGCATCGCAAGCCGCGTGGCGTCCGAAAGTCGTTGGTCAATCAGCGATTCATCCGCAACAGGGAAGTCATCTAGGTGGATGCTTTCCTTGCTCTCTCCGTTGGTCAGGTTGCCGTACATCTGCTCGGTCATGAACGGCATCACCGGCGCGATGAGCTTTACCAGCGTGAGCAGGCAGTCGTACAGCGTGGCGTACGCGCCGTGCTTGTCGGCGTCCGCGTTCTCGGCGAGGATGCCCGCCTTCCAGAAGCGGCGACGGCTGCGGCGTACATACCAGTTCGACAGGTACTCGACGAAGCCCTCGACATTGCGCGCTGCCCTGTCCGGGTCGAAGTTCTCGAATGCGTCGGTAACTTCCCTGACAAGCTGGTTCAGCTCAGACAGGATCCAGCGGTCAAGCTCGGCGCGCTCCGACACCGGCGGCGCCTCTGCCGTCGCATCGTAGCGGTCGATGTTCGCGTATGTCACGAAGAACGAATACACATTCCAGAGCGGGATGATGAACCGTCGCCGCACCTCGTCTGCCGAGCGGAAGCCGAAGTTGACGTTCAGCGCGGGGTTCTGCCGCAGGAACACCCAGCGCATCGCATCTACGCCCATGCGCTCCGCCGCGTCCTCAAACCAGATCGCGTTGCCCTTGCTCTTGTGCATCTCCTCGCCATTTTCGTCACGCATCAGCGCGTAGCTGAAGACCGACCTGAACGGCGCGGTGCTCTCCAGCACGGTGCTCATCGTAAGCAGCGAGTAGAACCAGTTGCGGAACTGGCCGGGGAAGCTCTCGGAAATCCAATCGGCGGGGAACCACTTGCGCCAGTAGTCCTGGTCGTGGCGGTACTGGATTGTTGAGAACGATACGATGCCGGCGTCCAGCCATGCGTTGCCGACATCCCCGATGCGCTCAACGACCTCACCGCACTCGTCGCAGCGAATCTTCACCGCGTCAACCCACGGGCGATGCGGCGAGTTGCCCTCGTACTCGTCCCATCCTTCGACGGATCGTTCCTGAAGCTCGGTCTCACTGCCGATAACGTCGAACCAGCCGCAGCCGCCGCACTTGTAGATGGGCAGCGCGAGGCCGTAGTATCGCTTCTTGGAGATCATCCAGTCGTCCATGTTGCGCAGCCAGTCGAGCTCGCGCGCGTAGCCGAACTCCGGGATCCAGCGGATGTCGTCCACCACATCCATGATCTGGTAGCGTAGGCTGTTCGCCTTCTCGTCGGCGGTCAGCTCCTCGCGCGGCTTCTCGTGCTTCTCGCCCATGCTGATGAACCACTCGTCCACCAGCCTGAAGACCAGCTCCGAGTCGCAGCGCCAGCACACCGGGTAGCGGTGCGAGTACCGTTCGAGGTTGTAGAAAACACCCTTCGACTTCAGGCTGTCGTAGATGGCGTCGTTCGTGTCATAGACATTCTGCCCCGTAAGCCAGTCGAAGCCGTCCACGAAGTCGCCGTACTCGTCCAGCGGCGCGATGGCGGGGATGTCGTTCTCCTGGCCAAGCTCAAAGTCCTCTTTACCTGCGCCGGGCGCGATATGCACGATGCCCGTGCCCTCGGACTCGCTCACCTCTTCCCACGCCACGACGCTGTGCTCCACGCCCTCCTGCGCGGTGAGTTCGGCGAACGGCGCACTGTAGCGCGCTCCCACCAGCGTGCTTGCCGGCACATCGCCCAGCACCTCGTACTCGCCCTTCAGGACAGGCTCGCACTCCTTGATGAGATACAGAGTCTCCCCATCCTGCCGCACCTTGATGTAGGTCTTTTCGGGATGCACGGCAGCTGCCGCATTCGCCGTCAGCGTCCATGGCGTAGTCGTCCAGACCAACAATGCCTCATTGTCGTCCGAGTCCAGCAGCGGGAACTTCACGAACAGGCCCGGATGCACGATCTCCTTGTAACCCTCGGTTACGATCTCGTGCTCAGACAGCCCTGTTCCGCAGCGCGGGCACCACGGCATCACATCGCGCCCCTCGTACAGCCAGCCCTTCTGGTGGCACGTCTTCAGGAAGTGCCAGATCGTGTAGTTGTTCTCGTCGGACTTGGTGTGATACGAGTCGTCCCAGTCCATCCAGTAGCCGAGCCGGATGCTCTGCTGCGAGATGATGTCGGCGAAGCGGTCAACGCGCTGCTTGCACAGGTCAACGAACTTGTCCACGCCGAACGCCTCGATGTCGCGCTTCGACCCGAAGCCAAGCTCCTTCTCCACCTCCACCTCGATCCACAGGCCCTGCCCGTCGAAGCCGTTCTGGTAGCGCTGGTCGTAGCCCTGCATCGCGCGGAATCGCAGGAAGATGTCCTTATATGACCTGCCCCATGCGTGATGCACGCCCATCGGGTTATTCGCCGTAATCGGCCCATCGATAAACGAGAAAGTCTTGTCCGCCCCGGAGTTGCGAGCCATATACTTGGCGGGAATGTCATTGCGCTCCCACCACTCAAGGATGTCGCGCTCCATAGCGGCAAAATCGGTCTTGGTATCGACGGGATTGAACATGGGTGAAATCTCCTGGGACAGGCACTGATACATGGGATAGACGGGCGATTAGTCTATTGTATCGCATTCGCCCGCTGTATCAATGTTTTATACGTGGGGGAGATTTCGGGGAGTGGGGAAGGGGGCTATCTGCGGTCTGCTTCGCGCATTTCAAGGATTTAGATGGACATTTCACTTTCCACCCTACCCATCAAATCCTTCACATCCATAATCTCGCCGTAAGTTGCCCTAAAGCCCATGCGATGTATGATGCGGTAGCCGATGCGCTCACCCCAAGTAAGCGCATCCGGGCGACGCTCGAACAGGCGCGTGGTTGCTGTCAAATCGTCGTCCGCGACTACGAAGTTGCCGCTATTCACATCTATGACGACAATGCGCTCCCATTCGCTGGCTTCCATCTCGGCCCGCGTCTCTCCGTACATAGCCTTGCCGATGGTGGCTATGTCATCTCTGTTGACTACCATTTTCAAGCGTTTTGGGTGCGTGGACTGCACTGTGCGAACCTCAGATTGCTTTCCAAGGGTAGTGAGTCAGTTTCGGGATTATTATACCTTGTACCTATATGGACTATTCCAGACTTCAGAGTGACGAACTACCTTTTCAGGATACGCGAACTCCCAAATTAGCATACCGAGGGAGTGGTGTCCCATAAGATGGTGTAAAAGAGAGGGCTGTACAGAGACAGACCATCGCGTCATCCTTAACATCGAGAATAGAGAGATCCGAAGTAAGGAGAACGACGATGGTCAAGGAAAGCATGGACC
>MPND01000042.1 GCA_002238855.1 SAR202 cluster bacterium bin90
TCTTCAGCGTAAACAAGCAGTCCGCCGGGAAGATCGAGCGCGGTTGCGTAGGCTAGGAGCTGGTACAGGTCGCCAACAGGGACCCGGCGACCGGTCAGATTCTTGTACTTGGCGTCGCCGACGAAGGTGCACATCCGACCGTCCCACCACGACAGGTCAGGACGCAGGAAGACCCTGCGACCTTGATCGAATGCAACGCTCTGCTCTGAGCGAAGAACTCTAATTGAAATGCCAAGAGAGTCGCGCAGAGCCTGTATCACAAACTCCTGAAACACGACGTTCATGTCCATCAGAAAACCTGACGCGCGTACTACGCCCCGGCGAGCCTCGAATGCGCCGTGTCGCAGGATGAGGCGCGACAATTCCACCACGTCCCGGTAGTGCAGATTCAGCCGGTCGAAAGTGACCTCGGGCACGGCGGCCTGAGGGTATTCCACCTCAGATACGTTACCCAGCACGCCGGCAACCCACCTGATCCCCCTGATCGCCCTGGACGAACGCAGTCGCATACTGCTCAGACGAACCGCCGCTGCCCTCACAAGACGGTTTGCCAGGATATCGTCGGTGAACTCCTCGTAGCGAACCTCGATGGGCACTGCGACACCATACCTGCGCCTCAGCTGTTCGGCAAACCTGATCCGCCCGCGCACGGTCTGCAGCGCCTCTTCCCTTCGTCGATATCCGTGCAGCAATCCACGCGAGAACGCCCTTCGCGCAGCGGAGGCCAACGCGAGAGCAAGGGTGTCCGGAAGAGCCCTCTCCTCCTCAAAGTCAAATGTCCTGATCTCCTGGGGTTTGAAGGCCCCGGTCGCGTAACAGGCCATCGAAAGCAGTTTCGGAATACCGATCTTCGGCCGTATCAGGACCGACAGTTCGCCGATGTCAACCGCCCCAACGGTGGATCCGGCGGTAAGACGGTACATCGGCTGTGCGCTATCCACATCGTCGCGATCCACGCTCAGAGAATCGACGACTTCGCGCAGCGTGTCTCGCTCAATCCCGGAGAGAGGCACCGGTTCACTCTGCTGGTACTCCTGCAGGTCAATCCGTCGCATTGTCCGCGTCCGGCTGCTGACCCTGCTCGCTGTCGTTCTGCATAACGGCGGTCGGTGAGACGGTGGAGTGAGCGCCGGCCCTCCTGAGCCTGTCCAGACTGAACTCTTCCAGGCGTTCTCGTTCACCCTGCAACCGCTCCTCCACGTGCGGCAGCACGCTGTGTCTCCAGATACGCTTGACGGCGGTCTCGGTCAGGTTCTTCTTCATGAAGTGGCTCGGCCCGATTGCTGCGCTCCTGTCGCCAAGAATATTGTTCGCCCTCTCCACGACGTTCGCGACCCACTCCATATCCGTGGCGTGGCGCCTAAACCAACGGCGAAGCAGACCTTCTATCGGTGGTTCATCCGGGTAGAAGTCAACGAATTGGAAGCGTCTGCGCAGCGCCAGGTCGACAAGAGCGATGGAGCGATCGGAGGTGTTCATCGTGCCAATGATGTACAGGTTGTCAGGAAGAGAGAACGGAGCGTCCGAGTACTGGAGGTTCATCTTCCTGTCGCGGTACTCCAGCAGGAAATACAGCTCTCCGAAGACGCTGGCGATGTTGCCGCGATTGATCTCGTCAATAACCAGAAAATGATCCGTGTCCGGTTCGGCGTGCGCGGCCGCGGCCGCCTTCAGCAGCGGACCGTCCCGCAGCTCGAAGCCAGGCTGGCCATCTGCCATGGTCTTCGGGCGATAGCCCTGCACGAAGTCCTCATACGCGTACGAAGGGTGAAATTGCACCAGCGTCACACAGTCTTCGTTGCCGGCGAGGCACTTCGCCAACTCCTGGGCGATGTAGGTCTTTCCGGTGCCGGGTGGACCCTGGAAGATGACCTGCCTCTTGTCTTCGAGCAGCGACCTCCACTCCTCAAGGTAATGCAAGGAAATCAAGAGGTCGTCCGAGAGCTTCTCCAGGTCCGGTCGAACTGGAGGAGGCGGATCTTCAATTGGCACGTCCACATAGTTTCCGGTCACCAGCCAGGTCAGTCCCTGCGCGTCCAGACGGTTGGCAATCGTGACATCCCGTCTGTCCGCCTCCTCGATGAACGTGTCCAGAAACCCCAAGGCATGTTCATACAGCGCCACTTCGTCAGCCTGCACATCTCTCGGACTGTAACCGGTAAACTCGTAGGCCTCGTCGAACCTCGTTACGCGAAAAGGCGGATATCTTTCGGCGTCCAACCCCATCAGCAGCACCGAGATGACGTTCATGCGGGTTCCGCCGCCGCTGGACACGGATGTGGGCAGAAACTCCCCGAACCTGCGGATTCGCTCCGAGACACCGGAGTCGTCTTCGGCCCAGATAGCCCGCAGCGCCTGCAGCGCGACTTCAGGCGATTCGTCCAGCCAGTTGCGGAACTTGCTCTGCTGAATCGAATGGATAAGGATGCCTGAGAGACCTCTCTTCACAAGGGCACTCCAGCCCTCGTCCCCGGAGAGTACCGCCTCGCGTGCTGCCTCAAGATGCCGCACGACACCGGTCTTGAAATCTTCCCAGCTCAACCGGCCGTCATCTATATGGAACCGAGCGACTCTTATGAATTCGTCCCAGTACTCGTCGTTGACCGGATGGGAGGGATCCTCCCATTCGGCGCGGATGGTGTCCTCGTAGAAATCTATGCCTCGATTCTCTCGCTGTTCGAGGCGTTGGCGAATCTCCTGCAATTTCTTGTCGATGTCGTCCGTCTGGGTCGTGACAAATTTGGCATATGTCTCCGTTATGGCCCTCATATGCTCGATGCCAACGATCGCCTCAAAGTCATCCGGACATAGAAGATGGAGCAGAGCACGCCGCTGTACCCGTGGCGTTTCCTGCCGGCTCACAAGAAGTCTACTCCGCAGCTTTAGGCCCAGAGTGTATTCCCTGAAGTCCCAGGGGTTAGATAGCAATCGATCCCTCTCACCAACCTCCAGCTCTTTCCATTGCTCGGCGAACTCGATTATGAATCCCACCTGGTATGGGCGGTAACTCAAAAAGCCCCGCCCGGGATGCACGATCCCGGGGGACAGGCCGGCGACCAGTTTCTCAGGAATGCTTACAGGTCTGTCGGACCACTGGAGAACCCGGTTGATGTGATTAGCCTTCGTCTCTCCCTTCAATGCTCCCCGCCACAATATGAGGAAGTGAACATACAGCGCCTCCGCCATCAGCTGGTAGACTTCGGGAGGACTGCCGGAAAGCTGAGCCTCCAACCTCTGGAAGAAATCTTGTCCCTCGACTGCACCGGGGCCGTCCAGGAAGCGCATACGGAGCTCGCGAAGCCATTTGGCGGACCAGATGGATTCTCCGGGCGTGAATAGAGAATCATCCGCCAGAAGTGCACATGCCTTCCAAGCATCTGCGGCTTGGTATATACGTTCGACTCCGGCAATAGTTTTTCTGCTGCTCATGAATGTTCCCCTCTTCGGCTGAATGAGTCAGTGAGAAGGATTATATAGCAGATGCCACTTGGCTCAAAATGGACAACTCAGAAGGTGAATCTCGATTCCAGCGGGTGCACCTATGAGTCATTTGATCATATGCGACACAGGACAGAACGATATTCCTTGTCAAAGGTGCGTAGTAACAGGTTATGCGAACGACGACAGAAACAGCCCTGAGGTGGACCCAATTAATCGGACAGTTGGACAGTTGGTTAAGAGAGAGCTCCGCTCCTAGAATGAAGAAAAGAGAGGAGCAGGCAAATGAAGCGGAGCAGGTAGAAGCACAGTCCGGGGTTCAAGGCCAAGGTGGCGCTGGCCGCGCTCCGGGGAGAAGAGACTGTTGCTCAGTCGGCCAGACGGTTTGAAGTTCATCCCACGCAGATTCATACCTGGAAGAAGGCCCTGATCGAGGGAGCGCCCGAGGTCTTCGGCAACGGCAGCGCAAAGGCGGACAGGGATCAGGAAGCGCTGACTGCGCATCTGTACCAGCAGATTGGTCAGCTCAAGGTGGAGCGGGATTTTCTGTCAGGGAAGTCCGGGCTATGAGTCGGCGCAGGCGTCTGGCAATGGTGGATCGAGGACACCCGAAACTCTCGGTAGTGAAGCAGTGCCGCCTGTTGCGGCTCAGTCGTTCCTCGGTGTACTACCGACCGACACCTGCCAAGCCTGCGGACTTGGAGCTTATGGCCGGGATGGACCGGCAGTATTTGAAGACACCCTACTATGGTTCTCGCAGGATGACGGTCTGGCTCAGGACCCAGGGACACCGGGTCAACCGCAAGCGGGTGCGGAGGCTGATGCGGACAATGGGGCTGGAAGCGATCTATCGCAAGCCCAACACCAGCAAGCCTGCGCGGGAGCACAGGATATACCCTTACCTGCTGAAGGGAGTGGCAGTAGATCGGGTCAATCAGGTCTGGGCGGCGGACATCACCTACCTGCCCATGTCCCGGGGGTTCCTATACCTGGTGGCCATTATGGACTGGCACAGCCGCTACGTGCTGGCCTGGAAGCTCTCCAACACTCTGGATGCGGACTTCTGCATCGATGCCCTGAAAGAGGCTTTGAGCAGGGGACAGCCTGAGATCTTCAACACTGACCAGGGAAGCCAGTTCACCAGTGATGCATTCAGTGGGTTGCTGCTGAAGCGGGGGATCAGGGTCAGCATGGATGGCAAGGGCAGATACCTGGACAACATCTTTGTGGAGCGATTGTGGCGGAGCGTGAAGTACGAGGAGGTATATCTGAAAGCTTATCGCAACGGCAGTGAAGCGAGGAGAGGAATTGACGTTTATCTGGACTTTTACAATCGGGAGCGGCCACACCAGTCGCTGGACTATCGGACTCCGGCCCAGGTGTTTGCGTCGGGAAGGCCGCTCGGGTGTTTACCAGACCAGGCATTAGCCTTATCATCTCGTGAGACAGTGTCAGACTTTCCAGCGGGAGTCTCTCTTAACTTAGCCCCTTCGCTGTCCTAACTGTGGGGTCCACCCCATCGAGATTCCTTAGTTTGGATGCATGCGAATTCACAATAGCATTTGCGAAGATTGGAACAAAGAGTGACTCCTGAAGAATTCAGAAGTTCCATCAAGGGGGAATTCTGGGTACATCTTTACGAAGTGTCCGTTTTTCTAATGCGCTTACTCGTTGCGGTCATGTTCACGGCAGCGGATTATGGGGTCAAGTTATCTGCTAAGTTCGTTTTGGACGATCCAATGGGTTTCTCCTATGGAATATTGGCTCTTGTCTCAGACATTGCATTTGTAGGAATCGGCGCATTAATTTCCATTACTGGTGCCTTTAGAGTGTTTCGATCTTTCGTCTCTGTTGATCGGAAGCGTTATACTAGAAAGGAGTGAAACGCGATTATGTGGACCAGTTCTGATAATGGTGGTACAGACGTGAAATCAATTCAACGACTCTTAAAGTTACCGTCTCCGGTCTCTCCAAGATCTGCAGTTGCAGGCTTGACAGAACCGCTACAGCCCTTAACTGTCTTGATTGCGGTTGCCAGCGCGCTAATCCATGGTATCTGGGTTCTCAAATTCGCAGACGGCAACGCAAATTTCTCAGTGGGCGACTTGGCGACTTCATTTGCCCTTATAGTGCTCTTCAGTTATGCATTTGGAATTTGGCTGGGCACCTTGGTCGCCGTACGACTCAGCGAATTGGCGTTCCGGTTTAACAACGACTTGAGACGTCGCATTGACTCGTTAGAGAGTAAGATGCAAGGGCAATCGTGTAAGTCTGAAGAGACAAGCCAGGTTCGTACATCCAATTTTGTGGGTTGGGCCGTGCGTTCGGCTACATTGTCTTATGCAATTAGCTTTGCGATCATCTGGACATGCATCGTGATCTTGGGCCTACATGAATATACATATGCTTCCAGCCCAGTCGCTCTCTACTACTTGGAGCGGATCATCAGAACATATCTCTTGATTTCCGATGTCGCAATCCTCATTTGGACTGTGTCTGTGTATGCCATAGGCCTAGCGATTGTCTTCCAATGGAGTGAGATAAATCGGTTGGAACGAAAGAGTGAAGTGGGCGTGGGGGAAGACGAGAGTCGTCTATCTAGGCTCACGCCCAACAATGACGCCATCGGAGATGCATTGATTGCCGCATTGGTAAGGGTTTCAAAAGTGGGTACCGGAAGGGTAAAATTACCATTACATTCGCCCGCGTAGCATGGAAGACGTGCCGAAGTCAACTATCTTGACTATATTATGTCCTCCACTCGTAAATATCGGCTGGTAAGGATTCGCAAAAGCGAAGCTAAGGAATCTTGGCGAGTCTGGCAGAACTGTTAACTGAAATATTGAGGTGGACCCAATAAATCGGACAGGTGGCTAGTTGGAGTCAAAGAAATTAGAATACAAACCAATGTAGTTGCCCTCGCTTCAACGAGTCGCGCTCCGATTTTGCCTTTCTGTACTCAACTGATACCTGAGCGAAGATAGCCTTCCGGCACTTGTTTTCCTTCACAGCAACCGAGGCCAAAGCAGCAATGCACTATCCTGAAAAGCCGACTCGCCGGACGGCACTCTATGTCGATGTCGAGAATCTAGGCGGCAATGCCCGCGCGTTGCGATTCGTAGAATCTCTACTTGATGACTGGGCATTGGATTTACCGCAGCCGCATTTTCTTTATTTCTACACCCGCGCCGATCAACGAGTGATGTGGGAGATGTGGGGGATTGATCGCTTTCCGGAGAAATGCTTGACCGTCAAGGGCGTTCAGCACTTTTCCAACCAGTCCAAAAACTCTGCCGACATCACCCTTGCGATGGATGCTGTGCTAGACTTCCAAACCGATAGGGCGCAGAACATAGTTATAGTGAGCGATGACAGCGACTTTACTTCGCTCTTCGACAAGATACGGGACTTGCACACAGCGCGGAAAAAGGACGCAAGCGACATACCTTTCAAATGGGTGATGACTGATAGGGCGAACACTAAAGCCTCGGTGCTGACTGAATTCTTTCCTAGTTCGTTCATTTATATCAACGGGATGTCCCCAATCGATGAAGAGGTAAAGTCAATTGCTTCAGAGGTCACTGAAGCCGCTGGTGAACCCAGCCATCGGGATTTGGCCCGAATCATATCTGAACATTTCGGTCCAGGGGAATCCTTCAAGAGTACCGACTGCCAGAAGATAATATCCGGGGTTTCGTATAATCATCACTCGACTAAAATGAAAGGTCCGGCATTCGGCACTTGGTTCTCAAAAAATGTCACGCCCGAATTAAAGAAGCTGGGAGTGAAGGAAGTCGGAAAGTCTCCGCGAAGATTTCAGGTTCCTACGTCTCGGTAGAAGCAATGGTGGTCAACGACAACTATTCTGGCCGCTCCTGTTGCCTCACCGGAATATGTTACCGTAATTTTCTCAGCTTCTAATTGACGCCCACAGGTCTGATGTTCCTTTGGTCAGCCTCTATCTCTTCACTCCGTTCGCCAGGGCAGATGCGGTGGTGAACGAGCTCATGGAAGCAAGGGACGAGATGAGGTTGCTGAACCTGCAGAAGAGGCTTGCACGACTGAAGCTGCCGATCATCGACGAACTGGGATTCGTGCCGCTGTCACCCACCGGTGCGGAACTGCTCTTCGAGGTCTTCAGCCAGCGCTACGAGCGTGGGTCGATCCTCGTGACAACGAACCTGCCGTTCGACGAGTGGACCGAGATGTTCGGGTCGGAGAGGCTGACGGGCGCTCTGCTGGACAGGCTCACTCACCACGTTCACATCATCGAGATGAACGGCGACAGTTACCGACTCAGGCAGAGCAGCAGAGCAACCGCACCATCGTCCTGAAGTAGAACCACGACCTCAAGCCGATCCTCGCAGAGAGCACATTACCCCTTAGCAATTAGCACTGACACTTATGCTGAACAATGGGCGCCAGGTGGTACAACTTGTCGCCGCCGCGGTGGTCCATCATTGCAGCGCCATTGACAAGCGGACAAAATCCCTCAGCAACGACACCGAAATCAGGCCGTCGAGCCGCCTACATGGCACATTATTACTCCGCCGTTTACAACATGCCGAGCTACCGGACCAGCGAGGCGCAGAATCGGCAGGCGGAGAATGAGGCAGACCGGCAAAACTAATTGTCGCGTCAATGAACGGGCTGTCGCGTCAACTTACGAGTTGTCGCAGCCGTACAGCTTGAAATCAACAGTCAGACAAGGAGTGAAAGCGGCAAAATCCATTGACGCGTGGGTCAGATCCAGTCCCGGATGGCCCATAAGGAATCATCGCAGTTGACGCGTACCAGACGCGTACCACCTCGTCATGTATCGTATCCGGGATGTAATCGGTTATGATCCGTTCCCCTTGCTGAGCCTGAATGTCCTTCCATGACACCACAGCCGCTACCGGCCCTTAAACTGAAGGATGTGATTACGAAATCAAGCGATTTCTGGGCTTCCATGGCGGCCGGTTACCTCAAAAGATGTCGGTGGCTCTCAGACGGGTTCGATTTAGGCGTGGCGGACGATAGTCGTCACACTCGTCGCCGATAACCGATCCCACCACTAACTTCCGTCGTATGCCTTGATGAGCGCAGCGATAGGTTTCACTGCGGTGTCCCCCTGAAGAGACTTACCAAACCAACCATCTGGTGTATGCAGGTATATGTATTCAGGATAGGCATCCCAATTACGGTCAAAGAACGGTGTATCGTCCGGCGTGAGAAAGGCAGGATAACCCTCGACCTGGGGACCATACTCCACATCATCTAGGGTTGTTCTTGCTGAGAGTCTATGGATAGAGCCACCGTCAACAAGGCTTTTCACCTTGTCAGGGTCATCCCAGTGCTCAAGGAGCGTTCGTCCTACTCCTGCGGGATAACCGTCTAACTGTACATAGACTGCCGCTCCGTAACCATCCTTATCCTGATAACCCACTAAACTCCGTGTCGGCATTGGATTTCTTCCTATACAAAGGTTTCCGCGGGGAAACGATTCGCACTTAAATTCGGCTAGCCCTCTGAATCGAGCATCTCTACAAGGGCGTCAGATAGATTCTAGGCCGGAGGGTTGTTCACCCTCTTTCCGGTACCGTTACTATTGCAATAATGCCTGATGTCCGCTGCACACACGATGAATCTATCGCTCTCTTGGCATCGATTGCCACTCCAGCTGCAACAGACGGCACACAAATCCAATAGAACGAACCGCGAATGGAATGGCTATGCTGTCTCAATGAGTGAAAACAAATGAACTTGAAGGTCTACCTGGGGGCGCAATTCTCTCTCCAGTAGCCCAAATCCTGTCAAAGCATACTCATTGGCAGTAGTAATGACCGAGGACGGATTTAATGCCGCTTCCACTCCTTGCTCACCAAGTACGAGTAGTTCGAGATGTGCTATGCGCCACGGGTCTGACTCCAAGGTATCCGCATCAATGAAGTTAACCATAGCTGGGCGAATAGGTGTAGGTAGTGGAGTTCTATGGCCGGCGTCAACGCCTAACCCGATTGCATGCCACCAAAGATCAATCTGCCGCGAGAACGCGGCTCGCGGGTTAGTCTGGCTTACTAATGTGTCTATTGGAACGATGAATTCATCGCGGAATGAACTTGGCACCCATAGATTCTGATTTCGATATGAGGATGGAGTTGTCATCTTCAGGCTCCTCTATAGACCAACATGCCACGGTCCTTAGGTCTCTCACACATATCACAGAACTGAGAATGGTCGCATTCGCACGTACGCACTACTGGATAATCCACTCCCCAATCGTTTAGGAGGTCCATAGGATAATCCTTGGAACAGCTCAAAGTAGTGACTACTCCTGAACGTTCACTCAGCAGATGTTCTATATCTCGGATTTCGGACCGTGTGAGCAACAACACTATTTGATAAGGAACATCTTCTGAGGCTGGTGGTGTACTCAGTAAATCCACCATTCGCTCTTTGAGAGATCCGGAAGTCATTCCGATCGGTGTGTCTATGATGCGGGGAGCCTCTTTCTCAGCCACTTCCATAAGTGCCCAAATTAGCGACAATGTCAAAACTCTTTTATTTGCCCCATTAAGCTCACTCGCCGCATCAAGAGTGCGTTCTTCCCCAGTGTGAATAATTACATCATAAATCTCAGGCAAAATACTGATGCCGGTATAAAGATTTGCCTCCGCCGATGTGTCTGCCCCTTCAATATCTAGGAACATTTGATTCATGCGCTTCGAAACTCGTTGAACATGTTCTGATTCTAAGCGATGGAGTATCCCCTGGGCTAGAGTCAAGAGATCCCTGGATATATCGACCTTGTGGGTCAAAACGTCGTTTAACGTCTCCCGCTTTTCGGCATCTGATACCACCTTCTGCTGCTGAGACAACCTAACTTCTAAGAGACTTATATTCCCTTCCACTTGTCCGCGCTGGCGGTCATAAGTGGACTTTTTGTCCCTGCTAGATTGGAGGCGATTGGTCAGTTCTCGTATCCGTTCTTCGTCAATAAGCTGTCTTTTGTCGCGTTCGGCTTTCAGGTCGCCATTCTTTTCGCGCTGCCGGTCTTTGCATGTCGTATAACGGCTCTTTAAGTCTACTATTTGAGTGGCAAATGTTCTGTTTCCGCTATTTGAGGGTGTATTCCCCGATAGCATAGTACGGGATCGATGCAAAAGATCAGTTAGATGTTCGCGACCAGGATCGGAAGTTTTATTGTCTTCGATCAGGTCTCTAACATGATTGTGTCTAGCATTACCTTCTTCCAACACTTCACCACAGATGCATTTCCCCAATTCTAGCCTGTCATAAAGTAAGCCCAGAGACATACCGGGGATGACATTTCTATCCGCCAACTCATCGAGAATCGCCAATCCTGCTTGAAGCTTATCCCCGAGAACACGCCTCGAAAGAATCTCAGACTGAAGCATATCTTTCATCTGTTGGCGTATGTTGGTTTCTTCCTCTTGGAGATGTCCAATATCGTCTTCAAGTCTGCGAATTTGGGCCTGAATGGCTTCCAAATCACCGACGCCTTTGAAGCGGTCCAGTTCTCGCTCATCGTCACGGATTTGTGTGCCCACTTCTTCTATTCGTGCTACAAGCAGGTCTTTTTTTGTCTTCTCTTCACTAAGCTCGTCGTCAATCTTTTGGAGTTCCTCTTCCGCCCTCTTCAGGTCGTCGCTACCACTTCCCCTTAACTCCTTTCGGAATGCCTTCCATATAGGGTCCAGCAAATTTTCCGCGCGCTCCACCTCTTCAAAGCCAAGCAAGTGACGAATAGCCTGATGAACATATTCCTGTCTGTCTGACCCTAACGGTCCCGCAATGAAGCTTTGAACTGCATCACCATCAGTGAAGAACACATCAGCGAGTTGAAACGGCAGCATGGCGCTGATTCGGGATTGTTGCCCCTCGCCTTCCTCAATGTCTCGCGAACCTCGTTCAGTTATTTCGAGTAGCCTGATCCTCTTCTGGTCTCTGTGATATTCATCCCCTTCGCCCCTTGTTTCAATACAACTTCGGATAATTCGATACTGGGTTTCCTCACCTGAGTATATGTCTCGCTCAGTGAAGTCAACACGAACCTGTACAGTGACAGGCTGTCCGGAAGGCACTTCTGTTGAAGTCAGAGCCATTCCTTGTGGAATGCCTTGTTCGCCCCACATAGCCCAGCGTAACGCCTGGAGAGTTGAAGTCTTGCCTGAACCGTTTTCTGCCCTTATGATCGTCAAAGGCCGTTCTAGGTCAGTGGAAAACTCAAGATTCACCTTCTCAAGCAACTTGAAGTTTTCGATCTGTGCGCTTTGAAGTCTCATTGTATAACCACCTTTGAGTTCATCTCAGCGGCAAGACTGTCAATTAGCACCCTTATCTCACGGCGCTGAGCACGGTCTCCATGTTCATCTTGGAGTATTCTCAGAACTTTCGCAAATGTCATCACCAAGTCGGCGTGGTATTCTTCGTACGGTTCACCAATGTCTTGTACGACGTCTTCGGCGGCTGCCGTCAACAGCCTTGATGCACTTACCATTCTAGATCCCCCTAATAGAAGATTCGATGCTACGTATGACAGCTCTGGGTCCATCCGGATCATACTCGTTTTCGGCTAAGTCTGCGAACGCCTCGGCTCTTCTCAACTCCCCCCTGAGCAGAGCCTGACCTGCTGGATTTGACCTATCCGGAGGTACAACAATAAAGTCGTGCAGGAAAGCGTATCGTTTCCCAGGAGCCGTTCTTAGAATACGACCTCTGCGCTGTACCCATTCCCTTTCTACTGTACTGCTTGCTAGCAGAAAAGCGGTGTCAGTGTCAGGAATATCAACTCCCTCATCTAAGACTTTCATCGATGTTAATACTTGGTAGTCACCCGAGTCAAAACGGTCCAAGTAACCCTGTGATTGAGTCGACCCTGTTTCTTCGTTAGTGTATTGATGGGATATGACACTGAGCCGAGCAAGCATCAGATTTACTGCCTTGATTTGCTGAATTTCACCTAGTGCAACAGGTTTGGCGGATGTGAATATCAATGTATTTGTTATCGAAGATGGCTCCATATCATCAAGTATTTTCTCAAGTGCATCCACCTTCGAATTCGCTTGCTCAACTAAAGCTCGACGCTGGCGCAGGATCGCCTGAACCACTGGCGTGAGCCCAATGGTTTTACCATCATCCGTAGCCCTGAATCCGGCTCGTGCCAGTTTTCTAGTTAACTCTTCATAGAAGTCCATCTCCTCTTCCTGGAATTCCACCACATGAAGGTAGTATCGATAAGGTACTAGACAGCCAGCCTCGATAGCATCGCGCAAAGTAAAGTCGAATACTGGAGGACCACCGAAGAAGTCAAACAATTGGTCGGTACCATCCGGGTCGTATTGTCGGATTGGCGTGGCTGACAGACCGATACGACGCTCAAAGAAATCGGGTTGGTTATCCATAAAGGATTTGGTTCCTAAGTGATGCACTTCATCTGCGATGAGAAGGCGAGTCACCGTGTCTGGCAACCCTTCAAGCCAGTCGCGTATCCCCGAATCCCTACGAACAAAGAGATTATTAGTTAGCAATATCACCTCGGTTCTGCGCTGATCTGAGCCAAAAGCGATCGATAGTCGAGATAACTCCTCGGAGCGTTTAGCTGGACTGATGCCTGACAACACGGTTGGTACTATGCCGAACTCTTGAATGTCTGTGGACCATTGCTTCAATAACGGCCTACTTGGAACGATAGCCACAATACACAAGTGATTATCAGTGAGGCGTTGGAATTCTGTTGCAGCTATCAAGGCTGTTCTAGTCTTACCACCCCCTGTCGCGATCGATAATATTCCTCCCTCGTGATCGAGGAGGGCGTCCACTGCTCGACCCTGATGGGCGAATCGTCCTTCCCGCCATTCAAGAAACTCGGGTATCCTCAAACGTTTCCGCATCGGTGCCTCTCGGTAACCGTCCGGCAGTGGAGGTTCCAGCCCAGCTTCAAAGTCTTCGCGCCATGCGGCCCAGAAATCATCGATCGTCGGTGGTTCATGCCCTGTAAAAGTCCGCAGTACACCCAAAGCCATTTCTGCGCCAACTGTAAGTGAGGACTCGTGACGATTGTTCCATCGCGTTGACCACGTCTCCAAGAATTTGTCGACTCTTCTCTTAGATTGTGCGCCGTCAGCCCATGCACGGTCTACTGACATTTGTTCTCCATTTACCAAAAGCCCTCGCTCTGTAGCATTGCCGGATCCGTGTACTGCTAACCACTTGTCCTTACATCTGAAGAACCATACTTTTCTGTGATACATACCTTTACTCATCAGTACTACCCGCATACGCAGGCGACCGGAAGCCAAGAGATAAGCCAATGTCTTCACGGAGTGACGCTCAATTGCTGACGGCGAAAGAATGGCATTTTGAAAGAGAGTTGCCATTGCTTCGTTAAGCACAATCTTTGGTTCGCTCAATCCCCTCTTGATCGCCTCTTGGTCTTCACGGCTTATGTCAGGAGACACCATCAGGTCAACAACGCCCTGCGTTTCGTTAACGAACGAGGCTAGGCCTGGCGCTATTTGTGAGAGACAGCGGGAAGAAAAAAAGCCAGCTCCTATGCGTACTTCATCACATAGACGCATAGCAGGTACTAGAACTTCGCCCACGAGGTCGTCTTCAGGAATATCGTAGGCTGGCCTCACCGACCGGAAAAAAGATTCAAAGCTCATGCTTATATACGTCCTTGTTCAACTTGAAACTGAAGCATTGACAAAGACTCTGTCAGTTGTGAAGACTTCTTTGGCTTGGGAAGGATGTCCAGTACCACGGCATCACTCCTTTGCTTCAGAACCTCTCTCACGTCACCAACAGAACACTGTAGCGCATTCGCTAGTCTTGACATATTTATGGACTCGCCAATGCCGGTAAGTCTGCCAATTGTTTCCCAACTTGGAGAAATCCTTTCAGGCTTCGTTATTGCTGCTTCCACAGACATATCGGCAGCATCCATGACAAGGGTGAGAAAGTCTCCTTCACTTGCCGATAGGCTCTCAGCAATCAGCCGCACAGACCCTAGCGAAGGGCCCAAAAAAGCCGTCTCAGGATAAGTGACAGAGACCACATTCCCTGACAAGTCAGAAAACTCAAGGTTGGAGTTTACATCAACCTGCAGTATTGCTCCTGCAGAGCGTGGCAACGCTGTGCCGCTGCCGCGGAGCATGTTGCGATCGACAGTTAGAATAATTGCCACGCGGCTCAGGCCAAGATGGAATACACCGGTATCCCTAGTAATTGAGCTCATATTCAGTTTGTACGGCTTATCCTGCTCGGTCCTGAGGCGAATGGCTCCCCCCTCAGTTACAAACATCGGGCATTGGCTGTAGGTTCTCGTTGTACCCTCTGAGACCTGAAATGTCTGGAACATCTCATCAATCAAGTCCCCAATTGGCATCGGCTCGTCGGCTTCTTTGAGAATGCTCTTGATTGAATATGCGGCTCCGGCATATTCAGGGAGGTCCCAAGACGAGAGTCCCCAGTGTGTGCGGTTCACCCTGACCAATCTATTATCTGCCCCAGCAGCATTGCGTGCTGATTGCAGTGTGCTACTCTCGCCTACATGTTGCATCATTTCTTCAATAGTTGCGGGCCGCCCCAAGTCTGATAGCGCGAAGACCATCCTGTCTTGAACCGAGTCCCCCCAAACCACGAATTGACCGTTAAAGAATCTAATGCCATTGTTGCGGGTTAGCCAGTCAAGATGGTCGCATTCGGACAATCCCCATTCGGTAAGACGTCGGTGTGCGAGTTCACTGTCTATGTAACCTGCCTCGTCTGCTTGCGAAATTAGCCACGATGTCGGCTCCTTCGGAAGGGATGACTCTAGGACATACCAGTTCACTTCCTTCAGATAGGGACCTGCCAATTCCAGCATTACTTCGCTGTAATCTCGGCAATGAAAGGGAGCTGAAATCTTATCCTGAATTGAGGCAACTTTACCGACATCACCCAATTCCCGTCTTATTGTCTCGGCTCTCCACTGAATCGGTTCCGCTTCAGCTGTTGTTAGAAAATCCTTAAACCGACGTCGAATCCTAACCTCGACCTGCCGAATTCTCTCACGGGTCACGCCAAACTCCTCAGCTAATTCCTGCAAGGTCAATCTTCCATTGGTCCCAGAGACACGTGCCCAGAATACTGCACGCTCTCTAGCTTCTTGCTTCATCACCCAAGCGTCCAAAATTTCATAAGGATGACGTGGAGGCTCCCCGAGTTCAGTCAGATTGGTTGAAGCCACACTTGTCCATACCTGTGTTTGGGTGCGTTTCGCTAGAATTTCAACAAAGGCTTCTCCAAGAGTTGTTGCTTCCGTCTCAGCGGACGCCCACTTGGCAAACTGATACATGACAGCGGCAAAAGGATGGGATTTTCGGACTAACTCTAATGCGGCCTGATTGACCTTTTCGTCAAAAAGAGGGCCGGACATAATTTCTCGCTCGTCTCGGCGGTCATTCCCTTGACCAAGTAGGCCAGTAAGGTCAACGTGCTGGTTTTCCGCCTCCGCACTCTCAATAACGCAAAGCAATTCGACGGCAGTCATTGGTCCAACCTGTCGAACGGCGAAAAGTTCTCGGAGCAAGAGTGACGTGGACAGAAAAGTCTGGGACTTGTTCGTTTGAAAAATTCTATTCACTGCTCCGCGTGCGCCGCCAGAAATTGGTAAGTTGCTCAACCAAACTAGCGGAATGCCCGCAGGAATGGCAACGACATCGAGCTGATAATCCAACTCATACAGGAATTTCCGTACAGTATTTCTTTGCGGATCCGATAGTTCGCTGATCCCGCATCGTTTGAGAACCTTGGCGTCTAGGTCTTCACTCTTTAGAGAGACTCCCAATGCTTGCGTCAGCGCTTCAGGAAGCTTTTGCTCGCTCTCGCCACGTCTGAATACGCGCGGCAAGACTGGACAACCAGGCTTGCCCCAAGGGACCGCTGAACGTGGACTCTCGTAAATGATTCCATTCGCTGCTGTGCCGCCATTGCTCAACCAGTTTTCTGGCGATTGACCAAGAAACACATTTGGTGCTGGAACGTCGTTATTCATGATGGAAGCTTCTAAATGCCGCAAAGTCCTTCACTGTCCTCATTCTTAAAATCGCCATAATCCTGTGCATCATTGAAGTCAACCAAAGACAACGGGATTCTTGACCTGTGTATGAATGCCGTGTCTCCATTATTGGTAATTACATTTCACTCTACTGGATTCTCTCGCAGTGCTATACCTACATTGACTGCCTCGGCAAACTCAGACGGATAGTTGGACTCTAACCATTTCCATTCGCCAGCACTCTTTTAAGGGCAGTCGATGCAATCGCTTCTCGGAAGTTGCCGATCCGGGTAATTTCCCAAGAACCAATCGCGAAGTTGCTTCCAAGTGAAGCCAAGTTCTATCAACAGAGTCCTGTAAGTAGCCCACTCATATCGAGCCAGGGCCTCCCCAGCACGCATTAATCTCTACAGGCGGTTACCAAGGCTTTGCCGCACCTGCTTCAAGATGTCCGCGGTGTGCCGTGTAAGTGGGTACATCCAATAATCAGGCGTCACCAGTGCTATTCATTATTCTCGACTTAGACCCCACAGACACCCTCACACTCCTGAACCATAAGATTGTCGTAGTCCTGCTCGCCATCTAAATCAACTTCCGCAAGCGGGACACGAGACCGATGAAGGTAGGCCGCGCTATTAGTCGCTATCGCGTTCTTCACGACCGGGATCTCCCGCAGAGCGCGGTCTATGAAGACGGCATCATCAAAAGATGTGGGATCATTCACCTTCAGCCACTTCCATTCGGCGTTCGATTTGTAGGGACAGCCGATACACGCACTCCGTGGCAAGTAGCGGTCAGGGTAGTTACGAGTGAACCATTCCTGGAGCTGAGCGCGACTAATTCCCAACTCGATCAGCGGATACCTGTTGTACGCCCACTCTTCAAGGCTATCTTTCTGTCGATATACCTCATCTACGCTGATGCCCATCCAAATCTCTACCACTTTGTCCTTCGGCGCCCTGCGGCCCTTTTTAGCGCCGATACGGCCACGCAGGTAGTAGTTAATGGGATCAATCTTGTACTTCGCGGTACACTGGCGGCGAGCGATTGCCTTTGACCCGTCCGAGTTAGTCAGGAAGGCAGGAATCGCAAGATAATTACCGCGGTTCGGATTAGTACCCTCAAGTATGTTTTCCCTAATGGTGCCTTCCCGATACCAGGGCACATCCGCAGCTTTTACTCGAACTACCTCATACGAGAGCTGGGACTCCAGCCAGTCGAGATGCTCGTACACACTCGCAGGCTCCCAGCCAGTATCAGCAAAGACCGCTACATCGGGTTTTTCCAAACCATACTCGCCACGATCGGCCATCAGCGCAAGCACCGTGGACTGGACTCCTGCACCCAGGCTCAGTGAACGCAATGGCTTCCTGTTTCTGATCTTGGTTCTGTCGGCCACAAGATCGGCGTTGGACATTATGGCGTCAGCCTCTACTTCCACTATCTTCCGCAGATTGGGACGCGGCAGCATTTCTATCATCCTGGTCCCGCCTGCAACATTGAGACTGCCCATCAAAGCGTATATTCCGTCCTCTGCCTTAACCCCTTCCATCTCGACGAGTATGGCCCGCACTACTTCGGACAGCACAACCGGATGACGTGCGAAACTGTAACGCATGATCGCGTGATAGAAGGTAGGCCTGAGCGAGAAAATCTCAAGCGCATCCTCCGCCGTGAAGGCACCTGCGGACGCTGCGGCTGCCTTATTCGCTATGTGGGCTATCCACCAAGTACGAGACGCAGTGTTATGCTGCCACAAACCACCACCTGAATCCTTCACGAACCAATGGTCTCTGACATAGTTGTAAAGGTTCTTCACGCTATGTGTCCTGCGCCAACGACCGAGGCTGTAACGGTGCAGCCGGAAGTGTGTCATCCAGGCCCAGAGTAGCTCATCCGTTGCCTGCTTGGGGTCCATCCCATCAAATGCGTGGTAGTAATCAAGCGCCTGCCTGTCTGCCTGGTTAAGAGTGTCATTTCTGGGCGGTATACCGTCCATCGTCAGGCTGATCGGACGAGTGGTCGTTATGGTTGCGTCCTTAGCATAGTCCTGCACACCTCGCTCTGAGAGTACGGCACCGAAGTCGATATCGGGATTCAGGTACGCTTCCGGATTCTGAGCCGCGAAATCCTGCAAATTGTAGTAGGCTTCCGGCGTCAGACGGAACACAGGATGTTTACTCATCACTCATCCTCCCTGAAAGCAGCTTCCATGTGCTTCCCCAGCGGTTGCTCCATGAGCAGTTGGGCGAAGTGCAGGGCTTGACTCTGCAAGTCTGCCTGGTCTGTCTGCACACCCTTGTCCTCCAGGCGCTTGAGCATCGTCTGTGCCCATCGCCTATCTCCGTGTTCAGGCAGCTCAGCAATGGCCTTGGTTATGGCGTGCAGGTAGAGTCCTGAAAACAGCGATGCGTGAATAAGGTCTCGCTCGCTGCGCTTTCTCATAGCGTCTATGCGCTGCTTGTCCTCTCTGCTCACGATGATGAGGATATGCTCGCCGTCAAGCTCGACGCTGAATTCGCCATCTGACCGCTGCATAGCCACGAGGTCGATCACCGATCCGATGCTGTCGGGAGCCAGTGCAATTTCAACGTCGTTGCCCACCGCGAGTATCCCGGCCTCTTCGATGTCAAAACCCTCAGGATGGTACTCACGCCATTCCATTGTATGCTCATCGGACTTGAAGTTGGCGATCTCCTGCGCCGCAAGAATATAAGGGGTCAGCACCAACGCATCAGAGAAATCGCCATCTGACAGTTCAAGTGTGCCCATATCGCAGAATGTGCTGTATGTGTCTCGCGCTACAGTCCTGGCGCACGAGGTCTGTATCACGTACTGCGCTTTCTCGCTATCAATCAGATTCTTCAGGGAACGGGAAGAGACCTCCAGCCTAAACGGAATTGCCAACGCACCTTCACTTCTTACGGGTGCGTCGACAAACAGTTCAAAGCGGGAACTGTCGTAATCGTCGTTCGACGGCGTAAGCACGGGATAAGGCATAAAGCGTTCATTCCAGGACATTCTGCACTACCTCGTTAGCGTGAAGGCGTAGCCGTCAAGGGAGCTGTCGGTTTCAACCCTGATGACCACACGGCTTACAGACTTGGGCCGAACCCGCACCTCGCCGTTCTTGATATAAATGTCAGCGTCCGTATTATTGACCGCCTCTACATCGACGACCTCAACCTTTCTACGGCGATTCGGGTCCTTACCAGGGTGCATGTCTGCACCTGCGGGAATGAGTGGAAGGCTGATTTCCAAATCGTCTTCCGTCTCGGGGGTGAACGCGATGTAGCATTCGGTGCTAGAGCGGGGAATCACCCGAACATTGTTCAAGGCATACCTCGCAGCGCGCGGCTGATTCCCAATATCTCCCTTGCCTTCAGCAGTGCTTTTGTCGCTTGCATCACTCTTGTCACCTTCATTGCCGCGTCCGCTGCTCTCATAGTCGTCCCCGTCATCACCCTCATCTTCCCACCCTTGCGGGTCACCTAGCCTTACGGCAGGCCTGCGCCGCTCGATATTGCGAACCTTGAGCACTTCATCCTGGTCTGTTCCTTCGCCCTCTTCAGGCAGGAAGCGAGCAAGCTCACCGATATTAGATGTGTGTCCGAATACGGCGAGACCCGATTCCTCGTCAATTATCTTGGTGAGAGCTCTGCGAGCCTCAAGGAAACAGTTCTTGGCTGCCCTTATCTCGGTTCTGTCCGGCAGTTGGTCCGGCGATATGGTCGTATGGCTGGGGTTTTCCATCTGCCGAACCCACATATCACCCTCATCGGTCCCCGGCATGACCATGGCGGCGTAGTTCGGCCAGAATCCTTTGCCTCTTGGTGCCAAGGGATTATCTGCCTGTTCACGGCTGTCAGTAATCAGCATGCCGTTCCGGTTGATGTAGCCGGTTCTGCGCGGTGCATTTTCATCGAAGAGAAGATAGGTATCCAGCTCACCCAGATTGTCAATCTGTTTTGTGCGTCGCGGTTTCGCCTCCCTTACGGCTCGGTAGTAGAAATAGGCTGGTGCATTCCGATCTGTGAACTGGTTGTCGAGAGTGTCGTGAACTATCTCTATTGGAACGCCATCAAGTGGGCGGATGGATACAACTAGCTGTTTGTGATGAATGGCGTAAAAATAGTTGTCAGCGGCTGCTTTTGCAACCTCTGCGGTCCAGTCGTCAGACCGGGGATTGAAGCCCATTATGAAGACACCGGTACCGGTATCATCAAGGCGAAAGTCCCTTGGGATGACCCGTGCTCCGGTTAATGGCCCGCCATCCTCGTCGGTGTAGAATCCGATATGTTGCAACATCTCATCGCTTGCGGAAGGGTCTGGATGTGACATCAACGTGGCCTTGCCCTGGAGCTTGTCGATCCTCCCACGGATGCGCCGCTTCTTCGGACCGTCCCTTCCGATAAAGCGAGTACTGTAAAACACAGTATTGAGGTCGGAGACGTTCAGAACCGCGTTCTTTCCTATGCCGTATGCGCCGCCCGCAATCTGCCCGACCTTATTGACCGCACCCTCCTGTGTTACGAGGCTATTCCATAAGTTATCCTTGAGTCCGGTGGTACCGGAATCTTCGATTTTCAGGCATCGAATTTCGGATTGACTGAGAACATCCAGCGCCCTTTGGTAGCTCTCCGCTATATCAGGCCAGTTCTTCTCTTCAGCCCTGTCACGACAGCCACGGACATGCCTTTCCAGCGCTGACCCGCCGATTAGGGCTTTCTTGACGGAGAATTCCGAAAAGGTAACTCTTACCGGCTCTGAAAGTCCATCGTACCTGGCGTCAAGCGAATTCTGAATTACTTCTCTGACGAGGTTCGGAATGGGCGCTTCATTGAAGTGCGAACTGGATGGATCCTGCACGTAATCCATCCCACCATCCGTCCTGGGGAAATTCCAGCGCATTTTTGTCATTACGAAATGTAGGCCCTTCTGTGAGGTTCGTGCCATATTCTACCATTTCGTCGGAATTGTCTGGCGGCAGAGTTCTTCCAACTCACAGAATCGTGCTATCGTGAGGCTCTAAGTACTCTGACCACTGAGCAGTTCGTCCGGAGTTTGGAAGACTTCTCGATGATGCCACGACAAATATGCGCCAGCCGGACGGTCTATGTAGCGCTCTGGCTTTCCTCTCAGCTCTTCCTTATGGTATTGACGCAGCATCTCTTTCACTCCCTGCCCGCTCGCTGATTCACTAACAAAGACACTGAGGTCCGGCAGAATAGTAAATGTTCCGTAGTCGAACAGTTTGTGGTGGAGAGCGCATAGTGATAAGCCGTTCTGTATCTCCATCGGGCCGCTTTCCGTGTGCCAGCGAATGTGAGCTGCTTCAAGAGCCAGAGGATCAGGCTTACCTTGTACCCGCACCGAAAATTCACATACGGCACATCGCTCCCGATAGGCTCTAAGCACGTCTCTACGGAATGCCCCTTGCCCTGGTCTATGTCGAGTTATAACAAGACCTTCGAGGTCTATAAGTTTGTTTGGAAGTTCGTCGTTATCTCGTAAGCCGACAGCCCGAAGAATGTCCTGATGTAGTGTATCGGGGAAGTGCCTGCCTAGCAGCGACAGGACTATTTCCATCGCGAGTTCTGGCTCGGTTTGAAATCGGTCGTAAAAGGTCTCCATTAGCCCGCCACGGATGCCATGCTCAGATAGGTCTGACTTAAAGGCATCGTGACTTGAAGTAGTTCTGACGAGGTATGGCTTATCAATCTCCCAGATGCAGTCACTCCGCAGTCTCCAGAAAGGATAATGCGTCGATGTATTGCGGTTGGGTCCGAACGCCCTTATCAAGGGTGTGACTTCAGAATCTGTGAGGTCAAACGACGCTAAACGGTCCTCGCCTCTCAGACATCGTCCTATCGCCCAGATCAGGAGCAGAGGCTTGTAGGGCGCTCTCTCGCCTTCACTGCGCCATATTCTGATCCGGCTGAACCGCTCCAATATGTTTTTGGAAGTCAATTCGCCCATAATCTTAACCCGGAGCGTAACCCAGAATCCCTCACATTCGGGTCAAAGTCGTTGCCACATTATACGTTAGCAAGCTGCACTAGGTAACGAGGCTCTGCTTCTTTGCGGTCTACCGAACTCTGAACCGACTCCTAGCATACATCAATTGTCTGCACCTCTCGGTCATCAGTGAGGACGACCAGGTGGAGTTCAAGGGCGGAGCCAAGGCCTCCACCCGCACCTACTCGTTCCTGAGCCAGATAATGGACATCCGGCGCAGGGAGTGGGAAGAACTTGCGACATTCCTGAGATTTCTAATACCGAAGCTCCCGGCCCCGGAAGAGGACTACCTCTCGATGGGGATAGAGCAAGCGGTTGATCTGGCGACATACGCCGTCGAAAAGCAGGAAGTCATGAAGGTCATCCTCGAAGACGCGGATACCGAGATACATCCTGTACGCTACGGGATGGACGGAAGTAGACCGGAAGCTATTCTTGAGCCGCTATCGGAGATAATTACCGACTTCAACGGGCAATACCGGCTACCTGGCATGGACGAGGAGGTTGCGGACCGGATAATCAGGCCGGTTCCGAATCTCGTCAACAAGAATGAGGCGTACAAGAACGCGCGGCAGAACGCCGAGCCAGAGAACGTGGCGGAAGAGCTGAAGAAGGCGATCCAGAATGCACTGCTTGAGTGGGCCGATTGTGGCGCAGAGTTTTTCGGACTCTATTTTTCCGACTCAGACATTCGGGACTGGTTCAACCGCGAAATCGCACGGGTCGTGTAGAGTGTCATTCTCGAGGGTATCTCAGATGCCGACGGGAACATGAGCAACACTCAGTAGAAATTCTGCGTTGCCACGCCTTAGTCAAGGAAGTCTCTGAGTTTCTTAGAGCGATTAGGATGTCGTAGTTTCCGCAGGGCCTTGGCTTCTATGAGCCTGATGCGTTCTCGAGTCACGCCGAATTCCCTGCCAACTTCCTCAAGTGTTCGACTTATACCATCCTTCAGTCCGAAACGAAGTCTCAACACCAGAGCCTCTCGCTCGTTCAAAGTGATAAAGACATCTTCAACCATTTCCTTTAGCATCCGGTTCATCACGATCTTATCAGGATTAACTTCAACATCTTCATCAATGATGTCGCCAAAGAACACTTCGTTCGGGGAACCAAGAGATTCGCTTACCGGAACGTTAGGCGAAGCCGGCTTCCGGGTAGCCTTAACCAGTCCCTTTTCTGTTAGCTTCCAAGTTCCTCGCCTTGGATTGCTCACCAAACCCATCTTCTTATACTTGGTCTTGCCGCGACTTAATATCAGGTCAAGGTCGTCCTTGATTGAGTAGTTGTAATTCTGGACCAGTTCGGCGATGTTAAGTTTGGCGATGACATAGATCTTGATTTCGGTATTCGTTGCCGAGTTTCCATGATGGCGCAACGCTTCAAGCATCTTGGCCAATATCTCGTCTTCAGTTGGCACTTTGCGGTAACGCTTGATGCTGACCACCGGAATCACAAACCCCTTCTATAAAACTGGACCGCTTGCAAGACAGACTCGCTCGGTTCTTTCTGGATGTTCCGGCTAAATAGCATCTGACCAGTTTCGAGGGTGGCAATCTGGTCTGCGATTCGTGCCACTTGCTGTCCTGAAGCAGGAAGCATGGCTCGGATTTCCGATGCGCTGTTCAGATTGGTCTTGAAGAAGAACGAGTTGCTCAGGTATTGACGGTAATCCGCTCCTGCGGTGCCCGAAAGGTCGGAGACTGACTGTGTTGCAAGAAGCACAGCCACGCCTTTGGAACGCCCTTCTCGAATCAGAAGGGCTAGTGGCGATGACTTGACACTGAGATAGTGGTGAGCCTCGTCTATGAAGATCACATGCCGCAAGTTAAAGACAGCCCCTTGCCTCTCTGCATCGGGTAGTTGTTTCATCTCATCGTACAGCCGATTGACGACCAGGAATGCGATGGGCAGGCTGTTGAATTCCAGCTCGTTGAGTCGCAGCGACAAGGATTGCGTTATTAGAGGCTCCGACATCAGGCTCGATGGAGAATCCTCAAAGGCTCTGCTTACGCTGAGACGATGGACTGCATCGCTAAGGCCGTCGGGGTTCCTCCCGTTCTCCTCATAGAATTCTTCTACCTTCTTCTCCAGCGTATTGAGGCCGAAGCCTGCCGGGTGAATAGCGATCAGCTCTTCAAGGCACTGTCGCAAGGCGTACCGTTGCTGTCCGCCCAACATTGGGTAGAATTTCGCTATAAGGTCGGTGACGCCGACTACATATTGGTCATTTTGCTGAGACGACACGTTCTGGAACGGAACAGTCCTGATGGCCTCTTTGCCCGCCGTGATAACATCACACCCCAGGTGCGTTTCAAGCATTCGCCTGCTGGAGCTGCCGGGTTCGGATAAGTCGCCTTTGTAATCCATAATCGTGAAGCTTACATCGGGGTTTTGCTGCCGGATCTGGTAGAGGATGTCCAGTGCAAACTGCGTCTTCCCCTGACCACTGACCCCTACGATACAAGCATGGGGGTTTTCGGTTTGAGAGGTATCAGTCAAGGGCCAATCGTAAGGTTCTTCAGTCGCGCTTTGTTCTCCCAGCCGCAACACCATCCCGTTCCCATCCGAATGGAACTGCGATGCCATCTCTGTTTCAAATCCGTCCGGGACTTCCTCCATAAGCAGCTCATACAAACCTTCCAGCGAATTGACGTCCTTCACGATATCTTCCAGCAGTTCGGCTCCCAGGTGAATGTGGTAGCTGACCTGTTTGTAAATATCTTCCGGGTCGAGAGTCTTTCCCGCCTTGAGTTGTACCAAAGCGGGGAAGATTATGGGCAGGTCCCGGTGGTGGATCTCAAGCGGCCCGCGCAGCCTGGCGTGAATCCGTTCCGAGTCAAGCGTCATCTCCGCGGGACGTTCTTCCTGATAACCGTTCCGTTTCAAGCTGAGAAGCGCTGCAATTCTGTAAATCGTGCCTAGCTGCCCCAGCTCAAGGAATTGACCCTGTATGGACCTCAACTTCTCGTGTGCTTCTAGGGAAACGGGCACCCTTGTGGGCATTCTGTTGGATACGTTAGTCGACAAGATAGCCTTCCTTCACAGTTGTTTGCGCCGTTTCAGTGTCTAGTATCAGGTGGTATTCCTTCGCTATGAAAGGCTGGAGCACCTGTCGTTGCTCCCGTCCTATCTCGGTATCCGTTGACAGGATGATTACCTGCTTGCCAACATTGGGGAAGAAGCTCTTCAGTATATTTCCCTTATGGAATGAATCGAGGCGAGCGAGTGGAGTGTCAATAACCACCGGAAGTTGCCGGTCGGATAACGCTACGACACTTGATATGAGGGTAAACGCTACGACCTCTTTTTGCCCTGCGCTCTGCTCGAGTGCGGCAAGTCTCTTGTCTGCGCGTGTAACGATGGTTATGTCATATGAGTCCTTGTCTATCTCGACTCTTTTAACTAACCCTGGCGAATTCGTCAGGTTGCGGAACTGTTTGTTGAATTCGGTCTCCAGCTGACCCACGCGAGTGCTGCGATACTCGCTGATGAAGTCTTCCAGAACGGACTGAAGCCGCCTGCAAGCATCCAGCTGGGCGTTCAGCCTTTGATACTCCGCATCGTCATAGGACAATTCGCCAATCTTCTCGACCAAGGCCTCCAGTTGTCGCTTATAGTCCCTGTCCTTCTCAGATGTGTCTGCCAGGTCCCGTTCCAATTTGCTGATGTTGCTTCGCTCAAACTCCAGGCCTTGACGCAGTTCTTGTACATCCGTATGTTCGGTTTCAGGCGAGGGAAGCGCATTCAACTCATGCCCCAGACGATCGTAGTCGGTCTTCATTTCCTGAAGGTTCTTGGCGACAGTCAAGACCTTGGTCTTCGAAGCACTCAGACGCCTTGCCAGCTCGCGCGCTCCGTCGATTGCGGTCGGCGGGAAGTCAGGGCTCGTATTTTTATGTGAGACGTCCTCCAGAGTTTCCAAAAATGAGTCAAAGTCACCTTCACCCAAGGCTGGAGCAAGTAGCGAGCGATTGTTCCATAGAAACTCTGCCCATTCGTCGAATTGATAGGTACCCCCGGAGTTGAGCATCGATTCGGGAATATCTTTGAGAAGGGGCCAGAACCAGGCTATGGGAAGTTCGGTTCCCAGCAGTCCTTTGAGTTCGTCTGTCGCTTCTTGAATATCCCTGTCCAGAGTGTCGCGGGTAGATGTGAGTTCGGACCTGTTGGACTGTGTTTCAGGGTCCAATGACTGAAGTATGGTCTCCTCACTACGCTCCAGTGCGTCGAGCTCCCGCCTGGATTCCGTAAGCGACTTTTGCATGCCAGTCCGGTCTCTCGCAAATTTCTTTATCTGCGCCTCAATCACGTCACGGTCTGCAGTAGCCTTACTCAAATCTGCACCGACATCGTGAGTCTTTCGTTTGTTCTTCAATGAGTTTTCGAGATTTTGTAAATCGCTCAGCAGTTTTATGTAGTGGTTAAGGCCAAGGAGTCTTTCAAGTGCGTCCTTGATGTTCTTTGATGAGGAGTCAGCATACTCCTGGATTCTTTCGCCGTCGAAGAGGAAGAAGTCCCTGATCTGACCTGGCATAAAGATGCTAACTTGGAGAGCAATTTCATCGTCTTTCTCAAGTATAGGTTCTTCTGCCGACGTCAAATTTTCAAGTTGAGAGGTCAGTGTTACGCTCTTGGCTCCAGTCTCCGACGTACCACGCTGACGAGTCCAAGTCCGGCTGAGGCGCCAAGTGAACGGATCCCGTTCAAACTCAATTTCGACCTCCATTTCCTGGGCCTCGATGTTTCGGGAAATATCTGTGCCCCTGAGCATTGGATCGTTCTCTGTAGCGAAGAGGCAAGCCCGGATAGCCTCAAACAGGGTGGTCTTCCCTCGACCGTTGACTGCCCCTATCAGGTAGATCGGCTTGTCTTCAGGTCCGGTCAAGTCGAATTCGTGCTCACCATAGTAAGACTTGATGTTCTTGAGTCTTATCCTTTTGAAAATCATCAGCTCGCTCCATCGACGTACTTGGCGATAGTTCCTTCTAGTTCAGAAGGCAGTCCCTGGCGCCGCAGCATACCATCATATTTCCTCTCTATCGCAATGAGATTGTCAACAAGCTCAGGGTCAATGTCGTGACGCTGACAAGCACTGTTGAGTATCCGTCTCTCCATGTTCTGCTGAGTCATTCTTCGTCATCCAGCCCTTTCGCTAGCGTGGTTGGTACAATCCGATGGGTTCTCAACCCCGCAACTTTCTAAACTTCTGCGGTCACCTTACTACGAGTCTCAATCTTGCACGACAACAATGTTAACATGGCGCCGAAATTCTGTTAAAAGTAAGGGAACCCGAGTTCCGATAGGGTCGGCAGCCTATATATTCATGGTTCGAAGGTGGGCAGATGGTCAGTAAAGGTAAAGCAACAAGCCGCAAGAGAAGGCACCCTGCCTTCAGGTCGGAGAAAAGACGACTCGATTCCGCCGTGGCCTGGTTTGATGAAAACATTGAGAACTTGAAGAACCGAAACGAACCCCATACCGGGGACCCTCGTCTCGATAGGGAAACGATAGAGTACCAGCAAAACACCATCAGAATGTTTGAGGGTTATCGATCACAACCGTATATCGGAAGGCTCGACTACCTGGACGACTCATCCGGAAAAACAAAGACCGCCTACATCGGCAGTTTCAATTCGCGGACCTTGGTATCACGAAGCAAGAAGTTTGAGTTGGCTGTCGAGCGCCTGGACAGTGGATTGGCCGAAGCCTTCGACAATCCAACAGTCAGCCAGTACATACCGGCGGCAAGAGGTGCCGACCCTAAACCCATAAGGGTCTTGCTCAAGAGAATAATCACTATTGAGAATGGGCAGCTGTTGGATATTGAGGATGTATACGAGCACGACTCCGGAACCGATGGTGCAGATGAATATGAAGCGCTTTCAAAGGCGGACTCCCCTGTGCTCCTTGTGCAAGCTGCTGCGGGAAGCGGGAGCGGCCTTCTGTTGCGAAAGCGATTAGATTACCTGATGTCTCCTTTCAGTGGCGCCAATGACCAAGCCAGGCCGAGAGCGGATAAGGTGGCCTTATTCGGGCCTACGCAACCATACATAGACTCTGTAGGCAGCCTTGTATCTGAGCTGAATCTCGGGGCTGTGCAAGTCAACACGGTTAGTGAGTGGATGGCGGGTCAATTTCGCTCTCGTGTAACCGCAAGGGAGTCGGATGGCATTTTGGAAAGCCTGATGAGTGGGGAAGAGTCCCCGGACATGATCGAGGCCCAACGATTTAAGGGCGAGTTGCCGATGAAGTCACTGTTGGACAGGTTTATTGATGAACGAAGAAAGGAAATCCGCGCAACAGCTGAAGAGTTCGTGTCCTGTCTGCCGTCTGACCTTACCTCATCGAAGCGTGCGGTGGCCGCTGCGTTCAAGGAACATCCTGAGCCAAATGTTGCCAGACAAACATTCATCGAAGGACTCACTGAGCGGTGGCTGCAGAGGAACGAAGATCCGGACGTCAACATGAATGAGTTGAAGAGACGTGCAGTGGCGGCCGCCGAAGATGCTCTGTCCTTCTGGCCCGAGTTGGATACCTTTGCAGAATACGTTTCTCTCATGTCGAATCCTGCCGAGATATTCAGACATAGCAGAGGCAGAATTGAAAAGGACCTGGCTTACAAGGTAAGTCTCACTGCGCCCAAGTCACAGGCACGGTCTCTCGCGCCTAGCGATCTTGCAGCGGCCCTGTATCTTGACCACAAACTCAACGGATACGTGAGCGAATTGTTTGAGCATGTAGTTATTGGGGAAGCGCAAGACGTGTCGCCTATGGAGATAGAACTCATCAGGATGCACTCGTCAAACGACAGATTCACCATCTTCGGTGACCTTAATCAGAGATTGCTTCCTCATAGAGGTCTGCCAAATTGGAATATGCTCAAGAGCCTCTTTGGCCAACCCAATGTGCATTTCCATCAAATGCGGCAGGCCCACTCGGCTACGAAGCAGATCACTCTGCATAACAACCACATCTTGAAGTCGACTGCGCCGGGCGTCAGAAAGCCTACCAGGTCAGATCGGGCAGGGAGGACACGGCGTAAGCGCCATTCAGAGAACACGGAAGAGATGAGGCGATCTCTTTTGCGGTATCTTCGCAGTCTGCTCAGGCTGGATGATGTCGTTACGGTCGGCGTTCTGACAAAGCGTCACCAAACGGCATTGTCCCTGTCGAACTTCCTCAAGAGGAATGGGGTGGAAAATGTGCATTACCTTGCGAAGGACGGAGCAGCAGAGAAAGGGGTTACACTTGCCCCAGTGCTATTGGCCAGAGGATTGGAGTTTGACGCGGTAATCGTGGCAAACGTCGATGAGCATAACTTCAGCGACACCGACTTCAACCGGACACTGCTCTATATTGCGTGCTCACGAGCTAGAAATTATCTTGAGCTGCATATTCAGGGCACTGAACCTGCTATCGTCCCTTAGAATGGATTCGGCCAGTCGGGCCGAGAATCTGACTACAGGAGAATATGACCTATGGCTGCCTACGCGTCGAACAGGGCCGTAATGGACGAGGGCCTGATGATATTCCTGGGTGCAATGACACCTTATCTAGTCCAAGAAATAGAAACGCTTACCGACAAACCGATAGAAGTGGCTGCAAATGAATTATTCGGACAGGAAGTTGGCACTCGCTTTCTCGAGGACTTGAGCAATTATGAATCCGGGGCGTCGGGACGTGGCCGGGCCCTGACCCGAATCACTCTTACAGTTGAGTTCTGCTGGCCTATTTTCAAAAAGCGCCTTCGCAACAAGAAGATGGCTGTGAGCGCTCTGAAGCAGATTGAGTTCTCCAGTGTGTCTGCGGCAGACGAGGAATCCGGATTGGAACGTCTCTTTGTCGAGCAACGATTTGAAGAAATGGTAGACATTCTGAGTAGGATCGACGCCGATGAGGCACTCGTGAAAATTGAAGACTTGAAGGGCGAAATCATTTTGTAGCCGCGCGTGCGTGTTCCACTACATTCAGAATGTCTTGATTCAGCAGACATTCGATCACTTCTTGCTGTGCTTGTCATACGCGCCTGTAATTACCATGAAGAATGTGATGATCGCGAGTACCGCCCCGAGAATCCAGGCGCCTGTCGGAATATCGCATGCCGCTGATGATGCGCTGCGGCACTCTTGATTGCAGTCAACACCCAGCCACATCAATACACCGAACCAGAACATGACGAACGACATCCCCAAAGCTCTCTTCATAGAGTCAATCACCCCGTTTTCTTTCAGTCCGCACAGTCAGGATCACCTCTACCTACGAATGGTACCAGCCATTTCAGCAATCAATGCGCCGTGGGCAGTTTAGATCGCCACTCAGATGGAAGCGTATCTGCCGCCAACCGATTTGGCAGAGGCGGACTGAATCCGCGATTTGACGAGGACGGATTCTCCCGAATCGGGCGGAATGCGGCGCTTTTCTCGCCAATCCGCCCACAAGTTGTGTGGCAATGTCGATGAGGTCTTGCGGATTTACCATGCCCTAACGCGGGGATTTTCAAGCCACTCCGACTTTTA
>MPND01000043.1 GCA_002238855.1 SAR202 cluster bacterium bin90
TAGCCTCTGCCCCCGGAAGAAGTCCCCTCTCCCCAGGGGAGAGGGTTAGGGTGAGGGGAACTGAAAACACCTCTAGCCCTTCGACAGAGCAAAGAAGCGATAAAGCAGAACAGGACAACACATCCTCCCCATCCTGTACATCGATGTCAGTTCTCCCCGACGACCTCGACTGCTACTACGAACCCCTAACCCCCGAAGATCAGGCAATCTTCAACTACAACTCACTCATAGAATCCGGCGAATTCCAAGAAAGCGAAATCACCTTCGTGCCCCCGTCAGAGGCAGCCCGCCGCGACTACGCCATCGCCCTCAAGCAGATCAAAGAAGCAGCGGAATCTGAGGGCGTCCCCCTCCTGCCCAACCCCTTGGCAGGCACCTTCCGCCATCCCACCATCCGCAGCCCATAACTCCCGACTATTCCGTCAGCCCTCCGCCCTGACTTGCCCGGCTCCACTGTCGCCGATTATACTTCCGCGCATCATCAGATTGTTCAGGAGGTGGCTGACATGCCAAAAGCTCCGGTCAACGGCATCGAACTCTACTACGAATCAACAGGCGAGGGATTCCCTCTCCTCCTCGCGCACGAATTCGCGGGCGACTTCCGCTCCTGGGAGCCGCAGGTCCGCTACTTCTCGCGCAACTACCGCGTCATCACCTACAACGCCAGGGGATACCCGCCATCCGACGTGCCCGCCGACGAGGACGCCTACTCGCAGGAAATGGCGGTGGAGGACCTGCGCGGACTGCTCGAGCATCTTGGCATTGACAAGGCGCACATCGGCGGCCTGTCCATGGGTGGCTCGCTCGCCCTAAACTTCGGGCTGACCCATCCCCAGATGGCGAAATCTCTCATAATAGCTGCGGCAGGCAGCGGCTCCACCAATGTGGACGCCTGGCGCGACAACGTCTTCGAGAGCTCGCGGGCGATGGAGGAGCATGGCATGGCGGCAATGACCGACTACTCCCGTGGCGAGGCGCGCGTCCAACTGCGCCGCAAGGACCCGCGCGGCTACGAAGAGTTCTCCACCCAGTTCCACTCGCACTCAGGCCTAGGCTCCGCGCTCACATTCCGTGGCGTGCAGGGCAAGCGCCCACCCGTATTCGCCCTGGAAGGGCAGATGCGCGCGCTCACGATCCCCACGCTCATAATGCTCGGCGACGAAGACGACCCATGCGTCGAACCAAGCATCTTCATGAAGCGCTGCATCCCCACATCAGGACTGGTGATGTTCCCGCAAGCGGGCCACGCCATCAACCTCGAAGACCCCGACCTCTTCAACCGCAGCGTCCAGGACTTTCTGACCGCCGTGGAGTTGGGCAAGTGGGCCCGGCGCGAGACTTAGTTCAAGCCGACACCGCGGAATGGCAACGAAACAAAATGTTCGACGCTGGCGTCAGGAGAAAGTCTTCCCACTCCGACGGGAAACCGTAATAGGCAGAGGTGACCGATCGCCGACTAATTCAGTGTCGCCACGCTGAACACAACATGGAACGGCCTGCAATAGATGACCACACTTCCGTAGCCTGAGCCATCCTCACCATCGGGAAGGAAGTAGTTCTGGTTTCCGATGTTGCCCTTCAGCTTGCCCAACCCGAGGTAGCCTTCTACATCGTCGCGGCTCTCTGGATTCGCATTCGGCACAAGCAGCACATGGAGCTCCGGCCCGTTGGTAACCCTGAAGTCTTCCAGGCGCAGCAGGTTCTTGCCGTCCGAACTGCGATATATCGTCGCCGTTCCGCTGCCCTTGTGGAAGCTATCCGCATCCCGGAAGTTGCCCGATCTGCCCTTGACCACCGACGAGTCCATTTTGGCAGGGTCGTCCGCCATTGCCATCTCAGTTGGGATCCGCTCGTCGTAATTGTTGAATTTGCTTGCCGCCTCCACCATCATCTGCTCGGCTTCAGCCATCGACATGTCGGCTGGAATAACCGCATTGGCAGCTAGAGGAAACTCCTCATCAACCGTAGTGCTGATCAACAAAGGGGACAGTAGCCACCACGCTAACGCAAGCGCGGGGATACCTATGATGACTATGGCCGCAATGATTATCCGCTTACGAGTGAACATCCGCACCTCCCAGCTACCCAATGAGTGTTATAAAAACCGCCCCTTAGACCTTGGAGTATTTTGGCGTCGCTGTCTTCGATCCATCCGGCAGCGTCTCCATAGTGAAGTCGCCAAACAGTAGCGGCGCTTCTGCCTGCAGGGCTTCTAACACCATTATAGCAAGTCGGCGAATCTCCACATCGGCAAAGGCGCTGCCCCGCATCTCGATGAAGTGCCGCCATGCCCGCACATTCGCCGTAACGAAAATCTTGGTCTCGGTGGCATTCGGCAGCACAGCGCGCGCAGCCTGCCGGATCGCCTTCCGATGGTCGGTCGCATATTCGAATTGCTCGCGGGGAATCGCCGTCTCCAGAGTCTTGACCAGCGCGGCGTAACTCTCGGATGCGCTTTCAATCGCAGCATTGAACGCAGCCTGCACTTCGTCGCCGACTGTGTCTTGAAGCACCGGCGGTGCTACGAATCTGCCGCTGCTCTCATCGACATACCGCTGGCTTCGCTGACTGAACGCGAATCCGGCGCGGTGGCGCACCAGTTCGTGGGTCAGTGAGCGCGATACCCCCGTGAACACGAAGCCATAGTTTATGTGCTCAAAAACGCTTCCGTCCTTATGGCGCAGCAGGTTGTTAATGAAGTCCGATATGTCGCGCCTTCCCCTGCCGTAGCTCATGTAACACAGCCGCGCCGAGATCTCTGCTATTGCGGCGGACTCATCCTTGCCTGCGCGGATGCTATCGGGGATGCCCGGCACACCCTCATCATCAAGGAACGCGGCGACCTGCTCCCAGTCAACGGACGGCTTACTTACCAGAAATGCCTTGGGCTGCACAATGTTTGCGCTCAATCTATTGACATCCTTCTTTAGACGTTAATACTCGAATGCTATGGGTCGGAGAGGATTCTCTGGTAGCGTACCGAAGGTCAAAAAGTAACAAAAAGCCGACAGGCGAACGATGTCACCTGTCGGCAAATGGGCAAGTACCTGACCTAATCGCTAGAGGATGAGGCTTAGGGGGCTTTCCAGGGACTCCTTCACATCAATGAGGAACTGCGCGCCCTCTGCGCCGTCCACGACGCGATGGTCCGCCGAAATAGTCGCGTTCATTGTTTGTCGAACTACAATCTCGTCGTCCCTGACAACCGGACGCTTGGCGACGGTGCCGACAGCAAGAATTGCCGATTGCGGCGGCAGGATAATCGCGACGAAAGTGCTCACATCGAACATCCCCAGGTTGCTGATACCGAATGTGCCTCCGGTGTACTCATCGGGGCGCAGCGCACCATTTTGCGCGCGGTCCGCGAGGTCCTTGCTCGCAAGAGCGAGCGATTTCAGAGTCATTGATTCGCAGCCCATGATGGCGGGCATCAACAAGCCTTCTTCGACTGCCATGGCAATGCCGATGTTGATATTGTCGTTGGGGCGAATCACATCGCCATCGAGGAACGCATTGAACTTGGGATGCCTCTTGAGCGCGTCCGCGCACGCCTTGATAATCAGGTCGTTAACGGTAACGCGCACTCCCTCGCTCTCCAGCGATCTGTTTATCTGCTGGCGAAGGCTCATCGCCTCAGTCATATCGACTTCAGAAGTTACATAGAAGTGCGGCTTTTCCTGCTTGCTGCGCACCGTAACCCTGGCGATCTGCTGGCGCATCCGAGATAACGGCATTCCGTCCGCAGGAGCTGCTATCGATTCAGGTTCAGGCTCAGGTTCGAGTTCGGCAGCCGACTGTTCCTCAACAGTCTCAGGCTCAACTTCTGCTGCCTCTTCCACCTCGGGAGCTGCTTCAACTTCTGCAACAGGCTCCTCAATCTCCGGCTCGGGCTCCTCAACGACTTCAGGTTCTTCAATTACAGGCTCTTCGTAGGAAAGGACGTCGTCCTTGACGATTCGGCCGCCGGGGCCAGTGCCCTGCACTTTGCTGATGTCTATACCGCGCTCTTCGGCGATGCGCCGAGCAATAGGCGACGCCCGCAGGGGTATAGACGGCGGGGCAGGCTGCTCATCTTCCTGCACAGGTTCGGGTGACGGCTCTTCCTCAACCGGCGCGGAACTTGCAGGGGGCATGGGAATCGCCGCACTCTGCGCAGATTCCGGCTCATTACCGGACTCAGCTTCGCCTTCATCCGGCGAATCGTCCGCTATATCATCGTCTGGTTCGTCAGCAGCTACGATGTAGTCATCCTGCGCGCCGACGACGGCGATGGGCTCGCCCACCGGCACAGTCGTTCCGGCGGGAACAATGATTCTGTGAAGTACACCGTCGGCGTAGGACTCGAACTCCACGACGGCCTTATCGGTCTCTATCTCGGCGATCGGTTCGCCATTCGCCACTGCATCGCCCTCTCCCTTGAGCCAGCGCAGGACGGTACCCTCCTGCATGTCATAGCCCATCTGCGGCATAGTCAGTTCGGTTGCCAATCGAAAACCCCCTGTTGCAAATAACTCACATTAATGAAATTAAAGCGATGCTGGATAATGTCGCAAGGTAATTTGAGCCACACTTCGGTGCCTGAGTGGAAATAGGCAAGGCAAAGCCACAGCCTGTAAGCTCGCCAGGAAGCGGTCATCTCTGAACGCCAATAGCTAGTGTTAAACGACTAGTCCGTCGCGTCCTAGATGCCGTAGTTGTCCTCTAGCGCCTTGATTACCCTCTCCGCAGTCGGAATCGTCGCAGCTTCCAGCGTCCCGTTATACGGTGCCGGCACATCTATCCCGCCCACTCGCGCTACGGGCCCATCCAGATCGTCAAAAGCCTCTTCCTGAATAGTGCTGGCAATTTCGCCGCTGAAACCGCCGGTCTTCCACGTCTCCTCCACTATGACGATCCTGTTCGTCTTGCGAACCGACTGCAACACAGTTTCCTTGTCCCATGGCCGCAAAGTCCGGAGATCGACTATTTCCGCCTGTCTGCCCTTCTCCTCGAGAATCTCTGCTGCCTGCAAGGCGACATGCGTCATCCGTGAGTACGCGACAATTGTTACATCGTCTCCCTCGCGCTTAATGTCGGCCTTGCCGAACGGGATTTCGTACCAGTCGTCTGGCACGTCACCACGAGTGCCGTAGAGCAAAGAGTGCTCTGCGAAAACAATCGGGTTGTCATCCTTGATGGCCGCTCGGAACAGGCCAAGCGCATCGTATGGAGTTGCAGGAACGGCAACTTTTAATCCCGGCACTGAGGCGTACCAGTTTTCGAAGCTCTGCGAATGAGTGGCGGCAAGCTGTCCTCCTCCTCCCGTAACCGTGCGAATGACGAGGGGAACGGTAAACTGCCCATCTGACATATATCGAAGCTTCGCTGCGTGGTTTACGATCTGGTCAATCGCTACGAGGCTGAAGTTAATTGTCATGAGCTCAACGATCGGCTTCAGGCCGGCCAGCGCCGAGCCAACCCCCGCGCCCACAATTACGGACTCGGAGATAGGTGTATCCATAATTCGCTCAGGGCCGAACTCGTCGAGAAAGCCACGCGTCACGGCGTAGGCTCCGCCATAGGCGCCAATGTCCTCGCCCATGATGAACACGCGGTCGTCTTCCAAGGCTTCTCGGAGCCCTTTGGCGACGGCCTCCCTGAGAATCATCTCACCCATATCCTACTCCAAATCTATGCGTAAACGTTGGTGTACATTGCGTCCATCGCGGGAGCCGGACTATCCTCGGCAAACTGCACCGCATCGCTGACTTCCTCCTCCACCTTGGAGGCGATACTCGCGAGTTCGCCTTCATCGACGACTTCGAACTGAAGCATGAAGTTCTTCAGGCTGTCAATCGGGTCCTTGATGCCGAGTTCTTCTGCCTCATTTCGTTCGCGGTACATAGTGGGGTCGGCCATCGAGTGTCCCCGGTAGCGGTAGCACATCGCCTCTATGAATCTAGGGCCCCCGTCTTTCCGCATAGACTTCACGGTCTCTGAAACGCACTCGTTTACGCCAAGCACATCCATGCCGTCAATCTGAACGCCGGGGATGTCGTACGCACTCGCGGCTTCATATATGTGCCGCCCACCTGCCCGCGACCGGTCAACATGAGTGCCCATACCATACAAGTTGTTCTCAAGGAGGAATAGAACCGGCAGCCGCCACACCGACGCCAGATTCAGCGTCTCATGGAATTCCCCCTGGTTGACAGCGCCGTCGCCGAAGAAGCAGACCGTAATGCGGTCTTCCTTCCTATATTTGCTGGCAAGCGCGAGGCCCGCCGCAATCGGCATCTGTCCTCCGACAATGGCGTGACCACCCATGAAGTTCTTTTCAAAGTCGAACAGGTGCATTGAGCCGCCCTTGCCACCGCTGCTGCCGGTCGCCTTGCCGCAAAGTTCAGCCATAGCGATTTTTGGGTCCATTCCCTTGGCGATTGCGTGACCGTGGTCGCGATAATGACCGATGACATAATCGTCAGGGCGAAGCGCCGACATAGTACCGACTGCGATGGCTTCTTCGCCGATGTAGAGGTGCAGGAAACCGCGGATCTTGCCTTGCATGTAGAGTCGTCCGCAGGCTTCCTCGAATCGTCTAATCAGCAGCATCTGCCTGTAGAATTCGGCCAACTGCTGTTTGTTCAGTTTCGATTCCACTTTGGCAATTCACCTCTAATCTTGTTCGTCCGCGCGGCGCTTCCGTCTATATGTGAATAGCTTCGCCTTCGACGGCGAGCGCAGCTTCCTTTATCGTCTCCGAAATAGTGGGATGTGGATGCACCAGCCAGCCCAGTTCAGTGGTAGTGCCCTCCAGAAGGCGCGACAGACCTACCTCGCCGAGCAGTTCCGTTGCCTCGGGGCCTATCATATGCGCGCCCAGCAGTTCTCCAACCTCGTCATCCACGACCAATTTGACCATGCCGTTCGACTCCCCCATTGCCAAGGCTTTGCCGCTCGCAGCCATTGGGAACCTGCCAATCTTGAAGGAGTATCCGGCATCTGCAGCTTGCTGTTCGGTCAAGCCGAAACTGGCTATCTGAGGCCTGCAATATGTCGCGCGCGGCATAAGGGTGTAGTCCAGCGCCATTGGATTCAAGCCTGCGATTGCCTCGGCAGCTGTAACGCCCTGCGCAGACGCGACATGCGCGAGTGGAAGTTTTCCAGTCACATCGCCGATAGCATACACACCCGGTACATTGGTGCGCATCTCATCGTCCACCGGAATGAACCCGCGGTCGGTATTCACGCCGGCAGCCTCTAGTCCGATGTCCTCAGAATTGCCTTGCACGCCAATTGCCACCAGCACCTTGTCGCACTCCATCTCGCTTTCATTTCCATCGGCATCGGCGACCGTAACCGTGGCGTCATCATCGCCAACGACAACGCTCTTGACCATTGCGCCCGTCTTATATTCGATCCCGCGCCGACGGAAGACACGCTCAAGCTGCTGACTGATTTCTTCGTCCTCAAGCGGAACAAGCCGAGGAAGCATCTCGACAATAACAACTTCGGCCCCATAGGAATGGTAGATGTCCGCAAACTCGACGCCTATGGCGCCTCCACCAACTATGACAACCCGGCTGGGCACCTCTCGAAGTACGATTGCCTCACGAGAGGTCAGCACAGTCTCGCCATCAACCGGAATGCCGGGAATCTGCCGCGCGCGCGCGCCTGTTGCAATGATAATGTTGTCGGAGGTAATCGCACGCTCAGAGCCTTCGATGGTTATGGTGTTTGCGTCGCGAAGCGTGGCGCGTCCGCTGATGTGCTCCACGCCGTTCTTTCTCAGAAGGGCTCCAACCCCGCCTGTCAAGCGCCTTACTACATGGCGACTTCGGTCAATCGCCTTGTTATAGTCGAAGCTTACTTCTCCGACGCTGATTCCGTATTCGTCGGCGTGGTTGATTATGTCCAGAACTTCTGCGTTTCGCAGCAGAGACTTGCTGGGAATACAGCCCCAATTCAGACACACGCCACCGAGATTATCGTCTTCAATGATCGCAGTGCTCATGCCGAGTTGAGCCGTGCGAATCGCCGCAACATACCCGCCGGGGCCAGCCCCAATCACAACCACATCGTAATCTGCCAATCAAACACCTCAGCAGAGACACGCCTCTATCCGGCGGCAATCAATATGCGCGCATTCACCCGAACTGGCGAACCTCTCAATTCTCAATCAAGTGTCTATTCTACACTATATTCTGTGCTTCAATAAAGCCGTCGCTCGCTGCCCATTGCGCCCTGTTCTCAGGCGCATTCTTCAAGGGAAGACACAGGCGTGGCGAGGCAAGTGAGGAATGCAACGAGAGGGCGAGGGACTAGTGTTGTTCAACTTGACACTGCACAAAGCTGTTATTAACATGGATGAGCGCGCCGAGGTAGCTCAGTAGGTAGAGCACAGCACTGAAAATGCTGGTGTCGTCAGTTCGATTCTGACCCTCGGCACCACGAAGTGGGCGGAAGTAGCTCAGTTGGTAGAGCACATCCTTGCCAAGGATGAGGTCGCGGGTTCGAGCCCCGTCTTCCGCTCCAGTTCCCCTGCCCCCACACTCTGGATGTCCCGGATGCCTACTTCAGCCTGTGACCGTCAGCAGCATGTTCCGTGCAGTCGAAGGGCGATTTGCGCGAGGTCCGCTAGGCTGAGACTTCCGACACCTCTAGGGTTGAACAGGCGCCTCGGTTCATATCTCGCAGGTGTGCCGTGTCGTTGATGCAGATGGGAATCCAACCGGCGCGATTGAAGCGAAAACGCGAGACGGAAGTGTTCTCCAGCGTCATCTTCCAGATGTAATGCTCGTCGAACCCCAGGATGTAGCGCATTAGGCACTTCGTGGCGATGCCGTGCCCCACGATGGCGATACGCAGCGCACGCCCTGACCTCAATAGGTTGGCATTGTACAGAATCTCATCCTCGATCCAGCCGGTGACGCGGCGCTGCACCATATTGAAAGACTCGCCGTCGGGCGGCGTGAATTGAGCTGCCTTGGTGCGCATGTAAGTTAGTAGCTCGGGCGTCATCACGTCTGTCGTTCGCAGCCCTGTCCATCCGTCTGCCCTCTGCTCAATGATAGCGTCAATGAGCGGGAATTCTCGCCCGGGCTCGCCCATCGCATCGAGCATCGTCTGGGTTGTCTGTATTGTGCGGAGCAGGCTGGAACTGTACACGTGGTCGAAAGATATGCCATCTTCTCTGAACCTTTTGCCCAGAAGATGCGCCTGCTCGAATCCCTTTGGTGTTAGCGAACAGTCATAGTTGCCCTGTATATATTCGGTATCGGCATTGGATTCAGACTGCCCGTGCCGGATCAGGTAGAATTCACACTTGAAATTCTGGTGGATCACGCTTCCACTCCTTATAATTCGTGGCGCTGATACAGCTGATTTCTGTCTCTTCGGACTGCGCCATCACTGATTGTGAGAAACTTTTCAAACATTCGCCGATAAGGTATCATGTGGCGCGCAGTTCAAACTGCAACAAGAGATTAAGCCGCGTTAACGTCAGGTTAAAGTCGCCTGTATTCGATGAGTTTCGAAATTGGACATAGATGCCATTTACGCGGCTGGAATTGATGTATTTAAGAATCAGAACCTAACCAGTACGGAGGTGTATTACATGGGAAACCGCTTAGAAGGCAAAACAGCGGTTGTGACTGGCGCGGGACGCGGAATCGGCAGGGCAACTGCACTGCTGCTCGCCGAAGAAGGTGCGTCCGTAGTAGTCAACGACCTTGGTTGCGATGTTGACGGCAGTGGTTCGTCAAGTGATCCTGCTGACGGTACGGTCGAAGCGATCAAGTCAGCGGGCGGCAACGCTGTTGCCAACTACGACAACGTGGCGACTATGGAGGGCGGCGAGGCGGTGATTCGCTCTGCCGTTGACAGCTTCGGCCAGGTTGATGTGCTCGTCAACAGTGTTGGCGTATTACAAGACCGGATGATATATCGCATGAGTCCTGATGAGTGGGACCGTGTAATCAGGTACAACGTGAAAGGGACTTTCACACCGACGAAGTTCGCTGCGATCCTGTTCCGGCAGCAGCGCAGTGGGCGCGTTGTCAACTTCACTTCTGACGCAGGTCTTGGCGACATTGGACGCTCAAATTATGCGGCAGCGTCGGAAGCAATTATCGGGCTGACTCGTACTGTCGGTAGAGACCTCGGACGGTACGGCGTAACGTGCAACGCAATCTCGCCTCTGGTGGAAACCCGACTCTTCCCCGGTTCTGTCGAAGAGTTCCGTGTAGCGGAGGGGCCTTCCCCGTCGCCGTCTGAGCGCGCGGGCATCGGACAGTCCCCGCCGGTTTCTGACTGGGAGGGCGAAGGCAGCGAGGACGATCCTGCCAATGTCGCACCTCTGGCAGTGTTTCTCTCCACTTACGCTGCACCGAATGTGAACTGCAATGTGTTCGGCGTGCGTGGCGGCAGCATTTACCTATACTCCAACCCGGAGATTGCCAACGCCATCCACAAGTGGGGCACCTTCACGATGGCCGAGATGGATGAGTTGTTCCCCAAGATATTCGGCAAGGGCCTCTAAGGCCACCGCTCAACCATTTCACATTTGCAAGCATAGAAAGGAAACAAGCATGGGCAAGAGACTGGAAGGGCGAGTAGCAATCGTTACTGGTGCCGGCCGTGGTATAGGCCGGAGCGTAGCCATTCTGCTGGCTGACGAAGGCGCCTCCGTAGTGGTCAACGACCTCGGCGGCGGTGTTGACGGAGTGGGCGGCTCGGACGCGCCGGCATCGCAGGTTGTGGCGGAAATCGAGTCTCGCGGCGGCACGGCAGTCGCCAACTTCGACTCGGTGGCAGACTATGACTCGGCTGGCAAGATAATTCAGGCCGCTATCGACAACTATGGCCGACTCGATGTGGTCAACCATGTTGCGGGAATCCTCCGCGACCGCATGGTGTTCAATATGACAGAGGAAGAATGGGACGGCGTGCTGCAGGTCCACCTGTACGGTGCGTACAACATGGTGCGCCATGCCGTGCCGCACATGATTAACCAAGGATATGGCAGACTGGTGCTGTTCTCCTCCGGCTCAGGCATGGGCGCTTCAGGGCAGGCGAACTACGCGGCAGCTAAAGAGGGCATGGTCGGATTTACGCGGGCGCTGTCTCGTGAGCTGAACGAGCACGGCATCCTGGTTAACGCGGTGTACCCGGGCGGCGCAACCCGTATGACTGAGACCATCCCTGAGAGCACTCAGCAGCTCAGGCAGACACAGCGTCAGGCGGCGGCCGCTTCAGTAGGCGCTACCCAGACGACACAAGGCGCTCCCATTATGGGACCGCCCGAGGCGCGCGCACCGGAGAATAACGCACCGAAGGCAGTGTACCTGTCATCAGAGAACTGCCAGATCACTGGGCAGGTCATCGGTACGAGCGGCTGGCCGGCAACCCTGTACTCTCCGCGCCACGTCATTCGCAGCATCCACAAGAACAGCCGCTGGACGCTGGACGAACTCGACGAGTTGCTCCCGATTTCCCTGGGGAATGGCCTCGTAAATCCAGTCCCCGCACAGCAACCACGATAAAAATATAAAGGCTGATTGAAAATCAGAACGGGAGCAGCGAATTAATCGGTGCTCCCGTTCTGCTTATTTGAGAAATGGTGGGGTGCTGGCGGCCCGCTGTAACAGTAGGCAGCATCCTATGCTAAAATCGTGACTGATGAATTGGCTGGATATTGTACTTATTGGGCTTGTTGCAATTGGTGCGTTGCGCGGGTTTCGGATTGGTCTGCTTGGCGCGGCCGTCAACGCGCTCGCGCTGATAATAGGGTGGCTGTTCGCGAGCCAGATTGCTTTTGCGCTGGGACTGGCGGGCGGGTACGTCGAGTGGAGCAGCACGAGCATCATTGTTGCTGTGTATGTGATAGTGATCGCTCTTACCGTAGCTGCCGTCCAGTTTGCCTGGAAGATCATAGGGCGATCGCTCGGCATCGCAACTCTTGGGGCGTCTTCGCTGATTGATCGCGTTGGCGGTGTGCTGCTGGGAGTCGTTCTTGGTGGCGTGTTGGCCGGGGCATTGGTGTTGGCTCTCGCGAGATTTACTTACGATATGCCATTGGAAAGCACGAACATATCCAGCGCCAGTGGCGATGTGCGCGAAGGCTTGGAGGATGCGCTTTCCGAGTCGGCAGTGGTGAGGATCTTTATCGAGCAGACCGACGGACTGCCACTTAACTCATTCGGATTTATATCACCGGGCTTTGCGGAATCATTGGAGATGGTAGGGAGAAGGACCTAAGGGCGAGCGGACGATTTAAGACCACGAATTCGGAGCAGGGCTGATAATGTCGATAAACAAGCCTGTTCTGGTGCTGAACCAGAATTACCAACCTCTGAATGTGTGCAACGCACGGCGAGCAATAGTGCTGCTCGGGCGGGGCAAGGCGGAGACCCTGATAGACGGGGACGAGCACATTGCCACCGTAACGCAGCGCGTGCCTATCCCGTCCGTCATACGGCTCATCTACATGGTCAAGCGTCCTGTGGTGCGCCGTAGAATGTCGAGGCGGGCCGTATTCTACCGTGATGGATTCCGCTGCCAGTACTGCGGCATGGAGTCGAAAAACCTGACCCTGGACCACATCATACCGCGCTCGCGGAAGGGGCCCCATGTATGGGAGAACGTTGTGAGCGCGTGCATTCCCTGTAACCACCGCAAGGCGGGCTTCACGCCGCGCGAAGCCAATATGAGACTGCTGACCAAGCCTGCCGCGCCGCGACCGAATCCCTATTACATCTTCCACCACCGGCACATCCTGGACGAGTGGCGGCAGTTCATGCCATGGCTGGAGTAACGCGACGAGTCTAGCTGTACACGATGGGGTTGTAGCAGGCGAGGCGGTGGTTGGGTTCGACCTCCACGAGCGGGGGCACGGGCATAGTGCGGCACTGGGTGGTGGCTTTGCTGCAACGCTCAAGGAAGGGGCACCTGTCCGGAGCGTCAACCATCTTGGGCGGCGCGCCGCGAATCGGATTCAGCGCCTGCTGCCCGGTGTCGAGGCGAGGTATTGCCTGGAACAGTCCCCAAGTGTAGGGGTGCAGTGGCTTCGCAAACAGGGATTTGGTATCGGTGTACTCCATTATGGACCCGCCGTACATCACCGCGACCGTTTGCGTCATCTGTGCAACGACGCCGAGGTCGTGGGTGATGAGCATTATGGCAGAGTGGTTCTCTTCTTGGAGCTGGCTGAGGCGGTGGAGAATCTCGGCTTGCAGGGTAACGTCCAGGTTTGAGGTGGGCTCGTCGGCGATCAGAACTTTGGGTTTCAGGGCGACGCCGATTGCCATCAAGACGCGCTGCGCCATGCCGCCGCTAAGCTGGAATGGGTAGCGGCTGAGCATGTTCTTAGCGTCGGGGATGCCCATCTGCCCCAGCAGGTCTATCGCCAGATTGCGGGCCCGCCTGCGACCCATGTCCGTGTGTTCGAGAACGATTTCTTCGACCTGCTTACCGATAGGAATTACGGGATTGAGCGCCGCGCCCGCGTCCTGAAAGATGAGTGAGATTTCCTTGCCGCGGATGTGGCGAATCTCTTCCGCTGGCATGGTCAGAAGTTCTTTGCCGTTGTAGGAGATGCTGCCCTGGACTATCTCGCCGGGGAATGGCACTAGCTGAAGGACGGAGAGGGCGGTAACGGTCTTGCCGGAGCCGCTTTCGCCGACGACGCCGAGAATGGAGTCTTCTTCGAGCGATAGGGTTACACCGTTGACGGCCTTGTTTACGCCCTCCTTCGTGATGAAGTAGGTGTGCAGGTCCTTTATCTCAAGTAAGGGGGCTGGCATGGCATATAGTCCGGCGGCTGGGGTTGGCTTACGCTCGGGCGAGTGCTGCGGCGGACTCGCGCATGGAGAAGGGGCGGAACCTGCCTGCCTTCAGCTCGGCGATGAAGTCGTCGAGGTCGCGGACGGGCTGCTGGAAGCGGGTGGCGTAGGTGCCGACCTGTTCAAGGCTGTGGGCGTCGCTGGCGCCGGTGGCACTGAGGCCGAAGCGGTCGGCGAGGTCGCCCGCGAAATGATTTTCTTCGTCGGAGCCACGACCATTGAAGATTTCGACGGCATCTATGAAACCGAAGACCTTATTGCGTGATGCCCTGGTGAGCATTTCCTCGTAGGCTTCTTCGCTGGTGTGCGCCTGCTTGCGGTAGAAGCGCCGGTAGGGGTGCGCTACGACCATCGCGCCGCCGGCATCGTCTACCAGTTCCTTGACATAGGATGCCTTGTGCATGCCGAAGATGTACTCTCGCAGTCCATAGACCAGCAGGTGGCCTTCCTCGGTGGTTACTTCGCAGCCGGGCAGTACGAGGTAGTCGTGCTTGCGGGACAGCGCGTGGATGTCCTGGGGGTCCCAGAAGCGGTCATGGTCAGTGATGCAGACACCGTCGAGCCCGATGCGCTTTGCCTTGGCAATCAGTTCCTCGGGGGTCAGGGTGCTGTCGTCGGAAGTGGGGTAGGTGTGGGTGTGAATGTCGATAATCATCTGTTATCAGGGCAAGGGGTTTGTCGCTGGGGCAATGTGGGGTCAGAGCAGAAATGTCTGCCCTAGTCTGCCACTGGCCTTGTGTAAAGTCAAGACGAATCACGCGCCGGTGGTGATGCGCCAGCATACATCCAGAGCTTACGACTATGTGTCTGAGAGCTAGGACCTCGCCTTTGCCTGAGCGTCGCGTTTCTGTCCCACTGGATTCCTGCCTCCGCAGGATGACGGTCTGCTATTTGCAACTAGGGGCTGCGGATGTTGGGGTGTTGTAGGGTGCCGGCGAGGGGGTTGGGGAGGAGAGGGATGCCTTCGGCTTCGGCGGCTTCCCTTATCTGACTGAGGGCGATGGCGTAGTCGCGGTGGGCTTCTTCTGAGGGCGGCACGAAGGTGATTTCGCCTTCTTCGAATTCGCCGGATTCTATGAGCGAGTTGTAGTTGAATATTGCCTGGTCTTCGGGGGTAAGAGGTTCGTAGTAGCAGTCGAGGTTGTCGGGGAGAACTGACATCGATGTACAGGATGGGGAGGATGTGTTGTCGTGTTTTACTTCATCGCTTCTTTGCTCTGTCGAAGGGCCAGAGGTGTTTTGACTTCCCCTCACCCTAACCCTCTCCCCAGGGGAGAGGGGACTTTTTCCGGGGGCAGAGGCTACTTCGAGGTCTGCGGCTTCTGCGCGGTCTTCTTGGTCGCGAAGTTCTTGGGCGATGGCCTCATAGTCCTCGTTGTCGTAGTGGGCGTATTCGTCTAGGAATGTGGGGAGGCCGGCTAGTTGCTTTTTCTGGCCTATGCTGAGGCGGGTGGACTGCTGGTCTTGCCAGTAGGCTTGCAGCATTTCGGGGGTGATGTTGTCGTAGTTGGTGTCCCAGCCGCGACGGATTATCTCATGGGCTGCGGACATTTTGTGATGCCAGGTGTAGCCTTCCTCGGGATCGAGGCTGGTGTCGTTCATTACTTCCAGCAAGAATCGGATGGCGTCTGTGCCGTGTTCGTTGTACTCTCGCATTCGCTTGGCTAGGTCGGTGTGCAGGGTGTCGTAGTCGTTGGTGTCTTCTACATCGTCGGCATAGACTTTGAGCGTGGGCTTTCTGCCCCAATGTCCGTGGCCTCGGCGCAGGATTTCTCTCGCTGCTGCCATGCGGTCAACATGCCGGATGCGGAGTTTCTTGGGGGTGAAGGGTTTGTCCCTTCGGGTCATTACGTGGGATAGGAACTCGGCGATGGTGTGGCCTTCGGCTGTTTCCTGCCTGATTAGGTGGGCTATGTCGTAGTTTAGGATGTCGAGGTGGGTTACCTCGCGCTCAGGTTCTTCGGGTTTGGTGGCCTCTTCCCGCTTACTTAATGCTAGTTCTTCGGGTGTGGGGATTAGGCCCCAGAATTGGGACTCTTCTGACTCCGGTTGGTCGGAGCCGTAGCGGGCCAGGAGCTTTGCGGCTTCGAGCTTGTGGTGGTATTTGGCGTCTGGGTACTCTCCCCGGATGGTGTCCGCGAGGAACTGGGCGATTAGGTCGCCGTTGTCGGTGTGCTTGCGGATATTCTGTTGTAGTGCGTTTGTGATGCACATGGGTTTGAGTTTCCAGTTTTGAGTCTTCGGTTTGATAGCCACAAAGGGCACAGAAGGCACAGATTGTAAGTGATGGCCCTTGGCCTGCAAACAAATGTACTTATTGATAGATCTATGATACGGACGGATGTTTGAGTTGTCAAGGGAGATGTGGCGAAATTAAGGGAATGATGTTTTCAGCGCAGGGGGGATTTTGGGGCTGCAGATGTGGTGTGGAGGCTGAGATTAGTGGTGTTAGGTGTGTGGTACAATTCGCCAACAGTGGGGATGGAGGCGTGCGAATCGCAAGCTGGAGGGGATGCCAAAAAATGACCACTAAGATTGGAAATGAAGACCCTTTTGACGAGGTAGAACGCGGGATTGACTGGCTGGAGCGTCTTGAAAACATGCGGGCGCGCCAAGACCGGGAGTCCGCAATTTTGGAGACAGTCGAGTATGTGGAAATGCTGCGCAAAGTGATAAAAAACTTGTCTGCAGATGCTACCGCAGAAAGTCTATCAACGGTGCATGGGCAGGAGATCGCGGACTTCATAGCTGTCATTGGGGAGCCCGGAACTAAAGACCCGTGGGAAGAGATTCTAAAGCCTGCGCTCTTGGAGCGTTAGCGATCTGAGTAACCGGCAGCACTTCGGGCACTTGGGGGCAAATTCATGGACTCGCGTGCCGATGAGGGGCATTCATGCATGGGTTACGGGCATGGGTTGCGAGTTTTCGTGGAGTGCATTTTCGCTCACTGTTCTTGGACAGGAGTAGGCTCACGGAAATGGCAGATCAAGAGACATCGAATGCCGAGGAGACGATGAATTGGTTAGAAGCGTAGATATTCACGCACACATTTCTCCGGAAGGATTTATCCGCGCCGCTGAGAAGGGCGAGGACTGGTACGGGACGATGGCGGATGCCGGCGGGATGGTCAACTACAATCCGAAGACGGCGTGGACGCCCGAGGAACGGCTGGCAGACATGGATTCCATTGGCGTCGATGTGCATGTGCTGTCCACAAATGCGTACTTCTACAACTATGACAAGGATGCCAAGACCGTGACTGCGATGTCGCGCGAGGCGAATGACTATGTGTCGCAGTTGACGAAGGACCATCCCACGCGCTTTGCAGGTCTGGCGAACCTGCCGATGCAGGATGTTAAGGCGTCGGTTGCGGAGCTGGAACGGTCGGTGACGGAGCTGGGGCTGAAGGGTGCGATGATCGGCGACCATGTTAATGGGAAGACCTACGACGATCCCGTATTCGCGCCACTGTGGGCTGCCGCAGAGCAGCTTGGCGCGGTGATGCTGATACACCAAGGAGGGCCGACAATCGTCAGTCCACGCTCGTCGAAGTACCATCTTCCGAATACTATCGGCAATCTTGCGGACAGGACGGTAACATTCGCGTCTTTCGTGTACGGGGGCGTGATGGACAGGCATCCTGATTTGCGGATATGCCTTTCGCATGCGGGCGGGTATGTCTGCTACGGGATTGGCAGGATGGACAGGGGCTGGCAGGTGCGGTCGGAGGCGCGGGAATTTATTGACAGGCCGCCGAGCGAGTACCTGAGCAGCTTCTACTATGACTGCCTGACTCACGATGAATTGGCGCTGCGAGTGCTGATAGACCTCGTGGGCGTGGAGCGGGTGCTGTTCGGCACGGACTGGCCTTTCGACATGGCGATAGACTGGCCGGTGTCGTGGCTAATGGGCTTGGAGAGCCTTACGACGGACGAGAAGGAAGCGATTCTATATAAGAATGTTGAGGCACTGCTGGGAATATAGGGCCGGTGGCTAACTGGATATACAGGATTTTCAGGATAGGAAAGAGATGATAGCGAAAGAGCGGGATACCGAGTATTACATCGACAAGGCGCGGGAGCTTGCGGCGCTGGTGGCGGAGAATACGGGCCGTATAAACGAGCAGCGCAAGATTCCGACGGATGTCTCTAACGAGATTGCGGATGCGGGATTCTTCCGTCTGCTGATGCCGCGCAATCTTGGGGGCGCGCAGCTCGATCATCCTGATTTTTTGCGGATCGTGCAGATATTCGCCGAGGCAGATGGCAGCGTGGGCTGGTCGATGAACCAGAATAATGTCTTTGCCACTTATTCCACCCGGATGAACGATAAGACGCGGGAGGAGATATATAGCAATCCTCGTGCCGTTATCACGAACGGGCCGCCGGTGGCGCGTTCGAGAGCGATCGAGGTTGACGGTGGGTACAGCCTGAGCGGGCGGTGGAACTTCAGCAGTGGGAGCGACCATGCGACATGGATTGCCGCGCTGACTCCTATTCAGGACACCGGAGAAAACGGAACGAGCCAGCATGAAATGGTGTCCAGAGATGATATGTGGATACTGCTGATTCCTAAAGATGAGGTGGAGATGGTGAACAACTGGCAGGTGAACGGCCTGCGTGGGACTGCTAGCTGGGGGTTCGAGGCGGACGGGCTGTTCGTTCCGAAGCATCGGACTTATCATCCCTTGTCCCCGCCTCGCGAGGATGGCGGCGTCTATCGGATACCGATTTCGCTGCTGTTTGCCTCGGGGTTCGGGACGGTGGCGTTGGGAGCGGCGCGGGCTGCGCTGGATGCGGCGAAGGAACTCGCGAATCGCAAGGTGCCGGGGAATATGAACCCGAATACGCCGTTGCTGCGAGACTGGTCAACGACGCAGCGTCAGGTGGGCGAGGCGGAGGCTATCTGGCATTCGGCGCGGGCGTTTGTGCGAGAGGCGGCGGGCGCCGTATGGAAGACGGTTGCTGCGGGGGAGCCTCTGACATTGAGCCAGCGGATACATATGCGGCTTGCCAGCACGCATGCGAATCGAAAGGCTGCGGATGTGGTGGACATCGCATATACGCTGTGCGGGTCGTCTGCGATATTCGAGAGCAATCCGGTGCAGCGGCGGTTCCAGGATGTGCATGTGATCAACCAGCAGGTGCAGGGTCGTTTGACGCACTATGATACGGCGGGTCAGTTCTTCCTGGGAATGGATGTGGGTGACGGTCAGTTTTAGGGAGTCTATCAGTCAGTTAGTGCGTCAGACGGTCAGTAAGTCGTGCTGATGCGGGGGCATATTCACTATAATGGTATATTCGCCGCGAATCTCTCAAAGTCAGCCTTCGGAGGTCGAGCGCAACCTATGGCAAAGATCAGGGTGATGTACTGGAAGGAGATTCCGGTGCAGGTGCAGGCGCAGGAAGATGGGGCGCCGCCGTTTGGAGTGCCGCTGGATGCGCGGTTTCAGCAGGGCGTGGACGCGATCGCGATGTTCGATGGGAGCATGGGGAGCGACGACTACCTGATGGCGTGGGAATGGCACGATTACGGGGATGTGGATGGGAGTGCGCAGTCGGCTGCTGAGGCTGTGGCTGCGCGGTTCAACGAGGGATTTCCGGCGGACTTCGTGGCGCGGATTAGGGATATGCAGAATGCGGGGGAGCGGGATGCGACGCCGGGGGCAGTGGATCACTGGATTGACGAAGATTAAAAGCAAGCTGATTTGGGGAATGTAAGGACATAGAACGATATGGGATCACCTACGATACTGGAGCGGCTTGCGCTGGGCGAGCATATTATCTCGGACGGCGCGACGGGGAGCTACCTGCAGGCGCACGGTCTGGGGGACGGCGACCCGGAAGAGTGGAACGTGAGCCATCCGGAGGTGGTGCAGGGGATGGCGAAGGCGTACTTCGATGCGGGCTCGCAGATGGTGCTGACGAATACGTTCGGGGGCACGAGATTGCGGCAGAAGCACTATGGGTTTCAGGACAGGGCGGCTGAGTTCAACCGGCTTGCCGCTGAACATGCGCGTAGCCAGGCACCGGAGGGGTGCTTTGTGGTCGGGTCCGTGGGTCCGACTGGCGAGGTGCTGAATGATCCGCTGCGGGATGAGCCGTTGACGGAATCGCAGGCTTATGACGCGTTCGCGGAGCAGATCACGGCGCTTGCTGAGGGCGGCGTGGATGCGGTGGACATCGAGACGATGATTGACATTGAGGAGGCGGTGATCGCGGTGCGGGCGGCGAAGGAGAACACGGACCTGACGGTGATATCGACGATGTTCTTCGACAAGGGGCCGCGCGGGTTCTTCACGATGATGGGTACGCCACCGGCGGAGTCTGTGAGCAGGCTGCACGAGGCGGGCGCGGACGTCGTGGGCGCGAACTGCGGGAATGGCATAGACGTGATGCTGGAACTTGCGCGGGAGCTGCGGGCGGCGACTGATGGCTACCTGCTGATTCACTCGAACGCAGGCATACCGGCGCCGATCGGGGGCAAGATCGTGTATCCGGAGACGCCGGAGTACATGGCGGAGCGGTTCAAGGTGATGGCGCACGATGTGGGCGTGAACATCATAGGCGGGTGCTGTGGGACGACGCCGGCGCATATCAGGGCGCTGGTGAGCGCGGTCAATCAGTAGTTTTCAGCTAACAGTCGTCAGTCGTGTGTAATCATGTGTTGACCTGCGAGTCCAATGAAAACTGATTACTGGGAACTGACAACTAGCAACTTATTCGAGGTGCTTGATTATGGTTGATATGGGAACGCAGGTGCGGGCGGTGGATGTGATTGAGAAGTACGGGAATTGTCTTGAGCTGGTTTCGATGGACCCGAACTTCGAGAACATCAGCGTGGGGCTGTATGTGAAGGACGGAGTGTGTACCGTGTGGACATTCAGCCGCAAGGCGGGCGTGGAAGGGCGTATCGAGCAGATACGGGACCAGCTTGTTGCGCTTGGCGGGATGCAGGCGGTTGAGGGTTCGACGAGCCAGGTGCGCTTTGCGTGCGGGGGGCTGCATGAGCGGGCCATCAAGTTTCTGATGAGCCAGGCTGTGGGGAAGGCGCCAGACTTTGCGCCGCCGCAGGGGGAGATGTCGATCAGGGACTCGCGGTCGCCGCTGACGATCAAGGTGGCGGGGAGCCAGCGGGATGACGCGTATGTGTACGCGGTGTCGGTGGAAGGGGAAGCGCCGAATCCGGCTGTGAGGCTGCGGATGGTGGTGGCGGGATTTCTGCGGTATGGAGAAATGAATAAGGTGGGGGATACTGAGGTGGCGTTTCCGTGTGGGCAGCGACACGATGCGCTGATGCGGTTGCTGATGCCGTACTCGCGGAACATATCGAGCGTGGAGGGGATGATGGCTGCGGAGGCGTTGCGCGGGCAGATGACTACGGGGACGCTGGGGTTTACGCCGCCGACGTAGGGGAGTTGTGAGTTAACAGTTTTCAGTTTTCAGTACCGCACATCCCCAATGTTCGCCTAAGACGGGGAGTAACGAGATCGAGGGATAGGGACGGGGGGGTAACAGGATTTACACGATGGATAGGATAAAGTGTTGAAATGACGACGGCGCAGGAACTGGGGACATTTCAGAGGGTTGGACTCCGTTCGGTCTGGGGAGATGAAGCGGCCGACTTTACGCCTTGGCTGGCGGATAACATATCGCTGCTTGGAGATGCGCTGGGGATGAATCTTGAGCTGCGAAAGAAAGAGGCGCCTGTCGGAGGGTTTTCGCTGGACATTCTCGCGCATGACCGGGGAAATGACCGCCCGGTTGTCATAGAAAACCAGTTGGGAACGACTGACCATAGCCATCTTGGACAGTTGCTAACCTATGCCGGTGGATTCAATGCAAATGTGGCAGTGTGGATTGCGGGGGAGTTCAGGGACGAGCATAGGGAGGCACTGGATCTGCTCAACCAAAGAACGGATGAGGATACACAGTTCTTTGGCATAGAGATGGAACTAACGAAAATCGGAAATTCCCTTCCTGCACCTAACTTTAAACTTGTAGCAATTCCGAGAAAGTGGCGCAATCCGAAGCGGATGTCCGGAGGGTCAAAGGGAACACGAACTGCTGAGAAATACAGGCAGTTTTATCAAGAACTTCTCTCGCGGTTGAATGAAAAAGCACCTGAATTTGCTGACAAGTCAGTGGAAGAAGTAGATGCAACGCACTATTGCTCGCTGGCTCCGGCAGGGAAGAATGTGCGTTACTCAGCGAGTTTCGGCAATTTCGCAGGATATCAGGTCTGGGTTCAGCTGGGTATCCGGAGCGATGACAGAGATTGGGACAAGAAATTGTTCAATCAATTGGAAAAGTACAGGGATGAAATTGAAGATGATCTCGGTGAATCTCTAGTTTGGAGGATTGATCACTTTCGGCATCAGTCCGGCATAATGGTTCCTCGCGAGGGAAGCATTGATGACTCTGCAGAGGCGTTACAAGATATTCAGGACTGGATGGTTGAGCGGCTGTTGAAGTTTAAGGAAGTGTTTGGGCCGAGGTTGGCAGAGTTGGTGGACTAAGAGTTGTGCAAGGTTGAGTTGACCGTTGGAGGTAATAAACGCACACTGAGTATGTCGAACGCGCTTACGACTATCACCCCATCCTAACCTTCCCACATCGAGGGCTGAGCGACTTGAGATTTCTGATGACAGTAAAGGAGGCCACATTATGACACTAACTGAGAGTATGACGCCGCGGGAGCGGGTGATGAATGCGCTGGCGGGGTTGCCGGTGGACCGGACGCCGGTGGCGAATCCGACTAATGTGGCGACGGTGGAGCTTATGGATATGGTGGATGCGCCGTTTCCAGATGCTTGCCGCGACCCGGAGCTTGCTGCGCGGCTTGCTGCGACGGGGCATACGGAGCTTGGATTCGACGCGATTATGCCGTACTTTACTATTATCCAGGAGTCGGCTGCTCTTGGCTGCGAGATGCAGTGGGAGGAGAAGGACAACTGGCCCACTGTGCGGATGGCGAATCCGATATGGAAGGGCGTTGAGGATATTCACATTCCGCCGGGGTTCCTGGAGCATCCGGACAATATCACGATAACGCGCTCTATCAGCTTGCTGAAGGAAGAGTTCGGCGACGATGTGGCGATTATCGGTAAGACGATGGGGCCGTGGACGCTGGCGTACCATGTTTTCGGCGTGGAGACTTTCCTGCTGATGACGGTTGATGATCCGGATATGACGATGCGGTGTCTGGACGAACTTAAAGAAATATCGGTGCTGTTCGGGCAGGCGCAGATTGACGCGGGTGCGGATGCCTTGACTTTCCCGGACCACGCGACTGGGGACCTGGTGAGCGGAGAGTACTACAGGCGGTTTCTGCTGGAGATTCACAAGGAGATGGAATCACGGCTGGACGTGCCGCTGATCCTGCACATCTGCGGGAATACGCTGGACAGGATGCCGTACATCGCGCAGACGGGGATGGCAGCGTTCCACTTCGACTCCAAGAACGACCCGCAGGCGGCTATGGACGCTGTGGACGGCGGTATCAATCTGGTAGGGAATATCAACAACCCGGAGACGCTGTATGCTCGGGGACCAGCGGAGGTGCGCGAAGAGGTGTGGAAGTGCCTGGATGCGGGTGTGCAGCTTGTTGCGCCTGAGTGCGCGATTCCGCTGGCGACGAAGCTGGAGAACCTGCTGGAGATTCCGCGGGCGGTGAAGGAATGGCATGCGGGGCGGGACTAACTGGGGCTAATAAGATTGATAGGATGGAGGGGATTGAAAAGAGGTTTAGGATATTTCTCAGCGAATTGGTACTATCCAAGAAGTTAACCAGCGAGTTGTTGAGCTTTGTAAGGGCTTTGAAGGTTATCTAACTGAACAGCCACCATTTGGTGACTGGCGGTGGCATTTTCATCAAGAAACGATGAAAATGCGGAATGAGTTTGCATGCGTCAGCGATGCGCTTGAGTCTTATGATTTTGTAGTGAAGCATGTCGGATATACTCTTGTCGCGTGGGGAATGGACAGTCAGAAAGCAGAACTTTCGCCACCCGACAAGTTTTATTCTCAGTTCAAAGACAATAGACATCTCGTCGTCGAACTTGAACAATACTCCATTGCAGATTTGAGCAATCCAGTGGTAGTAACTCTGATCTGGGACACTATTCGCATTCTGAACCTATCAAAAACTCGTAGCCAATTAGTCACCGGATCCAAGGCAATTCACCACTTACTTCCTAATTTGCTACCACCTATTGACCGTCAGTACACTGGAAAATTCTCCAAACTCTATCAGCATCACTATACAGATAACGCAAAAAGTGGTTTGGAGCGTGTTATAGAAGGCTTTGCTCAGATTAACAAACTTTTGAGACAACAATACGGTACATGCTATCTAAGTAGTTTGGTAGGTAAAACGCAGTGGGCAACCAGCGAGACAAAGTTAATCGATAACGCCATCATCGGATTTGTAAAGAAGCATAATCTTTGATTGGCAGGCATGTTTGCTACCTGCTAGAATCCGAAAGTGTGACTGATCTACTGACTGACTAACTGAAAGGTGTAAAGCGATGCCGATACATAACGAGGGCTTGGAGCAGGAGTTGCAGTGGGTTACCAAGCCGTTCGAGGTGAAGCATATACGGGGGTTGTTCGAGGAGACGACTCCGTTGATGCACGACATCGCGTACAACCTGATTACGGGAGCTCATTTCGAGGTTGACAGGCTGGTGCAGGAGGCGCTTGCCGAGGGGTATTCGGCGAATGATGTACTTGATGACGGGCTTATATCTGGGATGGCGGTTGTGGGCATCAAGTTCCGCGACAATATCATCTTTGTGCCGGAAGTGCTGGTGGCGGCGCGGGCGATGAAGGCTGGGATGGTTTATATCGAGCCGATCCTGTCGGCGTCGGGCATAGAGCCGATCGGCACGGTAGTCATGGGTACGGTGAAGGGCGACCTACACGACATCGGCAAGAATCTATGCATCATGATGCTGAGGGGTGCAGGATTCATCGTTCACGACCTTGGGGTAGATACAAAGCCGGATGAGTTCATTGATGCGGTGATGGAGCACGAGGCGCAGGTGCTTGGGATGTCGGCGTTGCTGACTACGACGATGCCGAATATGGGCAGGACGATCGAGGCGTTCGAGGAGTACGGGCTGCGGGATACTGTGAACATCATGGTTGGCGGTGCGCCGGTGCGGCAGGAGTTCGCAGACGATATGGGCGCGGACGGGTATGGCGAGAACGCGATGGCTTGCGTGGATATGGCGAAGCGGTTCATGGGCGCGGGAGAGGCGGAGGAAGTGGAGTCGATGCCTGTGGCGGGGTCGGATTAATCTCTCTCCCCTAGTAATAAGCATCAACTAGTAATCGTCAATGCAATGGAAATGGGACCCTGATAAAGACCGGGTGAACAAGCGAAAGCACAGGGTTAGCTTCAATACGGCTATACTTGTGTTTAAGGATCCTTTATTCTTGACTGAATTCAACTCATACCCTTATGAGGAGAGGTTTCAGACGATGGGAATGGTGAATGACGATGTCATTCTAGTCATCCATACTCTGAATGAAGGCCCATTTACAGCAAATACCGAAGCAGGCAGAATCATCAGTGCGCGAAAGGCTACGCCACAGGAGAGGAAAGCTTATGAAGAAGGAGCATTCTGATATTACGGCGGAGCAGAAGGCAGAGCTTGAAGCCCTCGCGGCAATGTCTGACGAGATGATAGATACTTCTGATGTCCCGGAAACATCGGACTGGTCGGGAGCGGTGCGAGGGCTGTTCTTCATGTCCGAGGAAGATCAGAAAGAGGCGCTTGCCAGGCTGAGGTCTCGTAGAACGATTTCCGACGCGGACGAGTTGACGGTTGCTGCGTCGGACTAGGCTAATGTGAAGTGGCGCTCTGGATTCAGCAGATAGTGTATATATGGCGAATGAGCAAGGCGTCGATAAGGCGCGTTACAGGGAGAGCCTGTCGCGGTTGGATGCGATATTTCGTGACATGTCTGACACGGTGACGGAGGTTTCGCAGTGGCGGTGTCCGTATAAGAATGCGCAGGACCGATGCACGGCGAAGTTTGGGTGCCGCAATCAGGATAGGACTGTGCCTGCCGGAGAACTATTTATCTGCACTGGGGATGACAAGCTGGACTATCGGAGTGCGTGGGAGGTTTAAGAGCCAGACCACCCCACCGCCCACTGGATTCCTGCTTTCGCAGGAATGACGTGTGAACGAAGGCGCGGTCGCTCTTTACCACCATTGCTCGTATTGTAGGCGTTCCTCTGGGACGCCTATTTCTTTGAGTGCGATTAGCATTGCCTGGATCATTTCGGGCGGGCCGCAGATGTAGCAGAGGTGGTTGGCGTCTATACCGGCGTTACGAAGGGTGGTGGCGGTGATTCTTCCGGTGTTGCCGTTCCATTGTTCGCTGTGAGGTCGGGTGACTGTGAAGTGGGTGCGGAAGTTGGGGATGCGGGAAGCCATTGTTTCGAATTCTTGGCGGAATAGCAGCTCTGATGGTGTGGCTGCGCTGTACACGAGGGTTGTGGGAACTTGGACGTCGGACTGGGCGATGTAGCGGACTATGCTGGCGATGGGGGTGATGCCGATACCGCCTGCAATGAGGGCGAGTGGGTGTGGGTCGTTGCCGGTGTATTGGAAGTTGCCTGAGCCGCCTTCGACGACTAGGGCGTCGCCGACTTTCGCGTGGTCGTGGAGGTAGTCGGTTACGGGATTGTCGCCGACGCGTTTGATTGCTATGGAGAACCAGCCTGGTTCGGTGGGCGATGTGGTCATGGAGTAGCCTGCGACTTCGGTGGCGCCGTCGATGTCGATGAAGCAGTCAATCCACTGGCCGGGTAGGAAGGCGAAGGGCTTGCCGTCGAGCGCTAGGGTGAACGACTTGACGGTGGGCGAGATTTTTTGGATGTCGGCTATCCTTACTGATATTCGCATCTGTTATTGTCCTGCTCTACGAAGTCAGGCTTACGAGTTGCTTGTGCTGAATGTCGGCTATCCTGACGGGGACTTTCATTAGCTCATAGCCTGCTGCGCGAATTCGGGACGGACCAGGCGGTCGTAGGGGTGGTGCGCCTTGACTACGCCGCCTGCGATGAGGACCTGGCACATTGAGTCGTAGCCGTCTATGCCGATGTCAGGAGTTTGGGGCCAGATTTCGAGGGACTTGTAGCGGGTAATGGAAGTTTGCAGCACGGAGTCGGGGACGCCGGGGAAGAAGGGCTTGACGCGATCGGCGACCGTTGCGGGGTCGGCTGCGGCGAGCCACTGCTGTGCCTTGTGGAAGCCGCGGACGAAGCGGTGGATGATGTCCGGGTTCTGGTCGATGAAGGTGGGTGTGGCGGCGAATGAGCTGTAGCATAGGTAGCCGTGTTCGCTGGCGAGGGATGCGGCGAGGTGGCCTGAGCCTTCTTCGATGAGCGTTTGCGCTTGTGGGTTGGGCATGTGGATGTAGTCGGCGTCGCCGTTGCGGAAGGCTGCGAGGGCGTCATCGGCGGAAAGGCCCTTGAGCATGGTGATGCTGTCGATGTTCACATTGTGCTTGCGGAGCGCTGCGGTGAGGGATGTGAGCGGGACGGGGGTGAAGCCGATGGGGATTACGGTTGAGCCTTCCAGGTCGCTCCACTGCCAGTTGTCGGTGGGGGTGCTGCTGACGAGGAAGAAGCCGTCGCGCTGGTTGATCTCGGCGATGTGGAGTGGGGCGTCTTCGTCGCCGTCGTCGAGCGCCATTAGGCTGCGGCTGATGCCAGTCTGGATTATGTCGACTTCGTCCTGCTTCAGCATTTCGAGCGGAGGCCGTTCGGAGGGGACGGTGCTGAACATTACGTCGAGGCCTTCGGCGTATAGGAAACCGCCCGCGACCGCCGTGTATATGGGCGTGTAGAAGAGGTTGCGGTAGGTGTCCATGAGGCGGAGGCGTTGGGGTCGACCTGTATCTTGCGTGCTCAAGTGACACCTCTGTTTGCAGATGCGTTGCTCTTCTGATTGCCTGTTGGTTACGAGTTAATCAGGGCGCCTTCGTAGTCGATGGGGACTACGGGGATGCCGAGTTCGTTGAGAGTGGGGGCGACGGTTGCGGCGTCTCCGGCGACTATGATATTTAGGGCGGCTGCCTTGATGTGCTTCTCGGCGACTCTGTGGATGTCCGCGAGCGTTAGCTTGCTGATTTCGGCGGCGTAGGTGGTGAAGTAGTCGTCGGGGAGATCGAAGGCGACGAGGCGGACGAGCTGGCTGAGCACCTGACCGTGGGTCTCGAACTGGTTGGGCAGGCCGCGCAGGATGCCGTTTATGGCGTCGTCGAACTCTTCCTGAGTTACGGGGCGGGCACCGCGGATTTCCTCGAACTCCTTGATGGTTTCGGCGATGGACTCTTTAGTTACTTCGGTCTGGACGGAGCCGCCTGCGGTGAGCGCGGAGGGGCCGGTGAGCCAGTCGATGCTGGACATGTAGCCGTAGCTGTAGCCCTTGTCCTGGCGGAGGTTCATGTTTAGGCGGGCGGAGAACTGGCCACCGAGGATGTAGTTCAGCACGTTTAGCGCGAGGTAGTCGGGGTGATGGCGCGGCACTGTTAAGTAGCCTGAGCGGATGACGGACTGGGGCGCGCCGGGCTTGTCAGCGAGGTAGATGGTGGTTGTGCCATCGGCCGGGACGCTGTCTGCTTCGCCGTCTGAAGCGGATGCGGCGCTTGCCTTCCAGCCGCCGAATGCTTTTTCTGCCTGCTGGACGGCGTCGTTTTGGCTGATGTCGCCGACGAGAATCAAGGTGGCGGCTTCAGGTGCGTAGTGGGCAGCGTGATGTGCTGGGAGGTCGTCGCGGGTGAATGACCTGACGGATGCCTCGGTGCCGGAAACGGGATGGCCGTAGCGCGTGCCCTTGCCGAATAGTAGTGCCTGAGTTGCTCGTCCGGCGATTGCCTGTGGGCTGTCAGGGATGCGGCTGAGGTCTGTGAGGCGTTCGTTGCGAACACGGTCGAACTCGTTGTCTGGGAAGGTGGGGTTCTGCACGGCATCTGCCATGATTTCTAGGGCGTGCTGCCAGTGCGATGTGAGCGTTTCCGCGGAGAGGGTTGCGAATTCGCGGGATGCGCTGGCACGAAGCTGCGCTCCCAGGAACTCCATATCGTCGGAGATCTGCCGGCTGGTGCGCGTGGCGGTGCCTTCAGCGAGCATCGAGGCGGTGAGGCTTGCGACGCCGGGCTTGTCGGCGGGATCGGTGATGCCGCCTGCGCGGACAAGAAGACCCTGCGCGACAACAGGAAGGCCGGGCTTTTCGATGACCACGAGGTTCATGCCATTAGACAGAGTGGCTCGCGATGGGGTCGGCGGCGTAAAGTCGCTTGCCGTGGCTGCGTCAGGCATTTCGGTACGGTCGAGCGCGGCGGTGGCAGCGGAAAGCTGCTGTTCGGGCAGGACTGTGAGGCGGACCATGTTTTCGCCGAGCACACTCTTGGCGGCGCGGCGTACTTCGTCCGTTGTTACCGCGAGGTAGCGGTCAAGGTCGGAGTTGATGCGCGACGGGTCGCCGGTGTAGGTGTTGTAGTAGTTGAGCTGGTCTGCTCTGCCGCCGAAGCCGCCGACGCGCTCAAGCTGGCGGACGTGCTGGCTTTCGATGCGGTTCTTGGCCCGCTGCAGCTCATGGTCTTCGGGACCAGACTGACGCAGGGCATCGAGTTCTTTGTGCACGATGTCTTCGATCTCTTCGAGGCTCTGTCCCGCGTTGGCGGTTACCTGCATGATGAACTCGCCGGCGATTTCCTGGCCGTGGTGAAAGACGCCAACATCGCGGGCAATCTTGCGTTCATATACAAGGCTGCGGTAGAGGCGGCTGCTTTTGCCATCGCCGAGGATCGTGCCCAGCATTTCGAGCGGGGCTTCCTGATCATCGAATGTGGGGGCGGTGGGCCAGACGAGATAGAGCCTTGGAAGTTGCACGCGGTCGCGCAAAACGAGTGAGATGCTGCCGTTGAGTTCTGAATCCATGCGACGGATGCGGTTGATAGGGGGACCCGGGGGCAGGTCGCCGAAGTAGCGTTCGAGCAGGCGGCGCGTGTTGTCAGGGTCGATGTCGCCGGCGACCGCGATGCTGGCGTTGGAGGGGGCGTAGAACTGGCGGAAGAAATTCTTGATGTCGTCCAGTTCTGCGGCGTCGAGGTCTGCCTGCGAGCCGATTGTGGGCCAGTTGTAGGGGTGTGGCGCGGGGAAGACGTTTGGCTGCAATGTCAGGTAAGCCATGCCGTAGGGACGATTCTCGTAGCTCTGGCGGCGCTCGTTCTTCACGACATCGCGCTGGACATCGAATGCCTTCTGGTCGAGGGCGTCTAAGAGGAAGCCCATCCTGTCGGATTCGAGCCAGAGGGCGAGTTCGAGGTAGTTAGAAGGTACGTTTTCCCAGTAGTTGGTCCTGTCAGGCGTGGTGGAGCCGTTGAGGTTCGCGCCGACCTTTTGAAGCGGCTCGAAGAAGCTCGCCTTGTGGTGCTTGGATCCCTCGAACATGACATGTTCGAAGAGGTGCGCGAAGCCGGTGCGTCCCGGTTCCTCGTTCTTTGAGCCGACGTGATACCAGACGTTGACTGCCGCGACGGGTAGGGAGTGGTCCTCGTGCAGAATCACATCCAAGCCGTTGGGGAGCGTGAATTTTTCGAATGCGATGGATACCATTGAATGAGCTCCGATTTCGTTCAGGGAGTTGGT
>MPND01000208.1 GCA_002238855.1 SAR202 cluster bacterium bin90
CGATGCTGGCTGAAGCCGGAGCGGACATCCTGGCGTTCACGCACTTCCCGCAAGCTCACTGGAAGCAGGTGTGGTCGAACAATCCGCAGGAGCGGCTGAACAAGGAGATCAGGCGCAGGACGGATGTCGTGGGCATCTTCCCTAACCGGTCGGCGGCGCGCCGGCTGATCGGTGCTGTGCTTGCCGAGCAGAACGATGAGTGGGCAGTCGCTCGTCGCTACCTGACACCAGGAGTTGTCGCGAAGCAGCCGCCTCTGCCGGAGGTCTCACTGACACAATCTGCCGCGGCTTGAGCAACATCAACAGGATGACGATCTTTTACACCACATGGCGGGACTTGACCAACGCCGACGCGCCTGCCTTTAATCCTACCAACGGAGCTTTTCTATTTGGAACAATCATCTATAATGAGAGTAGAGGTGGAGACGATTGACCACGATAAATACACTTGAAGACCTGTTGCGGGCAGCCCGCGGGAATCAAGAATTCCGAGAAGCGTTCAGACGCGAAATACTAACCGAGGAATTGTTGGAGTTGCCCGAGCGCTTCGCCGAATACACCAAGGTGACGAACGCTCATCTGGGTAACATCGACAAGACCCTTGCCACATTAACCGAAAATACGGCGGCAATGAACCGGCGGCTCGACTCACTGGAGGGGAAAGTCGACTCACTGGAGGAGAAGGTCGAGAAGAACAGCGTAGACATCAATGGCTTGGGTGATATGTTCCGGGAGGAAGTTAAGGCTCAGTCCAGCTTCCGCGGGACGTACGCTGTGGACGCAGCACGTAAGGATGATGGTGAAGTGGCTTGGTTGTTCGCCTATAAGCACGGCTTACGCCTCATAAAGACACGTCAAGTTCCTGATGATATGTTGGAGAACTGGCTGGCGGATAATGTTGCGTTGATAGAATCCCTCGGTCTTCGTGATAGAGCGTGGAGGACGTTCCCAGGAGCTGACTTGGTTGTAGAGGTTAGGGACTTGCAAGCCAGGCCTGATTCGACTCCTGCCTACTACATCGCTTTGGAAGCCTCTTACACTGTAGAGAAGGAAGACATCCTCAAGAGCACAGACCATGCCAGAATTATTAGGGCAGTCACCGGAGTAGACACCTATGCGGTGGTGGCAGGAGTGAACATGGGTGACGAGATGGACGCCGAGACACTCAGTAGGGTCCACTCAGAAGCCGAGCAGTTCATTGAGACCGATGACCCGGAGACCGCATTCTGGCATCGGCTTCATTCTACAGATTTAAGACCGTCTGAACCCCGCTAACGACAATCAATCTTCCACCATCAGCCCCCGCATGGCAATGAGCCTGCGAGGGCTTCCTATTTGTGCAAGTGTGTCGATTATTGTGCAAATCACCCTTTCTGTACACAGGCGCCGGGGATATTCAGGTGAAAGCTATGAGAAAGATCTTGAAGGCTGTGGTTGACTAGGTAAGTTCCCATTGCTAGGCTGGTCATGAACGAGGTGAGCGTGGTCTAGCGGTTAGGACGCCAGGTT
>MPND01000044.1 GCA_002238855.1 SAR202 cluster bacterium bin90
TGTGTCTGTGCACACCAGTGTGTACGCTGACAGGCGCAACCATTGCATATTTCCGTATAGCCCGCGCGCTTAAATAGTAATGCAGGCCTGGGCTGACTTTCTGGCGGGTGATCTGCCAGACAATTGGTGCTGGCACGAACCGGGACAGGATGAAGACCTCTCGGAGGAGAAACTCTCAGAGCTGAAGCATGTCATCGCCGCCGTTAAAATGGGCGAAATCGTGTCGCCGACTCGGACTTGACTCACTCTCATCCTTACAGCCTGCCGGCGTGAGCACATTCGCTCCCGCAGCCCCCAAAATCGTCGCCGGATACAGCGGATATTCGGTCACTGGCGGGGCAGGCACAAGTCAAGATGGCCTGCCTACATTATCGCAGTCCAAAATCAGTGTCCGGCGGTCACAGAGCAGGGCCCAATGAGCGTTTGCGTGAATGTGTGTGCTTACGTAAACACTGACGCCGGTCCTGGCGTAAACCCCAGTCTGTGGAACGTAAACAAATACGCCGCCGGGAGAGTTCGTCCGGGCGTGAGCGGAGTCCTCTTCTCTTCCTATCGGGACAGCGCCGGTGCGGCACTTGAAGGTCTCCTCCCGAACAATCGCAAGCCGCAAGGCAGCTGCGCGCCGGCGGAATGGATTGCGCCCGGCAAGGCAGATCGACATGCACACCTGACACCCGGAAGCGCCTCAGATCTCAGCAGCGACGCGCTCGCTCGAGGCAATTTCAAAATCCGACGGCCCGCGATGCCCATTTCGAAGCCGGACTGTCGTAATATTTTATAAAGGGACTGCTACAAGGGGACCCACGACGCGGTAGCGACGCGGAAAGGGACTGCAGAGTGGAGGACGGGATTCGTGCAGAACATCAATCGCATGCTATTCGAGGTGCGCTCGCCAAGAGACAGGGGCAGGGATATTGACCTTGGGGAATTGGAACCGACGATACCGACGACGGTTACGCCAACAGGGACGGTCCACTTCTGACGCTGAGCCTGTATCGCAGCGGCCCCTCACCTTTGGCCGACCAGATTCAGACCATACCCGCGTTTCACCGTGGCGGGAGAAACTACGATGCGCTGATAGCCAGGGACCGCAGCATCATGTACCTGTCAGCCAGGCGGTGAGCGACGCGACGGTGGAAGTGGAGGGCATTGCAACGCCCGTGTCTGGATGGGACTTCAGGACGTCGTTCGCGACATCCGCACAGGCAAACGAGCTCAAGGTCACGGTGACCACATACAGCCTTGCCGTGGAGGATGGTTAGTCGCACTCTTCCAGTCGCTTTATCCGCTTGTTGAGGACAAGGTAGACCACGATAGCGGGCAATGCCCAGCTGACAACCCCAACTACTATTCCGATGGCTAGTCCCACTAGGGCAATTGCAAGTTCCATATGCTGATTATACCACTCCCGGAAGGAGCATAAGAATTGCCAACTACCCTCCTGCCGCTATGCGGTCACCTTCTATATCCCGAGTCGTCCAGCCATCATCATCTGTGGCCCGTGAGTCAGCTCCTTCAGGGAGCAGCACCGCCACAACTTCTTTATGGCCTCCAAAATGCGCCAAATGGAGAGGGGTGATCCCCTTGTTGTCTCTAGCATTTATATCGGCCCCGGGCGACAGCAGCACACGCAGTAATTCGACGTCGCCATAGTCTGAAGCCTGGTGCAACGGGGTCCAGCCGATTTCATTCCTTGCGTTAGGGTCAGCACGGGATGACATTAGAAGTTCTGCCATGGTTTTATCCCTGTTGAAAGCTGCCCAGTGCAGTGCCGTCCAGCCGTGAATGTCTCTTGCATTAACGTATGTAGTGTTGACGGAAAGAAGTTCAGTTGCAGTTTCTAAATGCTCTCTGCTAGCTGCGAGTATCAGAGGTGTACTGCCGAATTGGTCCTGCGCGTTAACTATAGCTCCACTTAATACAAGCGTTACAACGGCCTCTGTTTGTCCTGCATCGGCGGCTCTATGTAGCGGAATCCAGTCGCCTTTGTTTGTGACGCTGATGTCAGCGCCAAACCAGAGAAGAAGTTTAATCGTCCCTGCAAACCCATACGAGGCTGCGATATGCAGGGCGGTATTTCCATCTTCGTCTGATCTGATGCCATCTCGCTGTCGCAACTATGTTTGAATATACTACAAATAGAGGTGTGGAGACTCAGGCCGGACTCAGCCTGTCAATGAATTATTAAATCGAATCAACCCTCGGAAATGTTTGTAGTTAAACACGGATACTTTTAACATTAGCTCCTTTAGAGAAGTGCGATTCCGAGTTTTGCGCGGCTCTCTCAACATAGGCAGAAAAGGATATCAGTCGTACTATGATTGACATTAGTTTCGACGACCTCATCAAGAAACCGTCAAACGACAATTTCATTTATCGTGGGGAGCCGGAACAGTATAAGAATGTGTCCTCCGGGCTTCTCAGAGAACATCTCAAATTAGAATATCTCAAAGCGGAACATGATAATTCCTTGGATGTGGGGCAATCTCTATCTATGTTGGATATGGGCATATCTCAAGCCACGTGGGATGTGGAACAACACCAAAGATTTGTATTGGAGTATGCAGAAAAGTTCCTACCAGGGTTGGATGAGCGTGAGCAATTGACCCGAATTCAACATCTTGGTGGCAAGACGAATCTGATCGATTTCACAACCAACTACTATGTTGCTTTGTTCTTCGCCTGTGAAAAGAGATATGACAAGAATGGCAGGGTCATCTTACTGGACAGGTCGAAAGAGATGGGCGAGTTTATTTATGAACCAGCTGCCGGTGTTGATCGCGCCGAAAAGCAAGCAAGCATATTTGTCCATCCACCCAAAGGCTATTTTGAACCAAAATGCTACGAGGCTCTAATTGTACCTGGTCTTTTGAAGAGGAGACTGCTTAACTACCTACAATGCGAACATAACATATCAGAACTCTCCATATACAAAGACCATCAGGGCCTCATAAGGCATCTTGAAAACTGGAGGGAAGCCCAAATCCGTTATCGACAAGGTAATTTCTACCGTCAGGACGGAAAGCACAGTGATGCCATAAAGTGCTACGACATGGCTACTAATAGCTACGCAAATTTGCCCTACGCTTATAACAATCGGGGTCTTGCCTACCATAGTTTAGGTGAATACGAACGCGCTATCGAAGATTTCAACATCACCGAACAAGTGATGCCTGATGCTGTACTCTACTTCTATCGGGGATGTACTTATAACGCCATGGGAAATTATGAGAAGGCGGTCGTGGACTTTAGTAAATCGTTGGGTCTGTACATTGGTCCGAAACTTAGACCCTGGACTTATGGGGAGCGGGGGTTGGCTTTTCTGCACCTTAAGGAATGGGCGAAGGCACGACTCGATTTTAACTGCGCGCGACATTTAGGGTTGAGCGTCAAGTCATTCTTTTCTAACCACTACATAGACGTTGCGGACTTTGAGGAAAAGAATGATGTCAAAGTTCCAAAGGATATTGTTGAGACCTTTCTTGCATGACCAACAAATTAGACGCAACCGTTGTGGCATGGGAACTTCTGAGTACCTTGTTGCAATTTCGGCAGCGCTAAGAGCGCTAACACGGTCGAACGCTCCTCGACAGTAGTATCCGTGCTTAACTTCAAGCATTTCCGAATTGATCGACGACAAGTGCGAAAAGCCTGACTATCGACAGGCGTAATTCGTCATTGACACGGTCCCCGCCTTATATCTCTGCAGCGTTTCGAGCGCCAATTCCAACGCGTCAACGTGCTGCTGAAGAGACTCGACGGTGAACCTCGTCATGCGCATTCTCCATTACCGACCCGTTCGGACTCACGGCGCATATTCATGCCGTCGCCAGCCCAGTGCGACGCGTGTTATCCCGAACGTCGCGCTGGTACGGACGTCGTGTCCACAACCACTCCGGTGCGCCTGCCCGAGATTCTATCGTCTCTCGCAAGACATACCCGACTCCACCGGGGCGAACAGAAGTAAAATCACCGCTTTCGCGCCAACTCGCCGAAATCCGGCACCTCCCACATCTTGGCGACATCTGACTCTATCCATGCTTGAAACAGGCCGGGCTATGGTCTAATGTAACTATGTACATGTATCCAGATATACAATATTATACTGGCCGGATCAGGAGGTTGGATCGTGATAGTCGTGGTGGCGGCGGAAAAGGGCGGCACGGGCAAGTCCACGCTTGCGGTTCACCTCGCGGGCTGGAGCACGAGGAGCGGCAAAGAAGTCCTGCTCGTTGATGCCGATCGTCAGGGTACTGCAAGCATCTGGGCGGAGGCCCGCGCGGACCTCGAGCGCAAAGCCCCGTCCGTGGTCCGGCAGTACGGCAGGGGGCTGAGACGGAATGTGCGCGACCTGTCGGGGCGCTACGACGAGGTGGTCGTGGACATGGGTTCCGGGGACGTACAGGGCATCGAGGCGCTGATGCGCGTGGCGCATCTGATAGTAGTGCCGGTGCAGCCAAACGGCTGGGACGTGTGGACAGTAGAGCTATTGGACGACCTGGCGGCGGACGCGCTCGAGATCAACGAGGACCTGCGCGTTGCGGTGGTGCTGAACCGAGCGTCTCCGCACGGCGCGAGTCTGGACGTGCCGGCGGCCCAGGACGTGCTCAAGCGGTTTGAGCATGTGGAGGACTCGGGACTGATCGTGAGGGAGCGTGCGGCGATAAGAAGGGCGACACCCTACGGGATGCTGGTGGACGAGTACGCGCCCCCGGACGAGAGCGCCGCGCGCGAGCTGGGCGAAGTCTATCGTCTTGTCTATGGGATGCGCCCGGCCGGGAGTGCGGAGATTCAGGAGGCGGGATAGATGCAGATGCCAATGCGTTCGAGAAAGGGTCAGGGGCGCGCGCAGAGCGCGAGCGGCCCGGCGGCGAAGCGCGGACCGAAACGGGCGCTCGACGCCGACGCCACAGCCGACCGGAGGATCGTCGTGGACGTTACGGACGAGTTCCACCGGCGCGTGAAGCATGCCGCACTCGTCGAGCGCATATCGATGACCGAACTGGTGCTGAGGGTGCTCTCGCCTGAGGTCGACCGCATACTTGACGATGATAATCCGTCGCGGAGCAATGGGTCGTGACGGTGAGGCACAAGTCCGTGTACTCGAAAAACCAGCCCTTCAGGACGCCAAAAAACAGGGACATCACGGTGCTTGAGCGGTGCTCCAGGGTGCATGGGACAGAGCTCGGGTCGTACGAATGTCCCGCCGTCCAGGTCACGACTTATGCCGAGAGGCATGAGAGGCATTTACGGCGGATGGAGGCAGCCGATTCTGCGCGAGTGGCTGAAATTAAGGAGAGAAGCGCAAAACTCAATACAGGCAATGAAGGAAGCAACATGTATGTTGCCTCCGGTAGTGCGTGTACGGCAAAAACACAACTTAGAAGGAAACCGCAATGGTTTAGACGCGACAAGACGCATTGAAGCGACCGATTCAAGCGTATACCGAAAACAGTATCGAAGTGTCCGATAAAACCGGTTGTTCCTGAACGGGATAGCAAGTCAGTATCAGTTCCAAGAAGCAGAATCCAGATGACAGACGGAGGTGAACTGTATGATGGCGCCATCGAGACAATGCTTTATGATTGCCTCCCATACAGCCAATTGGGGACCGGAGAACTTCAACGACGATACATTCACAGTAAATTGCGCCGTCTGTGGCGTTTATAAGGTGACGAGAGAAGCGCTTACCAACGGACTTCCTTCTAACTGTGGTTACGCCCTGACTGAATACGTTCGCAAAGCCCCTGAGCCTGAAAAGGGTCAGGTGGTGACGTTAACCACGGATGTAATAGATGAAATATGCTCGAAGCGATAGAAGTTAAGGATCTTGCGCATCACGCCGCAGACGCAGAGCACATCGCAGATTGCCCGCCACACAAGCGAGAAATACCCCATGTCGATCTTGGCTGAACTGCTGGACCAGGTGCTGGCCGCCGCCACATTCCGAACGCGCGGCGGAAAGTTATATACCCCTGATGAGTTGCGTGATGCGATCACGCTCACTCAGTGGGGTGTGCCGGACTCGCTTGATGTCCTCTCAGCGCGCCCCGAGGTCGACGATCAGATTGTCAGCGAGATCGTCGACCATCTCCGACACGCGCTGAGCGAATACATCGATGCGGCCGCTGACCGAATCGGCCACTCGTTCCATATCGTTGACAGCATCGACAGGATGGTTGAGATAACGTCCGACTACTCTCATGAAGTCCACTCAAGTTCCTCTACGTCAGGATTCGCTAGAGGTCTCGTTCGTGCCGCAGCGGTCCTCGGGATTGACCGTGCCACCAAGTTAGTAACTTCGTGGGCGGCAGGGAAGTCCCGGTATCACAAGATTTGTGTGGTACTCGCAGGTGTGTCCATCGACCAAGACATAAAACTGGAACACGGCCTGCGCATCTATCGGCTGCCGATTTCGTCAGACTCGCTTCCAATTTCTATGCCAAACATACGATTCAATGCGGTGGAAGAAATACTCGGGCATCCCGTATTGGAGATAGGCGCGTCGACGCATCCTGCGCTGTTTGCCCCGCCAGGGGACGACATAGAAGATATTCGCCTAGAGACCCATACTGCCCTGGGTGAGGTTTCACTCAACACCTTCTTCCTGGCATTATCTCTGGTCTGTAATCAACAGGTCGGACTGGCCTGGAATTGGAGCGACTACGATGAAGCAGGAACATTCGCAGACGGAGCGCGCAGCAGTATGGGAGGCCCAGGAATGCCGCTCAAGAGACTCAGCAGAAGCTATAACAGAAAATTGTTGACCGGGATCACAGAGCTTACGTCGTTCGATCCGCCTGTCCCCAACCTGAGTGAGGAGGGGCTGCGACGAGCTTTTGATCTACGAGATGAGCTAGGCCGCCGGATAGACTCTGACCATAGATTCCAGATCGCCGTTACGCGGTGGGCGAGAGCTGCGTCGCCTGGAGTGATAAACGCAGACCGGATCGTAGACCTTCGCATAGCACTCGAAGCACTGTATCTCGATTCAGATCAGGGAGAGTTGGGATTTCGGCTGTCCGTTACCGGTGCGCGGCATCTGGCCAGCAACCTTGAAGACCGCAAGGATATCCGAAAAGCGTTGATAGAGTTCTACAGGCTCGCTTCCAGAGTCATCCACGGAACATCACCTAGAGGAAGCAACGAAGTCCTCATTGTCGACGCGGCAGCGAAACTATGTCGTGACGGCATTCTCAAAATACTGGAAGACCGTCACAGGCCGGACTGGACCGACTTTCTCCTGAGTTAGCGGGGAATGAGAGCTAGACAATGATTGTCAAGATCACCTCAAAGCACCAAGTCACTCTCCCGGCCCACGTCCTCGATGCGATGGGCGTAGGCGCAGGCGACACACTGCAACTCATCCCAGGTCCCGACGGATATCTTCTCCGGCCCAGACGCATCGACTACTCACGCCTGGGCACGCTGCAGGGGAAGATTCCGGAGGGGCATCCGCCATTTGACATCCGCACATTCAGGGAGAAGCCCTATGACCCAGCTCTGCGAGTCTGACTTACGAACTGCGAGAGTTGGCGCGAACTTCGGGAGTTTCCAGCAAGACGGGCCGGATCCGCCACTTTCAGCACGATTCCCGGAAAGCGTCTCCGCCAAATCGCCGTGGAGGGCTTTATTTCGGGCTAGATGAGTAGGAATGCCTGGCGGCGCTGAAATGCACACGGAGCAGCAACCAGGGCGCGCTGGGAGGACCCGAAGGAACGACCAACATGATCGTCGTACGGGTAGCGCAGTGAACTATGGAAAAGAATTAACCCCAATCTTCTGCTTTGCAGCCTCCGTCATGACAAATTGCTTCGGCTTCCTGTTCGGATTTGGCTCCAGGACTCCATAGGCCTTCAATTCCGGCAGAACTTCCGATGAGAACCAGATCCCAAAGGCTGCACTTCCTTGTCCCGCCGAGCTATGCTCAGGCCATTTCAGTCGAATTATCGGTTGGCAACCACTACTCTTGAAATCGCCGACGGGGAGATGCTCGATAATTGTCTCCGCTATCTCCCTGTTGCTAGGACCGTCGTCCGCAAGATCGACTCTGACCGACTCCACTAACTCCGTAGCGTTAAAGGGAGTGCCGTTTGGTTCGGCAGATACGCTTGCTCTGTCGGGCTTTAATTTCATCACGTGAATGAATTTGTCCGGGCAGAAATCCGAGACTATAGACGACCTCGTGTTTTCCCTGTCCGTCATGATCCATCTGAACGGAGTCTCATTCGGGAGACCCTGCCTGTTTCTATGCAGCTCGGATATTTTGCCGAACAGAGCGGCGGAGTCACTGTCATCGCTAATCACTACGACATGATTCACTCTTTCTGACAGGAAGTCCGTGGCTGCATCCAGCGAGAGCGCGATGTCAGCAGAATTCTTCGATGGATTTTTCGTAAGATGCTGAATGCCTTTTACATTAATGTCGATTCTAGGGAACTTCCCCAGCGCCCACATTTCCCAAATGACTTGCAAGTCGGCCTTGACGTAAAGGTACATCAGTTTCGGCGATGGCAGATCCAGGTCCCAATCTTCGATCACCGAGTCAAGAAAGGGACGTGCGTGATCCAAGAGGTTTTCCACATCAACATATAACCCAGTTATGGGGGGAGATTGGGCCTGACTCTCAGAGTCTTGTTTTCGCCTCAACATCGTTGACACCTGCGAATCCCGAAGTGCTGCGGTTCCCATAACTGTATCATGCAGTGTTTGGACTCTGTAGCGACTAAGCGACTGACTGGGCGAAACACTCAGTTACACAGAGTTCACTAGTGCCGCAATACGCTTCCGGAGTTTCTGACGGCGAGCCGAATAAAAGTCGGTGAATCCCTTAATCTCTCTGGGAACATCGCCCAGCATGTGGCGGTCGCAGTAACTCTGCCGAGATTGGTCATCCTGGCAGTGATCATCTAGCCAGTCCGCAGGTAAAGTAGCCCGTTTCTCATTGTTGACCGAACGGTCCAGCAGCTGGAGATTCGCCAGGCGGTCGCAGCGGTCCCGAAACACCTTAATCTGCTCGTCATCATCAATGCCCGCACTCTTTAGCCGGTTGGGAGTGAACCTGCTCTTTGGAAATACATGGTCAATGTCAGACCCGTCGCGAGACTCCAAGTGAGGAAACAGCATGGTCAACAACGGGAAAATACGCCGATCACCAAGCCGCATGTCTGCTATATCTTCTATTTCCTCCTCGACAAAGACCAGGGTCTTGCCCCTCTGGGTCATCACCCGGTGAAGCTCGGCAGCAGGGAACGCCGACCCTTCGGAATCACGGATAACTTCTCGCAACGCCGTCAACAAAGTGTCCAATCCGCTGCCCCAGATCCCTGATTCTTTGAGGATGGAGCGGGTCAGCCAACCCCGAATGACTTTACGATCATCGAGGAAACGATCACTGCTTTCAAAGTTTCGTGGGGCCCCTTTCTTGTAAAGATAATAAGCAATGGGTAGAAGCGAGTTAGTTGCCTGGATTGTCCTGCTGTCGAAACCGAAACTGTCCACCAACTCCACGGTTTCCAACAACGCCTGACGTATGTTCGGCCAATTATTCTCCAAGATCGCCATGTTCTCGTGCGTGAAGTTCTCGACTCTGAACCCGACGCTGGCGATGTCGGTGAGCATAAGCCCGGCTTTCAGGACAAAGTCCGCATTGAAACGCAGGCCAGCCCTCACCTTGTTCATATCATCCACTAACCCATGGACTTCACTCCTGGCGTCAAGAGTGTCCCATTGCGACACTGCAATGCTCAAGAGAAGGTTGGAGTAGGAAAGGGGTGTCCCACCACTGTTGCACCGTATGAATATATTGAGGACTCGCTCAATGTCCTGGCTCTTTTCCTCATAGTAGGCAACGACAGGTTCGACACAGATAGCCTGGTGAAGTCGGTTTAATGCACGAAAGGCCCGGCGTTGTCGCTCAGTATCCAGGCCTTGGTCAGATACCCAATCCAGCATGTCCGGAGCGGGGTTATCTGTAGAGAAGCTCATAATGTCTGACACCTTGAACCATAAGCGAGTGTCCCTCAAGCCGATGCGATCTTCACTCACAAACTCGAAGACGTATCGGCTGCCCTCTTCATCAGGCTCAGAAGACGCCAACAAATCAAGCGCCAGCACCTTCTTGGGAAAGGCGTCCGGGTTGTTCCACCATCTGTATGGCAGTTTGACAGCCATCGAACCGCGGAGGCCGATGTTAAATGCCGTCAACCGCTGTTGGCCGTCAAGCACGGCCGTTAGCGGCTTGTCGTAAATGGGTCCGAGTTCAGGGCAGTGCGGGTTATCCCGTTGATGGTATTCCCGAACGAAGTCGTACCAGCGGTATTGACCGGCATTTTCCGCCTCAACCCTCCAAAACATGAACTCACCAAAGGGGTAGCCCTGCATCACGCTGTCAAACAGATTGCATACCTGCTCTGGCCTCCATACAAACTCCCTTTGGATCGCTGGCAGAACATAGCCACGCGATTCGATGCTGTCCAATGTATCTTGTATCGTGCCGCCTTGTTGGTGCATTTCCTCTCCTCAGTTCGAGATGTGACTTGCGATGTGAATTGGCAAGCGAACTCCACTTTCTACCAATTCTTCGTAGTTATCGCGTCTTCAAATCTTGCGACGGGAATTATATCGTACTCACGCACCCCACAATGATGGTGCTCTCACACCTTCGACCAGAGGATTGCTCGGATGCAAGGGGCAGCGCTGGTGGGCGCTACCCACAGGACGGACAGATGACTGACCGCAAGCCGGACAAGCCTCAAAAGCCCATCAGCGACGTGCGCCGCAGGCCCACACTAGATGAGGTATGGCCGGTTCAATCGGCAGGCGGCTGGCCGCAAGAAGTGGCCCTCGACCGCCGGCCACATCCACGAGGACGCAGCTCCAAGCCCAGACGACTCGTGCGGAGCCAAACTCAATCAAGATTCCAAGCTATCTTGCTGTCAAGATAGCGTGATAGCAAGCTAATTTGATACGCCACCCTACTTAGGTCGTCTCTTCCATCACGATGCCGTGCTTGTCCAGCAGCTCGTCGATCATCGGCTCGATCTGCTTGATGATGAACTCCTGCTGGCTGCCGTACTCGGACAGTACGACCGCCATCTTGAGCTTACGGTACATCAGGTCCGACACCCGAAACAGCACTGGGTGATAGGTGTTGTTGTCGTCCACATCGACAGTGCGCCGTCGCCCTGCGCTGACACGGCTGCCGCTTGCGTTTTCGGCCTGACTGGCATCCCTGGGGCGAATATCCAGTGAAGGACGTTGCTGATTCATAAGACTATCTCCCTGCTGCGCTTGTCGCGTGTAGCTCTGTCTCGCCGGCCAGTTCCAGGCTCTCGCCATAGGCCAGGCTGTAAACCGCGCCCAGTTCCTCGATTCCTTTCCGGTCCTTCGGCTGCCATTCATCAACAAGCCGGCCCAGGGGCACGACCCGGCGGATCGACGACCTCTCCCTGATGACGATGCCCGAAGCCGTCAGCTCCTGGCATTGCGCGAGCGCATCCTGCGCGGCCACCGCGTCCGTATCGAAATGATGAGTGGGCGCCCGGTTGAGCGCCGCCTTCGCCACCAGCCGGTCGTTGACCTTGCGCCCGTCCATCGCCATGCTGTCGAGCAGCCCGACCGTCCAGAAGTCCATGCCGGTCGGCTGAAGCGGGACTATCACGATGTCAGCCAGACCCATGAGCGTTCGGATGTCAGCGCCCTGTCCCGCGCCCACGTCCACGACCACGTCGTCGTACTCCCTCGCGGCATCGATGACGGTCCTCCTCAGACGTGTGCCTACCGCGACCGCCGTGTCCGGTGACAGTAGTCCCTCTTGCTTTCGGATCTCGACCCAGTAGCCCGCGCTTCCCTGACGGTCGCCGTCGAGCAGCATCACGTCCCGTCCGGCCTTCTGCCGCCAGCCCGCCAGGTGTATCCCGATGGTGGTTTTCCCCGTGCCGCCCTTCTCCGAGACAATTGCCGTAATCACGAGTGCCCGCCTTTCCGCTGTGTTTCTTGTGCTCTTTGCCGAGTCTAGTGGACGGTCATAGTTATTTCAAGTTGTCTTGGTATCTTGATATAAGTATTTCAGCCGAGGGTCTCTCAAAAAGCGAGAGGTGCATACCAATCGAGTATTTCCGGCGCGTCACTGGTGCCGGCCTGGTCATCGGGCAGCGGTTCCAGTATTCATCTCAGATGATACAATCGGCCTACTGGCGTAAACCCACTTTCAAGCTGATACCCTTCCTCAATTCAAAAGACCGGGACTCTCTCTATGACAACGCCATCTGATGAACTCAGGGCAAGACTCGAAACCTCCCGGAAGGAGCTGTTGGATTTAAGTCTTAAGAATCCACTGCTCAACTACCACACGTTGAGTGCGCGTGGTGTGGAGATCGTAGGTGAGAACTCCCACCAGGTTTTTGAGACGCTGGTGACCGGCAAGAGAACTATGCCTTTCCTGCCTGCCAGTGGGGAGGATAAGGGGACTAACTACGCCCTCTGGGAAGAACCAGAGGACGCAACTCCTTCGAGGCGGGCTACGCGAGGGTTGCAGACCGGCGAAACGCAGGCGAATCTGCAGAGACGGCTACTGAACACTTACAGAATTGCCAACAGCTCCATCGAAGAAACCGGTGTAAACACACTGTTTCTGGGATTGGGGATGCTCAAGTGGTTCGAGTCCGATTCCAGCCATGACGAACGCTGGGCACCCTTGGTGTTAGTGCCTGTGCAGCTAGAGCGCACCAGCGTCCGCGCTCAATTCCGCGTCGGATACACCGGCGACGACCTGGGCGTCAACCTGTCTCTGCTCGAAAAGGCTAAGGGAGACTTTCAACTGGAATTGCCGGGAAAAGATGTACTGGAACTATCGGATAGTCAGGATGTGGATGACTACATTGCTCAGTTCGAAGAGGTTGTGCGTGAGTCGACGCCCGACCGGTGGGTCGTGGACCCTAATCGCATAGTTCTGGGGTTCTTCTCCTTCAACAAGTTGATGATGTACCTAGACCTGGGACATCCTGAAGTTATCCAGAGCGAAATAATCGGCACTCTGTTCGGAGACCAGGGCTTTTCGGAACCGAGGTCTTCCATCAGAGACCATGAGAGAGTCGATGACCAGCTTGGCCCCAGCGATGTGTTCCATGTGCTCGATGCTGATTCCTCCCAGGCGGTGGCAATCCACGACGCAGGGCAGGGCCGGAACATGATAATTCAAGGCCCACCTGGAACTGGCAAGTCCCAGACCATCGCCAACATAGTCGCCGAAGCTGTCGCTCGGGGCAAGAACGTACTATTCGTGTCGGAAAAGATGGCCGCGCTGGAAGTGGTCAAGCGCCGACTCGACAACATCGGACTTGGTGACGCCTGCCTGGAGTTGCACAGCCACAAGGCGAACAAACGAGAAACACTGGACGAACTGAACCGCACCCTGATTAATTCAACCGGGTACATTGACGCCCAGGACGACATTCTCTTCGACCAGCTTCTACGTACAAGGACTCTTCTGAACGAATATGCCGATGCCGTCAATCTTCCAGTGGGCGAAACCGGAGTGTCGCCGTCGAACGCATTCGGGGAGTTGTTGTCTCTCAAGTACGACACTACATTCAGCCCGATCCCGCAGAGCGAAGTATCAAAGATGGCTCTCTGGAGTGGAGAAGACTATCACGAGAAGCGGGAAATAGTTGAAGACCTGCAAGTTCAATTGCAAAGTTCAGGAGTCCCAAATCGCCACCTGTTCTGGGGAAGCCAGCTTGGGTCATTCACTCCATCCATCAGGTCCGAACTTCTGCAAAAGCTGGAGACCGCCACCGGCTGTCTGGGAAGGTTAACAAAAGGCTCTGCCAGCCTGGCCGCGGCCACGAACCTGGCGGCTCCCGAGAACCCGTCGGCAGCGAATGACCTGGCGGTGGCCGCGCAGCGTGCCGTCGGTTCCCCTGACACGACGGGCCTGAATCTGAGAGCTACTGAGTGGGAATCCGACATGGAGGCGGTCCGGGGCCTGGTCGAGATGGGCCTCCGGTGGCGACGGATGCTATCGGGACGTACCCAGTCCGTATCGAGCGCACTAGATGACGTGAATCGGGCATCGGATACCTTGGCCAGCGCCATGAAGTTAGCAAAGCCATCTTGCTTTAGAGAAACGACCGACCTGCTGGCAGCGGCGAAGTGTGCAGTTGCCGCTCCGAATACCGACTGGCTGGACTTTTCTCTACCGCAGTGGGAATCTCAACCGGAGCTCATACAACAACTTTTTAGACGAGGATTGGATTGGCAGCAAATTCGCGCAAAGTATGATTTGTTGCTACTGCCTGAATCTTGGGATACTGATTTCAAAGATGCCAGAACGGCACTGAATACCGATGGCCGCAGCATGCCGAAGCGGATATTCTCCGGGGACTATAGGCGAGCCAAGAAGCAACTCGCCGCAGCGATGCGCGGTGAACTACCGAACACGATAGACCGCCAGGTGGCCCTGATCGACTCTATTCACGAAGAGCAAAGGCTTCGGGCGGCAGTGAATAGTGAGTACGCCGAAATTGCCCCGGTCTTTGGCCGTCACTGGAACGGACACAACACTGACTGGGAAGCTATTGTACCGGCGGTAAGGTGGTGGCTCAATGTTCAGGCAAGAGTTGCCACCGGACAGATGCAGCGCGGCGCAATGGAATACGTCAGGAATCTGACGGTTCGGCTGGAGCCTGAAACTGTGCAAACCAAGATCGAAGCCCTGGAGGCAGCCGTCGCCCAGTACGACTCAAGTACCGAAGAGTTTGAGGCGATGGTCGATGCGTCAATCTCGGCAGGGATGACGCACATGACCGCACCCACTCATCTTCCTTACGACCAGCAAACCGAGTTAATCTCGAACTTGCTTGAAGAACTCCCGGTCGGAGATCAGAACACCAGTGAAGCAGAAGGGAATGTAACTTCACCAACTCGGAGAGAACCTGAAGAGATAACTCGGGAGATAATCCGGCTTTACGGCATCGCCGGTTCGGTTCTGGGGCAACACTGGGAGCGCCTGGAAACCGAATGGGAGGCTACCGCGCCTTCTATTGGGTGGTGGCTCAATATACTCTCCGAGTTAAAAGCAGGCGAGCTAACAGAAAGTAGTGTTGATCTTCTCCGTGAAATCGTCGCAAACACCGATGTGGAGTCACGGTGGCAATGGAAAGAGCGGATCGACGAGCTGGTGGCGGCCTTAGAGGCGCATCGGGGTTCTGTCCGGGAATTGCAGTCGGCGTTGCAACTGGACAATCAGTTGCGCTTTGGCAACCCTGACGGTCTGGGGGTGTTGTCCTTCGTACAACAGAAACAGATACTATCGAGCTGGGAGGCCGACTTTGAGAGCATCCAAGACCTGACGGCCTTCAACGCGAGGGCTGATTCTGCCGCGCAGGAAGGTTTGCACGCAATCGTGTCTCTTGCTGCCAGTGACCAGCGGGCCGCGGAGTCTTTGACGGACTGGTTTGACCGTGCCTGGTATGAATGTGTAGTGGAAACTGCTCTTTCAGATAGACCGACTTTAAGAGGGTTTAACAGTTATTCTCACGAAGCACGAATCGCGCGATTCCAGTCCTTCGACAGGCGAACGCTGGAGCACAACCGCATCCGGGTTGCATCTGCTCACCAGAGAAAGGCATCTACACCCCATGACCTGCCGGAACGTCTGGTCAGGCTCGATGCTTACATAGGCGCAGAGAAGGTTCGTGAACAGCAGCTACAATTGCGGGTCCTGAAGCGTGAAATCGAGAAACGCTCCAGGCACAAGGCAATTCGGCGGCTGCTCAAGGAGTCTGGGAGCATCATCCAACTCCTAAAGCCCGTCTTTATGATGAGTCCGCTCTCCATCGCCAATTACCTGGACCTAGACGGTGTGGAGTTTGACCTCGTGGTGTTCGACGAGGCCAGCCAGGTTCGTCCGATGGACGCTCTGGGTGCGTTGTTGCGAGCGAAGAAAGCCGTAGTCGTAGGCGACAGTCGGCAGTTGCCACCTTCCAGCTTCTTCGACCGTGTGGTGCAGTCAGACGATGACGACGATAATGATGAGAGCGTCACCGCAGACCTTGAGAGCATTTTGGGGCTTTTCGCAAGCAGGGGCGCCCCGGAGCGATACCTTCGCTGGCACTACCGCAGCCGCCACGAGTCACTGATCGCCATATCCAATCAGGAATTCTACGACAACAGGTTGATGGTATTCGCAAGCCCCGATGCCGGACGGGAAACGACTGGACTACGGTTTCATCACTTCCTTGATGCTGTCTATGACCGAGGACGCAGCCAGACCAATCAGACTGAGGCTGCAGCCGTTGCTCAGGCAGTAATGGAGCACGCGGTTAACACACCTGATCTTTCTTTGGGAGTGGCAGCGTTCAGCCAGGCCCAGGCGTTGGCAATCGCAGACCACTTGGAAGCGATGAGGCGTGAGGATGACTCGGGAGAGTCTTTCTTTGCCAGCCATCCGGATGAGCCGTTTTTCGTCAAGAATCTGGAGAACGTGCAGGGTGACGAGCGCGACGTTATCTTCATCAGCATAGGCTATGGCCCGGACGCGACCGGACAGGTTTCGATGAATTTCGGGCCACTGAATAACCAGGGTGGAGAGCGCCGGCTGAACGTGCTGATTACTCGCGCCAAGCGTCAGTGCCATGTCTTTTCAAGCCTACGGGCGGATAACCTCGACCTGGGCCGGACAAACTCTGTCGGGGTGCGAGTGCTAAAGGCGTTCCTGGAGTATGCCGAGACAGGAATCATGCCGGTGGACGTCCCACACCAAAGCGGGTTCAGTGTGGATTCACCCTTCCAGCGCGAAGTTGCCAGGCGACTGGAGAACCTGGGATACCAAGTCCATCAGGAAGTTGCTTCTGGCGGCAAATTTGTGGACATCGGAGTTGTGGACCCGGAGCGTCCCGGTAGGTATCTTATGGGTATTGAATGTGACGGAGCTTCCTATCATAGTTCGCGGTCGGCTCGTGATCGCGACCGCTTGCGTGAAATGGTCTTGGAGGACCTGGGGTGGAAGCTGCACCGCGTCTGGAGCACCGACTGGTTCAATAACCCCGAGCGGGAATTGAAGCGGGCAGTGAAAGCGATAGAGCAGGCAAAGACAGAACTGGATTAGCGTTCGCACACGGACGCTGGGCCTATGTGTCGGAACCGGTAGTTATGTCGTTACGAAACTCGCTCTCTGCGGAGAGCCAAAGGCGTCTGGTTTCTTAGTTGACGCTTATCCGAGCCTCCCTTGCTCGGCCTGACTGCGACGGTGAGACGCACCTTCCCTGTGCCATGCTATACAATCCTCTCAAGAAAAATAGACTCCTTCAACACCTCAGTGGGTAGGGTTGGAGAATTCGGGGCAAGCGTCGAGATATTTAGTATGAGCGGACAGCTATTCACACAATACTTCCTCACGGATGGGATACACACTACTGCCGATTGGGAATTGGTGGGCGATGAGTATTCCGGGTTTAGAAATGACATCGTGCCCCTGTACGACAGTTTCAGCAATCGCGCCAATCCTAATGAAGCAGAGACCGAACAGGACCTAATTCGCCCCGTGTTCGAGTTGCTGGGATGGAAAGACTACCTTCCGCAGCAGGGCACCGTACAGCATGAACGAGTGCCGGACCACTTGTTGTTCAGGGATTCCGAAGGAAAGGACCAGGCGGCAGCTCGCCCGAACACCGGCGACCGATACCAATACGCTATGGTGGTGCAGGAAAGCAAGCGATTCGGATTGTCGTTAGATAGTCGCGACAAGAATGAAAGCAACCCGCACGACCAGATTTTGAGCTACCTCGAAACTGCGGCTTCGAGTACCGACGGAGGAATCAGGTGGGGCCTGCTTTCAAACGGACGGGTCTGGAGGCTTTACGACCGCCTCAAGCGCCCCAGGTCCGACAGCTACGTCGAGTTCGACGTTGAGGACTGCCTCTCGAAGATAAGTAAAAAGAGCGACGAATCAGCGCTGAAGACCTTCTATTTACTGTTCAGACGCGCGGCGTTTATCCAAAGTGGCGGCGAGGTTACAACTTTCCTTGAGCAAGCTCTGGAGGAAGGGAGGCGCTACGAAGAGCGCGTAGCCCAAGACCTGTCAGGTGTGGTATTCGACCGAATCTATCCGGATCTGACGAAGGCGCTCGCCCTGGCCGACGGTGTGCCTCAACTGCCGGAGGATGAGCGAAGTGGGCGCTTGATGGAGTGCAGGGACGCAGCGCTCATATTTCTGTATCGAGTGCTATTCATTCTCTACGCCGAGGACCGAGGGCTGTTGCCCGTCAACGATCCACGTTATGACGACTATGGGTTGCGTAGGCGCGTTCGTGACGATGTAGCCAATCGCACGCAAAGACAAGACGTATTTTCCGAGGTTGCCACCAACTACTACGATCATCTCACAACTCTGTTTCGCCTTATCGACCAGGGCGACCAGTCCATCGGGTTGCCGCCGTATAACGGCGGATTGTTCGCGTCCGAAGCTGCGCCTGTTCTGAGTAGGGTACGGCTGTCGGACTCGGTGACCGCCCCCATCATCTACGGATTGAGTCACACTTCATCTGTCAGTGAGCGTCTGGGCGGCCCACGCTTTGTCAACTACCGAGACCTGTCCGTTCAGCAGCTTGGTTCCATCGAGGAGCGTCTGCTGGAACGCGAGCCTGCCTTTGATGAAAACGGAGAAATCTCGGTTCGCCTCAATCCTTTTGCCAGGAAGGACAGTGGCAGCTATTACACGCCTCAATCGCTGGTTGATCTCATCATCGACAGAACCGTGAAGCCGCTCGCCGAGGAGCGCCTAGACGCTTTCAGGCAAAGATCGCTTGAGCTTGAAGTTGACGAGCGACCAGAAAAGGAGCGTCGCACCGATTTGGAAGAGTTGGACCCGGCTGAGGCCGTACTAGACCTGAAGGTCCTCGATCCGGCTATGGGCAGTGGGCACTTTCTTGTTACGGCTGTGGACTTCCTGTCGGATTTCGTGGCCGAGACTTTGGAGCGCGTTCCTGCAATACCTCAATGGCTTGCAGAGCCGTACGAGTCTCCGGTGGCAGCCAGAATAGCCGAAACCAGAATTGAGATACTGAAGCGAGCTGCTGATTCCAACTGGCTTATTGACGAGGCTCAGCTTACCGACCACGCGATCATCCGGAGGATGGTGCTGAAGCGGTGTATCTACGGGGTGGATAAGAACCCTATGGCTGTGGAACTGGCGAAGGTATCACTATGGCTGCATAGTTTCACGGTAGGTGCGCCTCTGTCTTTCCTCGATCACCACCTGCGACACGGCGACTCTTTGATCGGCATGCGGGTGTTCGATGCAGCTAGCGAGCTAAACAGGCTAGGGGGACTATTCGCGTCCGCGGCGATACGAGATGCCGAAAACGCAGCTCTATCAATGAACCGCATCGAGTTCATGTCCGACGCTGACATTTCCGAGGTTCAGGAATCTGCAGAGCTATTCGCGGAAGTCGAAGCGGCAACCGCCGACCTACGGGGATTGCTTGACTTCCTGTGCGGTAAATTCTGGCTGACATCAGCCTTGAAGAAGGGCGCCCTCGTCCAATATGAAAAGCCGATCACGGATGCGCTGTCGGAAAGCCCTGATGACGCCTACGACCTGCTGTCTGAAGGCCCGAAGGGAGAAGGGTCAAACTCCTCAGCTTTTGGCAAGATTTGGCGAAATGCCGCCGCCGCCGCCAATGGCGAAACATTTCTGCATTGGGAGGTCGCCTTCCCGGGAGTGTGGAACGATTGGTTGAACAGCGTGCCGCAGGGCGGCTTCGATGCGATAATCGGCAATCCGCCCTGGGACCGCATCAAACTTCAGGAAGTGGAATGGTTTGCAACCCGCGCACCGGACATAGCCAGAGCAACAACCGCTGACGCTCGAAGAAGACGTATACGAGCGCTTCAACGGCAGAACCCTCAACTGGCCGAGAATTACGACAAGGCGAGGACCCAAGCCGAACGTCTATCCACAAATGTTAGAAATTCCGGCCATTACCCCCTACTGGCAAGAGGCGATATAAATCTGTACTCCCTGTTCGTCGAGCGAGCTACGCATCTTATCAAGCCTGATGGTTTCGTGGGGCTGCTCACGCCATCCGGCATATCCTCCGACCATTCAGCAGGAAACTTTTTCAGGTCGGTGTCCACTAAGGGGAGAATCGCAGCTCTGTTGGATTTTGAGAACAGGCGAGCCAGCAACATGTCACCGTTCTTTTCAGATATAGATTCACGTTTCAAGTTCTGCACTCTGATTCTAGGTGGCGTTAGTCGAAGGTTTGACGAGACTCAATGCGGTTTCTTTCTTCAAGACCCGTCGGAGACTGATGATCCCGACCGATGCTTCACTCTGTCATTAAACGACTTCGCCCTGGTCAACCCCAACACGGGCACCGCGCCTATATTCCGCAGCCGTCGGGACGCCGAAATCACGCGCCACATGTATAGGAACCATCCCGTATTGGTGGACAGGTCGGGCAAAAAAGTCCGCCGCGTCTACTCCGTCAATTACATGCGAATGATAGACATGACCAACGATTCGGGAATGTTTCGCTCCGCTGAGTGGCTCAAGTCTGAGGGGTTCTATCCTGTTGGCGGAAACTGCTGGAAGCGGGGAGATGACCTGCACTTGCCGTTGTATGAAGGCAAAATGGTGCAGGCGTATGACCATCGAGCTGCGAGCGTCATTCTCAACCCAGAGAACTTGAACAGGCCGGCGCAAGCCCAGGAGTCCACTGAGAAGGAGCATGAGGACGTATCCTACTTACCTACTCCTTTGCATTGGGTGAAGGCAGACGCCTCGTCCAATCTGGATGCCATAAGGCGTGTGGGATGGACCATCGGCTTCAAGGACGTTACATCGCCCACGAACAATCGGACAATGATTGCCAGCGTCGTGCCGCTCGCGGGATTCGGAAATACTTTGCCAGTTCTGACACCCATAGATGCAAGTGAGAGTAATATTCAATCGTATAAGGTGACCGCGCCCTTGCTTGTGGCGAACTTGAACGCATTGGCTTTTGACTTCGTGGCGCGGCAGAAAGTTCAAGGGCAGCACTTGAATCTGTACATCGTGGAGCAACTTCCCGTCATTGCCGAACTTGACTACGACCGTAAATTCGGCGACAAGACCGCCCGCCAGGTCGTCCAGGAGAATGTGCTAGAACTCACATACACGGCGCACGACATGGCTCAATTCGCGCGCGATCTCGGATATGATGGGCCGCCATTTACTTGGAATGCGGAGAAGCGACGGCATCTGCGTGCTCGACTGGACGCGCTATACTTTCACCTCTACGGTCTGTCGCGTGAAGATGCGGCCTACGTGATGGATACATTCCCAATTGTGCGCGAAAACGATAAAGAGGAGTTCGGGCGCTACCGCACCCAGGAATTGGTCCTGGCTTACATGAACGCTCTGGAGGCCGGAGACCCGGCCGTGGTGTTGGACCTTTAACCAGACGAGACGGAGATGTCGTTTTCCTGGCGTCGATGCTCCCTGAGTATTGGGAAGATTGACCACAGGTAGAACTCCAGCCGAAGCTGTCAACAATTACCGGAGCGATGTCCAGGGAACCAACGCTCGGCTATCTATCGGCAGATGCGACCCCCTCTGCTGAACGACAACGTATGACAGCACACCCAGCACGAAGTCGTCTCCCGGCGTCAACTTTGATTCTACGTCTGCCCCACTCTGCTTTATTAAGGGAAGTGGAAGGGCTGGGTGGGGAGTTTGGACCTAGCCAATTACCAGACCTCGCTTGGCTCGGTCTGAAATAAATCCGAAACGAGATCGTATCTTGTAACCATGGGCACGGTGATAGACTGCCGTATTCTGAAATGAACCCGAAATGACTAAAGATCGTCACCCCTTTCAGAAGCTACCCGGAATCGCCGCAGAGCCTCTATTTTCAACCGGATGTATCCATGGCGGCACCTCTCGTGGCCGGAATTGACGCGCAGCGCAAGCCTGGGTGTATACAGGAGTGATTTATGTTGGAGTCGAGCGTCAATTACCGAGGACAGAACACGCTGCCGGATGCCGTCAGGGATGCACTGGGCCTGCAAGCCGGAGATAGGGTGCGGTACGTCATATTCGACGAAGGTGTTCTGATGATGCCCGTCCGGCCCACGGGTCGCCTGTCCGGCAGTCTAAGGTATGACGGGCCTGCCGTAAGCCTGGAAGACATGGAGAGCGGCATCGCCGAGGGCGCAGCTCTGAGTCCAGAGGACCTGCAGCGCCAACCGCATTAAAGATCCCAAGTTGTCTTGATAGCAAGATAGCGTATTAGCAAGATAACTTGATAGCAGTATTTCAGCCGGCTACACCACCTCCTCCGTACCAAGTTCCGCGACGTGCTCATCGGCGCAGACGAAACAAATGGTCACACCCATGTGCTCAAACTGCTGACGCGGTGAGCCGAGATTGCCGCAGCGCTCACACTCGGTCTCCGATCCGGCTCCGGCCCCGATGTCTTCGAGTGTCCGCCAGCCCGGGAAGTCCTCAGATACCTCGGGTCCCAGTATCTGGCGGATCTCTGCTTCGAGTCCGGGACTTAACCCCGATGCGCCGGCAGGCAGCTCATTCGAACCCATACCTCTGATGCGAGCGACGTTGCGGGCTGCCTTCAGGAATACCAAGGGATCACTCTCTTTGAGCGCGGCCTTCAGATACTCGATGATGGTCTCGTCGTCCGTCAGGAACTCAGCACTGTCCCATGGAGAATCGTTTACTGCGCTCATAACTCCGACCTCTATGCAGGCTCCGTTGGGATGCCCGTATCGTATCCAAAATGTTTCATTCACTCAAAGGTACCCAGGCAAAATGCCAACGCTCGGCTATCTATCGGCAGGTACGGCCCCCTCTGCTGAACGACCATGTATGACAGTACACCCAGCACGAAGTCACCCTCTGGCGTCAAGTTGGTTTCTGCGTCTGCCCCACTCTGCTCCTGGAGCGTGAGAGGACCCGCAAATCCATCCCGGACCTCTGCCAGATACCAGCCGTCCCTCGCCTCCTCGACCAGAAGCGCCTTCAGGTCTGGCGCCCCCGTTTGAAATCTGTTCATGTGCTCCGCGGAGACCCTGACGACGACATAACTATCGGAACTGTCGGCGAAATCTGCCAGCACGCCTATGTAGCGGCCACCGGCAACGTCGAGGCCCGAAAAGACCTGAACGCCATCGTAGTAAACGAAAGTGCGGGTGTGGCGTATCTGCTTCATTGAGGTACTCCGGAGTCTTTGAGATCCAGGGAGCATTGTAACCCAGTTATTTGCGCCGACCTCGCGTGGATCGGCGCGAAAACCGGCCATTTCAGCCGATTCCGTGAAATCCATCTCCGCCAAATGGACGTAGTGCCTCTGTATTCGAGCCTGATGACTCATGATGCCTCTATGTGCTTAAATGGACGTAGGGAACGGGCCTGTGGCGACACGGACACAAATCTAAGGCGGATTCACCCACTCATTTCAGCCCGAGCGGATAATGTGGCCGGTTACGGTGCAGCGACAGAACCACTTTGTGCAAAGCGGAGCAAGACGATGAAATTCAAGGATCGGGATGGAAACATCCACATCACCACGAACGACGCGCGCCGGATACGAATACACCTATTCGACATAAGTATCGGACGCCACTGGGTCTTCAGGAAGAACAGCCCGCGCTCCACCTTCAACTCAATATGCGACGCCGCATGGCAAGCATCCGGCCTGGCAGCCGTAATCAACCGAGTGGCGTTGATGCTGATGCAACTCCATCAGCGCTCACGGCGAGCAATCAGCAGGTGTCTATCTGACTTCCGTGGACCGGCGTGCAAACGGCCATTTTGACCCGAATCCCTGAAATCCATCTCCGCTAAATCGCCGCAGAACCTCTGTATTCGAGCCGATGCCATGACACTCCAGATACCTAAACCAGACCCCTCCGAGCCGCCTGTATGCTTCTTGGACAGCTGTGAGAAGACTTTCGAGTCCCCCGACTTTCCATTCTGCACGAGATGGCACTGGTACTCCTGGCGAAAGGCGAACCGACATGCCGGACTCTGCGCTTGCGGACAGCCGCCGTCTGACGGCTTCAAGACGTGCGGGCCGTGCCGCCAGTACAATCGTGAGTCCGCCCGTCAATACAAACGCAGACTTCGCCGCGACCGCCTGGCAGCCACCGCATCCGACGGCGCAATTATTGTGCAGGGAAGAAATCATTGAAAGATATGGCCCCAGAATTCCACGCTTGCGCCGTCCACCTCACTTTGGGTGGTGCCAGTCCTGCTACTATCAAACTGAATAAAGATGCCAATCTATCGTGATAACACGATGTCTTGATAGCAAGATAACTTGAATGCCGGGCCGATGCGCTCCGGAAAGCCTTTCAGGACACCGCGGCCACATCCCCAGCACCATCGCAAATCTGACAGGTTATCTCGCCCTACGCCCCAGCGAACTCCCTCTCAGCCTCCAGGTCAAAGAACCTCATCAGGTCTTTCTGGAAGTACAGTTTCACCGTGCGGACCGGACCGTTTCGATGCTTGGCGAAGATTATCTCCGCAAGATTCTCCGGATAGTCTTGGCCAGGGTTGCGCTTCTGCCAGTCCTCGCGGCCCATATAGACGTCTTCACGATGGATGAACGCCACCACATCCGCATCCTGCTCGATGCTGCCGCTTTCGCGAAGGTCGGACAGCAGTGGTCGGTGATTCGGTCGCTGCTCGATGGCGCGGCTGAGTTGCGAGCAAGCTACTACGGGGATGTCGAAGTCGCGCGCCATGCCCTTGATCGAACGCGATATTTCGCCCATCTCCTGCACCCGGTTGTCGATGCGTCCGCTGCCCGCTATCAACTGGAGATAGTCAATGATGAGCAAATCAAGGCCGTGCTCTGACTGCAGGTGACGTGCCTTGCCGCGCATATCCGCCACCGTCTGGATCGCCGTGTCGTCGATGTAGAGAGGCAGGTCCGACAGCGCGCCAATCGCGTCCAGCAGCCGAGTCTCTTCCTCGGCGGTGAGTAACCCTATCCGGACACGGTAGCTGTCGACTCCGGCTTCCGAGGCGAGCAGCCGGAGCGCTATCTGGTCCCGGCTCATCTCAAGGCTGAATATGCCCACACGATTGCCGTTCTCTGCCGCTGCGCGAGCTATATTGAACGCAAGCGTGCTTTTGCCCAGGCTGGGACGCGCTGCGACCACTATCATGTCCGAACGCTGCATGCCGTTGCCGAGCAGCTCGTCGATGCGCTGGAAGCCTGTCTGCACCGGCGACAGACCCACCGTCCCTGGCGTGAACGCGACGTTCGTCTCCATGTAGGTGTCGAGGACGCTGCGGATGTGCAGGAACGCGCCTGTTCCACGTCTTGACCGGATCTGGAACAGGGCGTTCTCAGCCTTTGACAGCGCCAGGTCCGTGTCCGAGTCGCTCTCGTGGTATCCGATCTCAGCAATGCGTCCGCCCGCGTCGATGAGCTGGCGCATGACTGATGTGCGCTGCACGATGCCGGCGTAGTATTCGATATGCACCGACGTCGGTACGACCATGACCAGGTGACTCAGGTACGCGCTTCCGCCGAGATCTTCAAGACGCTCCTGCAGCGCAAGCTCGTGTGAGACCGTGATCTGGTTGATGGCTTCGCCGCGCTCGGCCAGGCCCAGGAAGGCCTCGTAGCACCAGCGGTTCTTCTCCCCGTAGAAGTCAGTCGGTCTGATTAGCGATGAGACTTTGTGCAGTGAGTCCCCGTCAATCAGGACGGAGCCGATTACGGCTTCTTCGGCGTCTGCATCGTGCGGCGGCAGTCTATCCACGTACATCAGCTTCCCCCTTGAATGCGATGGTCCGGGCCTGTGATCTGCAGCACCATCGAGACTTCGCGGTCTCGCAGGCGAGAACCCACCGGGCCAACGGATTGGTCGAGCTGCGTGTTCGCCGTCCACACGGTCGGCAGACGCAGGCTGTATCGGCGGTTCACGACCTGGTACAGCTGGCGCTGTGCCCACGCGGAGTCGATGTCCTTGTCGAAGTCGTCCACGACCAGCAGTCCTGACCTGTACAGCTGCTCCGAGATGTGCTGCGGGTACGGCTCATCGGGGCGACTGGCGTTGTCGCGCAACTCGTCCAGAACGAACGGCCACGACACCAGGTATGCACCAACGACTACCTGCATAATCGAGACCGCCAGATGCGTCTTGCCGACACCCGGAGGGCCGTGCATGATGACCCACGGCCGCGCCGCAAAAGCCTCGGCGACCGCGGCAGCGTAAGACTGACAGTCAGTAAGCGCTTGGGCCTGCGCCTGAGTCCGGGGCCGGTAGCAGTCAAAGGACATCTTCCGCATCGAGGGCGTGAGCCCGTCGTCTTCAGTAAGCGTCTGGGCCGAGGCAAGCTCTTGAAGGCAACGACATGTCACGGAACTGTCCTGTTCCAGCAGACGCTTTACGTCCTCGCACGTCTCGTCAACGAAGACCTCACAGCGCTCAAGGTCAACACCCTGACCGTCCAGCCGGGCGAGCTTCGCCAGCCGGGCGTTTCTTCCTAGCGCATCAAAGTCGCGACTTAGTTCCTGCATGTTTTCACCTACAACGATCTGCGAATGGGCTGCACCGCGGCGGATTCGACAGGCTGGTACCTGTGCCCTGACGTCTCGGGCGCGCCCTTGGTCGGATCGAAGTACAGCCCGCCCAGTTCCTCACGCTCGAGCTGGCGCGCCACGACCGTCGATATGAACGAAATCAGCCGAGGAGCCGAGTTGTGTCCACCATCCTGCCAACCCGGGTCGTACATCAGCGTGTAGTGAAGCTCGTCAGCAAGCCAGCCCGCGGTGTCATCCGGCGGCGCGCGTCCCGCACGCTCGATATACGAGTTCACGCTGTCATAGACGGACGGAATTGGTCCGTTGCGGCTTCGCGGCTTCTCCTGCAAGTGCAAAGGTCTCAGACCGGTCAGGCCGCTTCGCCTGGCGCACTGACCAATGAACATCTCTGTCCACTCCACCAGCGTGCTGGCATGCTTGCTTTGTTCTTTCTTCTTTTGATTTCCTTCCTTAACATGCGATGCGAAACTTGTCCGGTTTTCGGACAGGTCTTGACGAGACTCGTCTGAATTTCGGACAGGTTTCGTATCCTGTCCGCTTGCGAGACTTGTCCGGTTCTCGGACAGGTCTTGACGAATCCCGTCCGGTTTTCGGACAAGTTTCGTATCTGCCGGGTCTTGTCCGATTGAACTACGAGACTTGTCCGATTCTGGGACAGGACCCGCATCTTGGTGTCCCTGCCCGTTGTCGCTCCTAGACCTGTCCCAGTCTTCAAATAGTGATGGAAGTTCTTCTGCCGGCGTCATCAGGACGAGCAGAGGCATGCGGTACTGGTACGGAAGGTCGGGCGTTATGCCAGGCGCATCGATGAAATACTGCGTGAAGCCGGCTCTGCCCCGGCGGCGGCGTCCGGGACCGTTGCGTGGGCCTGCGCCCTGGTGGACCTTACGAACGTACCCGGCGTCAATGATCCCCGATATGTGGTTGCGAAGTGTCGAGTTCGACCTGATGTGAGGAAGGTGTTCGGCTCTGAAACGGTCGGCGTCCATCCAGAAGAAGCCGTGCCGGTCGTCTGTGACCTTGCACATGGCCGCGAACACGACCCGTTGCTGCCCTGTCAGACCTTCGGCCATCTCGGCGAACCCAGAGAGTTGATAACCCATCAGCGCCACCCCCACGAAAGAGCGCCTAGAGACGGCAATAATCCGACCAGGGCGCGAGGGTGCGGTTCTCGTGCGGAAGATGAAGGAAGGCGGTCATTCACGCCTTCAGATGGGGTGGTCTGCCCTTGACAGAGAGGGCATGGGATAGTAAATTGAGTGGACACGAAAACACCTTTGGTCGGGTTGGCGTGTACTTTTTGGGGCTGTTCATCTTGGCAATGAGCAGCCTCTATTCTTTTGTCGTTTATCTCAGATAGTAGTCCACTTTATCAGATAAAGTCCTAAATCACGCCGCCGCTTCTTTGCCTTGTCCGGCAGATTCGACTAATGACTCCGGCGCTTCTGCCGCCGTCACGTACAGCTTTTTACCGACCGCTCCTAATGCGGCGTCCATTTTATCCATGTGCGAGCCGGTTTTCAGGTCCAGGACCCGAAAGACTTGTGGCAGGTGCCAGCCTAGGCGACGGCTAAGCTCGACTCTCGTGATGCCCTGCTCTCTCATTTCCTGGTACAACATTACCTTCACCGAGGTCAGTGTCGGCAATATCGCTAATATGTCGCCCTCGGATGGCTCAGGAACATCTTCCTGCCTGTGGATACGGTCAGCTATCGCCTCCTCGAGTGCTTCGACGACGCGAGCGAGTGTCTCCTCACGTTCCACTCCCACAATGGTCAACTCAGGGAAGTCCGGAGAAGTCGCAATCAAAGCGTAACCGTCTTCTTCAAGCGTTATAGGATATGCAAGCATCAGCACACTCCCTAGTCTCTCGGTCTCGCTATGTTCCTGATCCAAACAGCCAGAGTCGAAAATCCCTTCTACATCATGAATAACGAAAGCGTTATTGTCAATACGACGGGCTTTGGGGTCATGGTCGAGTCTAAGCCCGCGGACCCCACAGCGACAGATGCGGTCAGGGCCGGGCCGGTTGTTCAGGGCACCACACCTTGAGCACTTCCTCAAAGATTCCAATCTATCTTGATAGCAAGATGTCGTGATAGCAAGATAACTTGAATGCCGGCTTGCTGTACGCAGTGAAGCTTTGCAGATCGCCGCGAGAACCAGCCGGGTCCGCTGTGTCAGGCAGGGATGCTGCTCGGTGAGCGCCCAGCGCTGAAGCTCATAGCCCACGATCAGCACCTCCCGCCGGAGTTGCGGCTAGGTGGCTGGACGTGCGTAGTCTCAGAGGGGGTGTGCAGTTGGAGGGCATGTAGCATGCCGCGATGAGGGCTTCGTGCCCACATGAAAAACATAAGGGAGTTTGACTCCAGTGTTTATAGTCAAGTGTTAGCATGCGGGAGATTACACGAAATTGGAAATTAAGTCAACCGAAGGGCCTGACAAAGTAAAGGCGCACCCGTTAAGGTGCGCCTTCTCGCTGGGTACGACTGACGCTGGGGAGGAAAAGTTGCTAACACCTAACCTGGAGTCGCGTCGCTGCCGTTCGGGCATTGTAGCACAAATGGGCCTGCCTGTCAGGATAACCTGTCAGCTCAGCTGACAGGTTAGAGCACGGCGGTGGGTTGGTGGCACAGTTATCCGAAGTGGAGAGTGGGGCAGAAAATGCAGAACCCGCCCGGGCGCTACCAGCATCACGCCGGGCGGGTAAAAAGCCACGTTTGTGTGGTGGCTTTGGCCATAATAGCAAGGGCGAGTCTGGTCGACAACTATCGCGCCGAGCCGGTGCAGGTGCCGCGTCGGTGGTCTAATATCAATTCGGGCTTTGTACAAAAATGAGGGTTTACACAATAATCGGGCTTTGTACGAATAGTCCCGGTCGTCACTTAAAGCAGCTTTATCGTCATAGAAGGTTTGCGCTGTACGGACCGCACTGCCTCCGCCCATCATACATAGTTGACGGCAGATTAAGCATGCACAAAAAGCCCGAGGCTCACAGAATCCCAGATGCGGATAGAGACGATAGAATGCTCCTTCGCGTTTTCACATAAAGGCGCCAACGAGCGTTCTGCCTCTTCCATCCGCACTCGAC
>MPND01000045.1 GCA_002238855.1 SAR202 cluster bacterium bin90
GTGCATCTCCTGCACCGTCTGGGCGCCGATCATCCCCATGCACACCTGAAGCGCTCCCATTAGGTTCTGCGTACCGTCCGTGACCGAAGTGGGGCCGTAAAGAATCTCCTCCAGACTGCCGTTGATGCCCACTTTGACGCGGGTGCCTCTAGGCAGAGCGGGGTGTGGATTCGCCATGCCCCAGTTGTATCCCTTGCCCGGCGCCTCTTCGGACTGCGCCAGAGGAGTACCCAGCATTACTGCGTCTGCACCGCAGGCGAACGCCTTGCACAGGTCACCGCCCGTCCGAATACCGCCATCCGTGATTATAGGCACGTAGCGTCCCGTCCGGTCAAAATATTCATCCCTCGCGGCGGCGCAGTCAATCGTCGAGCTTACCTGAGGAACACCTACGCCAGTAACTTCGCGGGTTGTGCATGCAGCTCCGGGGCCGACACCCACCAGCACGCCGTGGACACCCGTTTCCATGAGTTCGAGCGCCACCTCGTAGGCTACGCAGTTGCCCACCAGCACAGGGATATCCAGCATCTCCAGCAATTCAGGGAACCGCAGTCCGCGCGCGCTGTTGGAGATATGCCTAGCGGTCGTAACCGTGGACTGCACGACGATCATGTCAGCGCCGGCTTCGGCCGCCGCAGGGGCCAGTTGCTTCGTATTTGCGGGGGTAACAGAAACGGCGCAGACAGCGCCGTTTTTCTTTGCCTCTTCTACCCGCTCACCCACAAGTTCCTGTCTGATGGGGGCGGAGTAGAGCTTTTGCAGGAGTCCGGTTACCTCGTCCTGCGGCGTTGTAACAATCTGGCTGAGAATCTCATCAGGGTCGTCATACCGAGCCTGCACGCCTTCGAGGTTCATTACTCCCAGGCCACCCAGTTCGCTCATCTTTCCAGCGAACGCAGGGGAGCCGACAGCGTCCATTGCGGAGGCAAGCACCGGCGTCTTAAGTGTAATGCCGTCAATCGGGAAGTCGGTGCTGACCAACTCGGGGTTGATTGTTACCTCTCCCGGCACGATTGCGACTTCATCGAATCCATAGACTCGTCGTAATTCCTTGATGCGCGGAGTTGCCAAAATACGACCCCCTCAAAAATATGGATTGCCTGAATATAGCAAAGTGATACGACTTAATTCAAGGATGTACACGCCGCATTAAAACTGCGGTGCCGAAAATGGCGGAATAAATTCTGGGTAAATTAGATATTACGCGTGATGATATAATGCTGCAGCATAGTCGGTCAACATAACTCACTGAATGATGTAAATTGCTAGTCATGATAATGCTTCCGCAATATATATTAAGGCTGCTAATAGTCGTAGCATGCAATACAACGGATTAAGAGACTCAATCAAGCAGCTCGGCATTGATTCCGGGTTCGACATCGTGCGTGTCACAACCGCCGACGCATTCAAGCGCGACGAGGCCGCTGCCCTAGAGCGCATCCGTGACGGGCACATGGACGGTTTTACCTGGTACACGGAGGAGCGAGTTCGACGCGCCAATCGTCCACAGGAACTGCTGGAGGGAGCCGAGTCCGTTATATCTCTTGCCTTAAGCTACAACACCGGCGAGCCAGGGGAGCCAGATGACGAGCCACGCGGCAAAATAGCCAGATACGCTTGGGGCGAGGACTACCACGATGTTATCAAGGGACGGCTGCGCGATTTCGCCGCAAGGCTGCCGGAAATTGCTGGGCGACCCGTAAATACGCGCATATTCGTCGATGATGGGCCCATGAACGACCGTGCTGCGGCGGCCCGTGCAGGAATCGGCTGGTTCGGCAAGAACACAAACATCCTAACGCAGTCACATGGCTCCTGGGTATTCTTAGCGCAAGTCATCACCGACATACCGCTGTCGCCTGATAGACCGCTCAAGAAGACTTGCGGCGATTGCGTGCTCTGCATAGACGCCTGCCCAACGGGAGCAATAGTCACGCCGTATGTCATAGACAACAAGCGCTGCATTTCTTATCTCACGATTGAGCTTCGCGGTTCGATCCCGCGAGAACTGCGCTCGCAGATTGGCGATTGGGTATTCGGCTGCGACATCTGCCAGGATGTCTGCCCTGTCAACCGAAAGGCAATCGGCAGCCTTGAACCGGCATTTCAGCAGCGCCACGACTTCGCCGCACCCGCACTCATTCCGCTACTGGAATTGGACCAGGCTGCATTCAGCGAGCGCTTCCGGCGCAGCCCAATCAAGCGCGCAAAACGAGTCGGCCTCCAGCGCAATGTGTGTGTCGCACTCGGCAACATCGGCGACCCGGCAGCCATTCCCTCACTCGCAAACTCGCTCCAACACGAGAGCGATATAGTGCGCGGTCACGCGGCGTGGGCGCTCGGACGCATCGGCGGGAATGAGTCGAGAGCAGCATTGGCATCTGCCCTGGAAGATGAGACTGATGCCGGTGTTATCGCTGAGATTGAACACGCCCTCGGGGAACTGGAGGCGTCGTGAGCGACAGTTGGGCGCGCTTCTCCGCCGATAGAACTTTTCGCTACCTTCTCGGCAGGCGAATCTGCGATTCGAAGCGCCGTCTTCTGTTCATCATGCTCAACCCGGGCACAGCCGACGAGACATACAACGATCCTACCATCAGGCGCTGCATCGGCTTCGCTGAGAAGTGGAACTTCGGAGTCCTGGAAGTAGCAAACCTCTTCGCCTTCAGAACTTCGTACGTTGAGGAATTGCGCAGCGCGGACGACCCGGTTGGTCCCGAAAACGACGCATGGATAAGCCGCGCACTCGATTCTGCAGATAGGGTTGTGCTCGCGTGGGGCAATCACGGCTCGTATAAGGACAGGTCGCGCCAGATCAGACAGCAGGTATTCGCCCAGACAACACCTTTTCATCTTGGCTTCAACAAGACCGGCGAACCAAAGCACCCCCTGTACCTTCGCGCATCCACAACGCTAGTCCCTATGCGTGCTGATATACTGACGAACCGACAGACCAACGAAATCGATACTAGGTGAATTATGCCCGACGACAGGATATTCATTACCCGCAGCCACATCATACCTGAGGCGATAGCCTACCTAGACGGCATCTACGATATTGAAGTTTGGCAGCAGAACTCACCGCCGCCGCGTACCCTGATGCTGGAAAAGGCGCAGGAGTGCGACGCGCTGCTCACGGAAGTCACGGATATAATCGACGCCGAACTACTCGACAGCGCTACCAGCCTCAAAGTGGTCGCAAATCGCGCCGTCGGCCTGGATAACATTGATATTCCCGCAGCCACACGCAACGGCATCCTAATCGGCAACACGCCCGGCGTGCTTCACGAGTCTTGCGCCGATTTCACATTCGGCTTGATATTATCGCTCGCGCGCAACATCGCTTATGGCGAACGCAGAATCCGCGCCGGCGAGTGGAAGGTCTTCGACCAGATTCCGTACCTTGGCACGGATGTGCATGGTGCGACTTTGGGCATCATCGGGATGGGGCTTATAGGGACGGCGGTCGCGCGCAGGGCACGCGCCTTCGACATGCGCATCGTTTACCACTCACGCTCGCGCAAGCCCGAAATCGAGAATGAGCTGGGAGCGGAGTGGCGTGACGATATGGATTCCGTACTGTCAGAGGCCGACTATGTGAGCCTGCACATGCCGCTAACGCCAGAAACCGAGTTCATGATCGGCAAACGAGAGCTTGATCTAATGCAGCCGACGGCGTTCCTCATCAACACTACGCGCGGCCGTACGGTGAATCCACGCGAACTCTATGACGCGCTGGCGGGAGGAGTGATCGCGGGAGCGGCGATAGATGTAACCGACCCAGAGCCGATACCGATCGACGATCCACTGCTTTCCCTCGACAACCTGCTGATTACGCCACACATAGCCAGCGCCAGCCGTCAAACGGTGCGCCGCATGGGGCAGATGTCAGCCGCCAATATCATCGCCGCCTTGAATGGCGAGCCGATGCCGGGCTGTGTCAACCCGCAGGCTCTTGGCAAAAAGTAGTCCACAGACGCAATCTAGTCTTCGCGGAATGCGTTCATACCCGTTACTAGAGCTGGCAATCCACCCATCCAGAATGCGACCCTGATCGTCTCGGCGATCTCCTCTTCGCTTGCGCCCATCCCGCGCGCCCTGTCCGCGATTGCCTTGACGCCGTCCTCATGCGCCAGAAGCGCATCGCACATCATCGTCATCAGCGTCTTCACTTTAGCCGACAGCGCTCCATCTTGAATGATGAAATCTCTGTTAGCCGTCAGTATTTCTGCCATCTTTGGATCATTCGCGAGTAATGCCGCCATATATGGCGGTGCCTGCTGCTGAGTCATAACACTCTCCCATCTGTAAAACTGACTGACTGACCTACTGATACGCTGACTTACTCTGCTACGCCGCACCTGCCTCCGCCGAGGTGTCCCTCTGGTAAGTGGGCCTGATTATGAGTTCCGGGATACACGCCCTTTGCGGCAGGTTTGCAATCAGGAATATCGCTTCTGCTGCATCATCAGCCGTGACCATCGTATCTCTTGCATCGTCCGACGGCACGATGGGCCTGTTATCCAGAATCGGCGTATCGACTTCGCCGGGAATTACCACGCTCGACCGGATGCCGGAGTTCTTATATTCCGCATTGAGGAACGCAGTGAAATTGATGACGGCCGCCTTCGCTGCACTGTAAGCCATGCCAGCCAGCATGCTCGCGTTTACTCCCGCCATCGACGACACGTTGATTATCGTCCCCTCTCCTCGCTCCTGCATATGGGGCACGACAGCCTGCGAGCAAAAGACGCTTCCAGCCACATTCGAGTCCAGCACAGCACGCAACTCCTCTGGCGTAGTTGTCATCAGACGGCGGTGATGCGAGCTGTGCCCCGCATTGTTCACCAGCACATCAATCTGGCCATAGGCGCCGAGAACATCTTTAGCCATTTGCATCACGCCGTCGTAGTCGCCGACATCGAGGCCCAGAGCCATCGCCTTACCCCCGGCGGCCTCAATTTCATCCTTCACGTCCTCTACCTTGGAAACCGTTCTTCCGACGAGCACGACCTTTGCACCGGCTTCTGCCATCATCAGCGCTGCGCTGCGCCCGATGCCGCTTCCGCCGCCGGTAACTATACATACCTTGTCCTTCAGTCCCATTATTCACCTCTTTCTGCTACGCGGTATCTGGTCGCTATTACGCCGTGCTTTTGCCGCGTCAGAGTATATCACGGTGCTAGTGCGAGCACGAAAAGGCCTGCGAGTGTAATGCCAAGCCCGGTCCACTGGCTGGTAGCCAGCCGCTCACCGAAGATCACGATACCTCCGATCATCGGGATGAGGGGGTACGCAATGGAAGCGGCGGCCACGATAGATATGACCCCAACCTGCGTCCCCCTAGTATAGGCGAACAGGCCGCCCATCTCGACGATGCCCGCGACCGCGACTCCGGCAGCGACAGGGAGAGTTATCCCGCTCAAGGTCCATCGCCTCAATCCAATTGTGAGAGGAATGAAGAGTCCAGTGGTCATCGTACGGCTTATATACACGGGCAAGAACCATCCAATCTCCCTGGAGAGCACGCCCATACCGTAACTCAACAGGCCTATGCCAAGCATGGTGACGATGGCGAGTGCGGCGCCAAGCCCTATGAGCCTTCTGCTGCTCGAAAACTCTCGAGGGTCGAATGACGCGAGGACGATGCCCCCAATGCTGCACAACGCTCCGAGCCCCTGCCAGCCACTGAGCCGCTCACCGGAGAACGCCATCGCAAGCGCGATGACCACAATGGCATACGACGAAACTATGGGACTGACTACGGCGACGGGGCCTTCCCGGAGCGCGCGATAGAAGGCAACATATACGAGCACTGCCAGAACCGATATGCTCGCGAGTACCACCCAGTGTTCCCAGGTCAGTAAGCCCGGCTCGAAGACGATAAAGAAATAGCCTGCAAGAGCCACCGAGGAGGAGAGATGCACGCCGGTCGCAGCGCGAAGCACGCCTATCCGCTTGGATGCGGTAGCAGCAATGAAGTCCGCCACACCCCAGCCGACAGCAGCGAGTACTCCATAAACGACGCTGATCGCTACGACGCTCATCTAGCCATGCGCTCAGGAAGGATTCCCCTTTGTGCTCTCAGCGTCGCCGGAATCATCGAGGATGCTATGCAGACTCCGCCAGTCTCCGGCGTATGGCCTTGAGGCGGTCTAGGTTCGGCTTGTCAGGTCCCTTCTTGTCCGTACCGGGCACTTCAAGCAGGAATGGCACATCCGAAAACGCGGAATGACCCATAATGGTCGCAAAGCCCTCTATGCCAATGTAACCTTCGCCTATGTTCTCGTGGCGGTCAATACCGGAGGCGAACTCCACCTTAGCGTCGTTGGCATGCACGACCACCAGCTTGTCCAGCCCGATTTCAGCATCAAACTCCGACATCGCCTTATCAATGCCTTTCGGATCGGCGATGTTGTAGCCGGCGGCGAAGGCATGCTCCGTGTCTAGACATATCGCAAGACGTGGCGAATCCACTTCCCTGATGAGGCTGCCAAGTTCCGCGAAGGACGCACCGATCTGCGCGCCCATTCCCGCACAGTTCTCGATAATCAGCTGCACACTGTCGTCGGTGTTGTCCAGAACTTGTACAAGTGCGCCCGTTGCCTGTTCGAACACGGCGTCGAACCCGACACCCTTATGGCTGCCGGAGTGGAATATGACGCCCTTTGCGCCAATCTGAGCTGCCGCATTCATGTGATTGATAAGCGAGTTTATTGACTTCTCCACAAGATCGGGTTTTCCGCCTATATTCACCAGGTACGACCCGTGCAGGAATGTTGAGCGTATTTCCGCTTCCTCAGCTTTCTCCCTGTATGCTTCCCCCTTGTCATCGGGAATCGGCCTGAATTTCCAGCCGCGCGGCGACGAGGCGAAAAGCTGTATTGCCTCCGCGCCGATATCCACTGCGCGCCCGACTGCCTTATCTACGCCGCCTGCGGCAGATACATGCGCCCCCAGTTCCATAGTTAGCCTCCGTCGTCGGGAAATTAGCGTCCTTCCTTGATGAAGTCCGCAACCTATTCTCCGATCATTATCGTAGTCGCGTTCGTGTTCGCCCTTATGCAGTCCGGCATAATAGAGGCATCGGCAACCCTGAGCCCTTCTACGCCTCTCACCTTCAGGTACTGGTCAACCACTGCCATTGGGTCCGAGTCCGGTCCCATTTTGCATGTGCCCGACACATGATGAGATGTCCCGGAGTTTCGCCTCAGCCAGTCGTCAAGCAGGTCGTCGGACCGCAGTTCCTCATCACTGGGCATGATCCGATCTAGGAGAAGGTCTGAGAAACTGGAACTTTCGGCCATGCGCACGCCAAGCCGTATCGCTTCCCGCATACGCCGCAGGTCCTCTCCCTCTTCATCCTGGTAGTAGTTGTAGTTGAGAAGAGGCTGCACATGAGGATCAGTTGACTGCAGCTTCAACTCGCCTTTCCCGAGCGCCAACTGCAGGCTGGCGCTCAATCCGATGTAGTTCAAGTCTTCGTCGATTTCAACATGCGCCGGTCGGTGCTCACTGGTCATGAGCATCGGGCTGAGCTGCATATCGTTGCGCAGGTCCGAGCCTTCGACCGTATAACGTAGTCCTACCTGAATCGTCGGCGCCTGTACTTCCGGCGGGTCTCCTACAGCGTGGTATAGCGCAGCAGCTGCGGGGTGGTCGCGCAGATTCTGCCCGACGCCAGGCGAGTCGTGTACGACTTCGATGCCGAAGCTTCGCAGGTGGTCAGCGGGGCCGACTCCGGACAGCATTAGAAGCTGCGGCGAGGCAATCGCGCCGCTGCTCACGATAATCTCGTCGGCTTCAACCGAGAAGACCTCGCCGCCACTCTCAGCCTCTAGACCGATGGCGCGCTTGCCATCAAACAGAATTCGCCTCGCTGTCACACTGCCCCTGATAGTGAGGTTAAGGCGGTGGCGCGCCATGTTCAGATAGTTGATGGCGTTGCTCATCCGAATGCCGTCAATGTTGTTGCGGGCACGCGGCGACACGCCGGTCGATTCAGGATGATTTTGGTCCTCGTCTATTGGAAAGCCTTCTGCGACGCAGGCCTGTTCAAAGGCAGTGGCATGAGGCATCCACTCATTGCGAGGCGGGCGGCGCACCGGTACAGGTCCGTTGGAGCCATGGAAGTCGTCCCCTCCAAAGTCCAGGTCGGTCTCCAGCTTGTTGAAGTACGGAAGCACCTGGGTGAATCCCCACTCATCGTTGCCCCATTCCGCCCAGCGGTCGTAGTCCTCCGGTATTCCCCTGAAAAGCACCTGGCCGTTCACGGCGCTTGAGCCTCCCGTTGCTTTGCCCCTGGGGATTACTAAACTCTCCTGCTCTGACGTAAGGCGTGCGGTGTAGCCCCAATTATGCGGCCCGTATGCGGACAGCCATACATTATTGCCCAGCTTCAGGTCGTCCGGTAGCTGATCGAATTCAGGGTAATCGGGTCCTGCCTCCAGGAGCAGCACCGAGCAATTTGGGTCCTCTGACAACCGCGTGGCGATAGCACAGCCGGCGGAGCCTCCACCTACAACGATGTAATCGTACCTCATGACATACCTCCCTGGTTTACATGAAGATTTACGGTCCGGGCTATGGCCTATCTACAGGATCAGGCCACAGGCTAATAGGGCGCGTCCGCGATTCTGCCCGATTCAGCATGTGCTCCACACAACCCCGCCCGCGGCAGAGTTAACTGACGGCGATTGAGCAGACTATAATATCAGGCCTCTGTATTCGCAACTGCCTATCTGGCCTCGCACGCCTTCCCAAAGACACCTTCTGGTTCAAATATACCTCGTCAGCGATGCAGAACTAATGTCACTTATCCAAGTCTGACTCAGAATTTTCCTTGACGCAGAGTGAACTTCCATTTCCAGAAGGCTTCAGAAGTACTTACGCATCGTGAACATCCCAGATATAATATATAAATTGTCTATTACTGTGACAAGTATTGTATATATAAATCATTATGGTATTATTTCAGTCGACAGTTTAGCAGGTGTACATTCCAGTTTCCTATCACAGTATGAAAATTAACCAATTTCCTGCACTGGGTCAGACAGCCTCAAAACGACAATTGAGAACGGAGCATACAATGAATATAGCTAGCCAAATGGCGGATCTGTCGTCAAGGATCGCAAGAAATCTCTTCAGTTTCACACTAGCTTTGGTTCTAGTGGCAATGCTTTTTTCAACCGCCGCCTGTGGGATTGGCGACGAGGATCGCAATACGAACCTGCCGGTAGGTGCTGCTACCGTCCAACCTCCCGCAGCGTCCGAATCTGCGCCGACTGCAGCACCCGAACCTGCGCCTACTACCGCTCCAGCAGCGCCGACATCAGTTCCCATGCCCACAACTGTGCCAACGGCGGAGCCAACACCCATGCCAACGGCAACGATGACGAGCCTGCCTTCGCCGTCGCCAACTGCCGTTACTGAGGTCGAAGATACGGACGAAGGCGATGAGACAGCGGAGTTAGATAAAACTGAAGACGAAGAAGCAATGACACATGATCTTCCGCCCGAATGCCTCACTGACGGCAGCCTCTCTGATCCTAAACTGATCTTGTCCTGCAGCAACGCGGCGATGATCGAGTTGCAGAGCGTTAGAGTCGACCTCGAATTCAACCTTGGGGCACTCCTTCCCGCGGAACTGCCACCCGACGCCGCTGTTCCAAGCATGCAGATGCAGATCGACCGAGTGTTTCCCGATCGTTTCAGCATAGTTATGGTGGGACCCGGAGGCGAGACTGTCCGTCTCATTCTCATCGAAGGGGAAACATATGTGAAAGACGGCACCACGGATCAGTGGTTTAAGGTCCCTCAATCCCAGGACGAGTTCTCCGCGATGCTACTGTCACTAAATATGGTCGAGCAACAAGTAGAGGAGTTGGAGAACCCTGACATCGTCTGGAACGATGTGAATCTTGACTCAGATGGCACAGGATACATGGTTTCGTATTTGGCTCCCGTTGAGCAGATGGGGATGCAGGCACCGCCAATGGAGATACATCTGGTCGTAGATACAGGCACCTTCCTGCAGCAGTCGGTGGCTCTGCTGATTCCCACCCCCGATGGAGACACGATCGAAGTCGCCGACTTTCTGTACAGTGACCACAACGAGCCGTTCGCAATCGCGGCACCGGAAAACTACATCGAGGCCGATCCATCAATGATGCCTCCGGGACCCGGCGGCTCCGGCGGGCCAAGCGATTCGCCAGAAATAATATCTCTATCGAGAAACTCTGATGATAATGTCGAGGTTTACTTCAACGCACCCGTTACGGTCAATGGCGAAGTCGGCCTGTATGTTCTTGAACCTTCCACAGGCGGATGGAGTATTCCTTATGTAAGCGGAAGCGGCACGGATACACTGACATTCGATGGGGCAGACACTGATAACCCACCACTGGTGCCCGGGGAAAGTCTCATCGTCGGGTTTACATTCGACTCTCATGAGTCTGACCTCGTTGACGAAAGCGGAAGGCCTGCAAACATCAACTTCGAAGAATGGGTATATCCCGAGTAAGAGCTTCTTCCACGCCGAATGATTCCTACTCGGAGCACGCTTGTGAGGTTGAGGTATTTGGTCTAATTCTGGGACAAATGCACGCGATTCTGTTATTCTGCACCTGAGAAATCTATTAGACAATGGACGAAGTTCAGGTATTCTCAGGAAGGAGCATTGTCGATGTCCGTCAATACAGTTGCCATTCTCAGCCCAGGAGACATGGGATCGGGTGTAGGATATGCACTTGGGCAGAACGAGATTGATGTCATAACCTGCCTGCGTGGAAGGAGCGACCGCACACGGCAACTCGCCGCTGAAGCGCACTTTCGAGACATCCCCACCCTGGGCTTACTGGTTGAGCAAGCCGATCTGATTCTTTCAATCCTCGTTCCGGACCAGGCAATGGAGGTCGCCAACCAGGTCGCCTCAGCCATGCGCCTGACCGGAAAGCATTCGGTGTACGCTGACTGCAACGCCGTGTCCCCGCAAACGACACGTCAGATGGAAGCCATCATCACGGAGGCGGGCGGCCAGTATGTGGACGGGGGCATCATCGGCGGTTCGCCCACGCGGGGTACTCCTCCTCGGTTCTATGTGTCGGGCGAGCACGCCAGTGCCGTCGCTGAGTTGGACGGAAAGGGCATCACTGTTAAGCCCCTCGGCGAAGAGATTGGCAGAGCTTCAGGAATCAAGATGTGCTACGCCGCTCTCACCAAGGGCACATCCACTCTGCAGGCCGCGCTGCTGTCTGCCGCAGAGTCGATGAATCTGACCGACGAACTTATCGCCGAGTTTGAGTTCAGCCAGCCGGCCGCACTAAAGCAAATGAGCAACGGCATTTCGCGCCTTCCACCGAACGCACATCGCTGGATCGGGGAGATGGAGGAAATCGCCTCGACCTTCGAGCATCTCGGAGTAACTCCCTCATTCCACAAGGGTGCGGCTGAAATGTACCGCCTGCTGAGTAGGACGCCATACGCTAGCGAGTCGCCAGAGGATGCTGATAAGAGCAGACCTACAAGCGACACCATACGCGCTGTCGTTGACCTGCTTCGCCCACAGATTTCAGCCGATGGACAGGCGGCTGACTAGCGGGGCATTTCGTCTTGGAAGCACCTGACGGATGAGTTCCGGGGGTTGCATATGAAGGCTCTCGTACTTAATTCGGACGGCGCCGCGCCCCTGCTCGAACAGCGAGAGATCGCAGTACATTCTCCAGGTACTTGCGAGGTATTGATTCGGGTTGCGGCGTGTGGCGTCTGCTATCACGACGTTGCAGTCGTTGAAGGAACACTGCGCCGCGGCGTCAAGCCGGAGGTCATTCTGGGGCACGAAGTCTCCGGCACTGTGGAGGCGACAGGCGACGGCGTAACTACAGTTCAACATGGTGACAGAGTTGTCACTACACTCACGACATTCTGCGGAGAATGCGAACGCTGCAATGCAGGAAACGAGTATCGGTGCCTGCGAGGCCAGGGATTCGGGCACTCACTTGATGGCGGATTCGCTCAGTACCTGACAGTACCGGCATCCAGTACAATTCCCCTGCCCGACGACTTCGACTTAGTTCAAGCCGCTCTGCTCGCCTGTCCCGTTGGGGTGGCAATCAGCGCCCTGGAAGACGCAGCCAGACTGCAGCCCGGCGAAACAGCGTTGGTTGTCGGCGCAGGAGGCGGGCTTGGGGTTCATCTCGCTCAAGTAGCGGCTGCAATGGGCGCGCGCGTATTCGCGGTTACCACATCAATGGAGAAGCTCACCGCTATAGAATCCTTCCAGGGCGTGGATGCGATACTGGCAGACAGCGAGCTGGACTTCTCAGAAATCGTCCTCGCGTTGACGGAAGACAACGGCGCGGATGTAGTGCTGAATCCAGTCGGGTCTGCGCTCTTCGGCTCGTGTCTTGCCAGTCTGGCACAATATGGCAGGATGGTGGTACTCGGCGAGATTGCCGGGCGGTCGGCGCGCATAAATCTCGCGGAATTGCTATTTCGCGACGCCACCGTAGTTGGTGCGACCGGCGCATCGCCGCGACACATACGCAGGGCGATAGACATGGTTGCCAGCGGCGCAGTTCAGCCCATCGTCTCGCAGGAGTTCACCTTTGACGAGGCGGACGATGCTATTCGCCAGATGCAGGCTGCCAACACCTTTGCCCGTGTAGCCCTCATTCCGCCACAATAGCGATTCAAACTCGCCTGCCTACCTACCGCACTTCGACTTTGCCCTACCAAACTAGGCTGTGGCGGAACGGCGGAATGGCAGGATCCTTCCCAAGGCTCCACTCTCCCATACGACGAGTACCTGGCTCGCGACCGCGATCGAGCTGTATGTTCCTGCTACTACACCAATTATCAGAACCAGCAGGAACGTGCGTATCGTTGCTCCTCCGAAGAGCAGGAGCGACATCAACACAATCAGCAATGTGAGGCTCGTGTTCAGCGAGCGCCCGATCGTCTCAGATATGCTTACATTCACATTTTGAGCGAATCCACGGTTACCATAGTTTGTCACATTCTCACGCAGGCGGTCGAACACGACGATGGTGTCATTCACGCTGTAGCCGATAACAGTCAGCACCGCGACAAGGAACATCGTATTGACTTCCAGTCCCAGTAGGTTGCCCAGTATCGCGAATATGCCCACCACAATGACAAGGTCATGCACCAGCGCCACAATAGCGGCCAAGCCATAGCGGAAAGGACGTGGGACGCTGCGGAATGCCCACCACAGGTAGATGAATATGCCTACCGATGCTGCTACGACCGCATACATGCCATTCAGTATCGTTTCGCGGGCTACAACCGGCGATACCAGATCGGACGACAGTACCTCCACTCCATCCGGAGACAGGGTGGCTTCAAGGGAATTCAGGATGGTTTCCTTATCCGCATCTGAAAGCTGGCGCGTTCTGAGGAAATAAGTGTTGTCGCCAAAATTCTGCACAGTGGCGTCAACCTGGCCTAAACTCGCTAGCTGGCTCCTCAGTTCCTCCTGTGTGACAGGGGTCGAAAAGGCGACCGTCATTGTGGAACCGCCCTTGAAGTCAATTCCTGTGCGAAGTCCGGGGTTGATGATGAGAAACACCACGCCCGGGAGTATTACTAAGAACGAAAAGAGGAAAAACCAGTTTCTCTTGCCTACGAAGTCCAATTTATTGCTCCTGAAGGACAGTACCAATCGAGTTCAAATCGGCAAGGTTCGGCCTGCCGGTGATTAATATTCTGTGTCAGCTCCTCTGAACTGCTGCCGATTGCGGCTGCTGCGGCAACTCAGATCCACCTGTCGGCACGAATGCGCCCAAAAGCCTCGAAAGTCCCGTGGAGGCAATAACCCGCAGAATTGTCCTGCTCACGACAATGGCCGAGAACATGCTGATCATGACGCCGATTGCCAGTGTTGCCGCGAATCCCTGGACTATCGTCGTGCCAAGCTGATTCGAGAAGTAGTAGAGGATGGCGCAGGTAATCAGTGTGGACACATTGCTGTCCCGTATGGCGGGCCACGCACGATTGAAGCCGATATTGATGGCGCTGATAAGCGTGCGACCGTTCCGCAGCTCATCTTTCATACGCTCGAATATCAGCACATTCGCGTCAACCGCCATACCAACTGAGAGTATAGTGGCTGCCACGCCCGATAGCGTCAGGGTAACCGGCAGCAGCTTGAATACCGCAAGCACCAACGCCGTGTAAATCAGAAGTGCGACCGACGCCACAAGCCCCGGAACGCGATAGTATAGCGTCATGAATAGGAAGACCAGTGCAAGCCCCACACCGCCCGCCACAACGCTCTTGGCAAGCGAGTCGGCGCCAAGTATAGCGTCGACGCTTCGGCGCTGTAGAAGTGTGATTGGGAAAGGCAGGCGACCGCCTTCCAGCAGCAAGGAAACATCCTGCGCGCGCTCCAGTGTAAAGCCACCTTCGATGATTGCCGTGCCGGTGGTAATTGGCTGCCTGACCACAGGTGCAATTAACTCCTCGTCATCGAGGAATATTGCGATGGAGTCAGTGGGACTGCCTGCAATTTCAGTTGTCTTTTCACCAAAAAGCCGCGTTCCAAGCGAGTCGAACTCCAGGTTGATAATAGGCTGGTCGCTCGTTGCGTGAAGGCTCGCATAAGACCTGGACAGATTATCGCCTCCGAGGCCAAAGTCCTCGTCAACTCTCCCAGGCTGCTCTATGAATGTAACGGTTGCGCTATCACCAACCCTGTTCTGCGCCGCGGCGACATCGTGCGGTTCTACTGCAACAGGAGTCACACCGGGCTGCGCAGGAGCGGGCGGCTCAGGCTGAGGATATGGGAACACGTACCTGTTAGTACCTGCAAGCTTGGTGACCGCGGGCGGCGCCACTACGCCAGTTATCGACTCGTTGCCACTGATGTTGACATTCAGCCCTGGCAGTATTCCAGACTGAAGTTGACTCTGAAATGCGAATATGTTCGCCGTCGCAGCCGCTACCTGAAAGTCCCGGGTCAGACTGGCAAGTACCTCGTCGAACTTCGCGGCGCCATTCGGTGTCAACTCAACAATTATCACCGGAATCGGCTCTTCTTCAACCGCCGATTCTTCGGGGGGCGCGGCGCCCTCAGCTTCGGGAGTTCCCGTCGCCGAAGCGCTCGCGGCAGCGGGTCCGCTGTCTGGAAGCAGTTCATCGGGTATCGGCTCTGCTGTTACACTGACGACATCCGCATCTGTGATGATTCCTTCGGTAGCCAGGTTGCGTGGAGGACTAATGCTGCGGTGCTTGAACTCCAGGCGCGCGGTCTCGCCAATTATTGACTCCGCCCTTTCAGGGTCGCCCACACCTGGAAGCTGAATGAGAAGCCTGTCGTCGCCAAGAATCTGGACAATTGGTTCACCCAGGCCGGAGGAGTTCACGCGCCGCTCGATGATGCGTTTCAGGCTCTCCATATCATCGACGTCGGGAGACTGCGGCTCGCCGCCATCTTCCGCTATTGGCTCGGCACGATATACAAGGTGGCTGCCCCCCTGCAGGTCCAAACCAAGACTCAGACCCAGGAAGGTTGTGTCGTTGCCCCTAATGAAATCGACTATCTTGATCGTCGGGAATCCAAGCACCAAGCCGGCTCCCACGATCAGCAGCAAAATCGTAATTAACGCTCTTGCGTTCCTACGCACCGTTACCTCCACGCTCAAGGCTGGTCCTCACCAGCTCCAGCGCCTGCTCTCTTGTACTGACTTCTCCGCTCGCCTGCGCCTCTTTTACTTCTTCTAGCAATTCGCCGATTGTTCGTCCCGGCGCAAGCGCGAACCTGTCTATTATATCGTATCCACTTACCAACTTAGGAAGAGATTTCACAGAATCGCGCGAATTCCTGCTTCCGGTAGCATTTCCCGCTTTCAGAATATGTCTGATCAGGTCGCAGTGACCTTTCCAATCTTCCTGTTCCAGCATCGGCCCCCGCGCTGCCAGGTAGTCGGCAGTGTTCAGATAGAGGGTGTCCAGAGCGACATCGCCAACATCACGATAGTACCTGTATAAGGCCCGCTTAGTCGGCAGCTTGCCCTTCTCCGCCATTTGCCTGGGTCGTAAATGGTACCGCACCATGCCGGCGACATGATCCACACCCCTCCTACCAAACCGCAGTCTCTTCATAATTTCTCGCGCAATGACCTCACCCTCAGTGTGGTGTCCAAGGAATCGAATCCTGCCGGAAGCTTCGATGGTCTTAGTTGCAGGCTTGGCGATGTCGTGCAGCAGCGCTGCTAACTTTAGGTATGTGAGCCTGTCGAATCCGACGCCTACTTCGCCACCATAGTAATCGGACAGTCCTTCGAACCGAGGCATCATACTTAGGACACTCTCATCGGTATCGTCGTGAAACATCGCATCAACCCAACCGACAGCCTCCACGAGGTGATCGAACACATCCCAGTAATGTTCCTTCGGCTGCGTGACTCCTTTCGCCTCCGCCAATTCTGGCAGTATGCGGCAGAGAAGCCCCAGTTCATCCAGAAGACGTATCCCCGCCCGGGCGTCAGGCATACGCAAGATTCGCATCAGTTCGTCGCGCACTCTCTCCTGAGAGGCGTCCGAAATGAGTGAAGCCCGGGCGCTGATCGAGGCAGCCGTTTCGGATTCCAGCGAAAACCCGAATTGCACAGCCAACCGCGCGCCCCGCATCAGACGAACGCAGTCCTCGTCGAGGGCGCCGATCGAGACCATCCGAATGATGCCACTCCTGAGATCTGCTAGTCCACCGCACCCATCCAGAATTTGGGCATCAATATCAACGGAAGATGCTGCATCAATTGGCAGCGCCATTGCATTGACGGTAAAGTCCCTTCTCAGCATGTCCCGCTCTATGCCATCCTGAATGGTCACAATGTCCACATTGCCACTCCATTCGCCACCACTCAACACAGCACGGGCTATTTGCGGGTCCTCATGTAAACGAAAACAGTGCCCCTCAAGCGTGTCAGCAATTGAACATGCGACGGTGTATGCATCCTCGGACACGGCGAGGTCGATGTCCTCGGGCTCGTGACCCAAGAGCGCATCCCGGACCGCGCCGCCCACCAGGTACGCTTCGCCACTCCTACTGCGGAAGAAGTCTGCAAGCTCTTTGACGAGCGACGGAAAGCGCATGGTGCGAGACAAGGCTGTATAGGGAGTATTTGGTGGTGCTTCGTTCATGAGTTCAGTGTGGAGAAATTGGCGCAATCAAGAAATAAAACAGCAAGCTATGCATTTGCGTCAATCACGCTCAATGTCATTTGAGCTTCAGTGTTGCGGGAGTGTTGCGTGGATCGTCTTCGGGAAGCCATAGGTCGCTTTCTGGATTATGGGAAGTATGAGGCTGATCCTCGATATTGTCAGTGTGCGAATCATCACCTTCATCGAGATCGGGGACCTTTTCGTCTTCTGGTTCGACCTTCACCAGCTTCTCGTGGGCTTCCATGTGGTCTGTGTACAGTATGCCGTTCAGGTGGTCAACCTCGTGCTCCAACGCCTGTGAGAGTGTTTCCTCAGCTCTCAGCTTTACGACTTTGGAGGTGTGGTCCAATGCGCGAAATCTAATCCAGAGCGAGCGCGTCACCATTCCCTTATATCCGGCAATGCTCAGGCAACCTTCTTCGACCCTTCGTTCACCCTCCCTCAGCGTAATCTCAGGATTGATGTAAATGCGCGCCTCTTCCTCTTCCGGCAGCTGAATTACGATTACTCGCAATAGCTCGCCGACCTGATTGGCAGCCAGTCCGACGCCACTGGCATTCCGCATCGTATCAACCATGTCATACGCGATCCGCAGTATGTCGTCATCTATGGCGCGCACTTTTCGCGCCCTCTGACGAAGAACAGGATGCGGAATTTGCAGGATTTCGCGGACTGCCAACTTCAAGCCTCGTAATACTTGATGAGTCTCTCGTGTGCCCTCAAAGGCCATTTCAATTCGAAGACAAACGGAAATATGTTCAACTTCTGATTATAGACGCAGACCAAGCGCAGTGCAAAGAATGCGCCCGGCACAGGTGACCGCAGCGAAGCAGATCAGCCTTGCCTACCAATTCTGCAGCGGAAACCATCGAAAAATGGGGAATAAATGGCCATTTGTCGCACGGCGTAAGTAGTCGCGACTTGCCTGTTGCACGAATTTGAACCTTTGAATAGAATTGGGGTACAGAATTCTAACCGGAGGTAAAGCAGTATGCCCAAGTTCACGACTGAAAAATTGCGCAATGTAGTCCTGCTGTCACACGGGGGCGCAGGCAAGACTATAATCGCGGAGGCTATGCTGCACACAGCCGGTCACACAACGCGGTTCGGCAGAGTGGAGGATGGTACCACTCTCTCAGACTTTGAACCGGAAGAAATTCGCCGCCAATCCAGTTCCCAGATGGCGGTTCTTGCCTGCCCGTGGCGCGACTGCAAAATCAACATATTAGATACGCCCGGGTACGCTGACTTCCGTGGCGAAGTCATTTCTGCCTCCCGTGTCGCCGATTCTGCGATCATAGTCGTCTCAGCCGCAGCGGGTGTCGAGGTCGGCACGAACCAGATGTGGATTCTCGCCAACGAACGCAATCTCCCCCGAGTCGTATTCATCAATAAGATGGATCGTGAAAACGCTGACTTTGATCGCGTAATGAGTGAAATCACGGACCGCTTCGGCAGGGAGTGCGTGCCGGTGCAGATTCCCATCGGCGCCGAGGCCGCATTCTCGGGAGTGGTAAATCTGCTCGACCCTGACGCCGATGTCCCGGACGATGTCGCTGATGTAGTTGAAGAAGCTCGGGAACGTCTTATTGAAGCCGTAGCCGAAGCTGACGACGAGCTAGCCGACAAGTACCTCGAAGGTGAAGAGATCTCCCAGGCCGAGATGATTGCCGGTCTGAAGCAAGGTATCGCAGAAGGCCTGATTATCCCGGTTATGGTGGGGGCGTCCACATCCCAGATTGGTACGCGAGAGCTGATGGATGCCATCGTGGACTTCCTCCCCTCGCCCGCTGATGTCGGCAATGTCGAGGCAAATACTGCTGATGGCACAGTCTCGATGAGCCCGGACAGCAGTGGCCCGCTCGCGGCGCTGGTATTCAAGACTTCTGCAGACCCATTCGTGGGAAAACTGTCATACTTCAGGGTGTACAGTGGGACATTCAGCAGCGACAACCAGCTCTGGAACGCCAACGAGGGACAGCAGGAGCGCGTAGGCCAGGTATTCGAAGTGCGCGGCAAGGAGCAGACGGCGGTTCCCGAATTCGCTTGCGGCGACATCGGAGCAACCCCGAAGCTCAACTCCGTGCTTACCGGACACACGATCTGCACACGCGACAATCAGTTCACGCTGGAAGGCATGGACTTCCCCAGTTCAGTGTATTTGATGGCCGTCTTCCCCAAATCGCAGGCCGACGTTGACAAGATGACCAGTTCACTTTCACGCATCACCGAGGAAGACCCGAGCTTGACGGTTACTCGCGAGCCTGACACGCTCCAGGTTCTGTTGGGCGGGCTGGGCGACACTCATGTGGATCTCGCCATCGAAAAGATGAAGAACAAGTTCGGCGCGGAGATGATACTTCAGGTTCCGAAGGTTGCATATAAGGAGACCATAAGCGGCAGGACAAGGGTGGAATATCGACACAAGAAGCAATCCGGCGGTCACGGTCAGTTCGGGCATGTTTGGCTCGAACTCGAGCCGCTGCCCAGAGGAGAAGGATTCCAGTTCGCCGAAACCGTGGTCGGGGGCAACGTGCCGCGTGAATACATCCCTTCTGTGGAAAAGGGCGTTTCCAAGGCGATGGGAGACGGCGCTATCGCCGGTTACCCTATCGTTGACGTCAAGGCGACCCTATTCGACGGTAGCTACCACACAGTTGACTCGTCCGGCATCTGCTTTGAGATTGCCGGCGGGCAGGCGCTCACCAAGGGAGTGCAGTTGGCATCGCCCACTCTGCTAGAGCCGATTATGCACGTACAGATTACCGTTCCCGACGAGTACACGGGCGACATAATAGGCGATATGAACTCTAGGCGCGGCAGAATCCACGGTATGTCCCCACAGGGCAACAACAGCACGATGATTGAAGGCGAGACCCCGCAGGCAGAAATGCTGCGCTACGCCACCGAGTTGCGCTCAATGACACAGGGGCAGGGCAATTTCACAATGGAGTTCGACCATTATGAGGAGGTTCCGGCGCACCTGGTGGACCGCCTGGTGGACCAGCTCAGGGAACAGGAAGCGGCCCGCACATAGCCAATAGAAATTGATCCAGAGTCAAAGAAAGGGGCGGTTTACTGATAAACCGCCCCTTGAATTTCAGGTTTCTCTAATTCGTGGAATCTGACCGGTTAATCCCGCTCCGCAGACCAGATGGTGTGGTAGTTCCTTCCCGCGATGGCATTAACAAGCTCCTCGTGTTCCATTTGCCTCAACTCGGTCAATGCCCTTTCGCACTCCTCGACAGCCTCGTCCTCACCTTCACTCTCGAGCCTCTCAATGAGCTTATCCCAAAGTCCCAATCTAATCAGGCTGTCCACATACCTGGTCCAAGGAATTACCGCCAGATTTCTCACCCTTGGCAATCCAGACCGCTGCCGCCTGATCAGGCGCAGACGCTCTTGAGGCGACGAGGCCATTGGCGCTATCTGCACCATCGCACTGTGCTTCTCATTACTCCTTGGGTCAACTACCAACGCCTTGCGGAATGACGGAAAGAAAATAGAAACGACATCCGCGCTATCAATCGACTTTATCATCCCATCAATATCGAACATGAAATCGCTGTTCATAGTAAGACTCCTTGCTCAGCAGACCAACGGTGGCATTTCCTGTGAAAAAGTCCAACTTGGAACTATAACATATTATTCTACTCTTAAGGCGCCATTTCGTATTTCGCGGCAAGGTGACCTAAGAGTCGACGAGTTCCCGAACCGTCTCAATGAACGAGGGCAGCACGTTTTTCCAGTCTCCGACGACGCCGTAGCTCGCGCTCTTGAATATGTTGGCATCGGCGTCGCGGTTAATGGCGACAATGCTCTTCGATGCTGAGCAGCCGGCCATGTGCTGGCTTGCGCCGGATATGCCCACCGTGATGTACAGGTCAGGCGTGATCGTCTTGCCAGTCAATCCTACCTGGTAGCTGTGGTCCAGCCAACCCGCGTCGCACACCGCTCGTGAAGCACCCACCGCACCGCCTAATAGCTTTGCCAAATCCTCTAGCTGGTCGAATGGCTCCGGGCCACCCAGCCCTCGTCCGCCGCCGACGACGACATTCGCATCTTCCAGACGCACACCCTCGGATTCCTGCGTTACCGTCTCTACCAGCCGGGCTTTCACGACTGAGGCATCAAGAGACGGGTTGATGACAACGGTTTCACCGGCACGGGAACCGTCCGCCTCCAGCGGTTCATAAGCCTTCCCTCGCAGGACGACCATCTGGGGATTCGCATCCGGGAAGGTTACCTTCGCCAGGGCGTTCCCGCCATATACGGGCCGAATTGCAACGATTCGTCCGCTGTCCGCGTCCGCACTTACCTGCAGGCAGTCCTGCGCCAGTCCCACGCCCATCCTGAACGCGAGTCTCGGTCCCACATCTCGACCCGCAAGGGTCCGTCCAATGAGGACGGCGGAGGGAGCCACCTCTGAACACACATGTGCCAGCGCCGCGACCTGCGCATCCAGCTGCAGGTCCGCGAGAACATCATCCTGTACCAGGTACGCCTTGTCGGCTCCGAGCGCAATCGCCGCCTGACCTGCCGCCTCACTGCCGTTCAACAGTGCCACGCCCACTTCATCACCCGTTACATCGTTAATTCCCCGCGCTGCCGCGAGCAGTTCGCCCGTGATGCTCTGAAGCACATCACCATCGAGTTCACCTACTACAAGTACGCTGGCCATATATCATTTCTCCAGTATTTCAATGATCCCCCAGAAGGGGATGATCTGGGAAGTCACAATCTCGCCATTTCTGCGCCATTGCAACTCCTGTCTAAATCAATTTCTCCTCGCGTAGTCGCAGCGCTAGCTTCCTGCCCGCATCTGCGTCGTCCTCACCCTCGATCACCTCAACTTGATTGTCGCTGACCGGAATGTACAACTCGGTGAGCGTAACCTTAGGCTCAAGAGATTCAGCATTCAGACCAACATCCGCTGTGCTCCATCTGGTCGGCTGCTTGCGGCTCGCCTGCATGATGCCCCTCAAAGTGGGGTAGCGCGGCTCGCCCAGCTCGTTAGTAACCGTCACAAGGGCAGGCAGTGGCGCTTCCACTACATCGTATCCATCCGACAGCGCGCGCTGAATTACGATCCCTTCGTCCGCCACCTCGATCTTCTGAGCGAGAGTGACACAAGGCAGGCCCAGCATTTCCGCCACCCCCAGCGGCACATGCGCCTGATCCCAGTCGGATGCCTGCCTGCCACAGAGCACGAGGTCATACTCCCCGACCTTCCGGATTGCCTCTGTCAACACCGTCGCCGTGGCGTAAGGGTCAAGGTCGTCTAACTCCTCATCATCAATGAGTATTAGCTCGTCGGCGCCCATAGACAATGGCTTTTTCATCACATCCATGACGAAGCCGTTGCCCATCGAGATTACCGTAACCTTCGCCGCATCCCCGCTGTCCTTGAGACGCAGGGCTGCTTCAACTGCATTTTCATCGAACCCATTAACTACCGGCGGGATTCCCGCGGCGGGCACGACCCTATTTGAGCCCGAATCTATATTGAAGGCAGATGCAGGCGTCTCGGGATCCATGACCTGTTTTACGCACACTATTATATTTATCGCCATACCGTCTCTCTATCTTGTCCAAGTCAATTGTTGATGGTCACCAAAGCTATAGCCTGAACTCCTGTCGTGGCTTCAGCAGATGGTCCGAAACTCCTGTTTCCCGCATGAATTTCAACAGATACTGATGAACCTCTTTCGCCACTTCCAGATTATCGGAAATGATGTTGTCCTGTTGTCCGGGATCATTTGCGATGTTATAAAGCTCCGACATACCTTCGTCCATGCTGTAGAGCAGCGACCAGTCGCCTGCCGTAATAGTCGTGACCTGCGAATTAACAAGGTGGCGCCTGATGCTGTCAACTGAGCGCACCTCTTCACCCGGATTGGCAAAGGGAATGGTACTGACTACAAACTCGCGCCCAGGCGCGTCGCCGTCCCGCATCCTGGGCAGCAACGAAGTCCCATGAACGGTGTCAGGCACGCCCACTCCTGCGACGTCCAACACGGTCGGCATGACATCAACCACAGAGGTCTTGCCAGAGTAAACGCTCGGATCCACGCCAGGCACATAAACAAGGAGTGGAATTCTAACCAGTTCTTCGTAGAGGGGCGAATGTGCCCAACGCGCATCATCGTCTCCGAATTTGTACAGGCCTCCACCGTCGCGCGTGTCGAAGGTCATCTTTCCGAATTTCCCACCATGCTCGCCGAAGTAGAAGCCGTGATCCGATGTGAACACAATTGCTGTGTTTTCCATCAGCCCCATATTTTCAACCCGCTTCAGAAAGTAGCCGATCCAGGTGTCCACCATCGTGATTTCGCCGCAGTAAGTCGCATTCGCTTTCCTGACTCTCTCTGCGGAGAATCCCGGCTCATCTTGCCAGTGACCGTAGATTGGCTGGATTATCTCGCCGTCGAAGTCTGGCCAATACAGCTCTGAGTAGTACGGCGGTGCCTCCCAGGGCTCGTGCGGGTCCCATGTATCTATATAGAGGAAGAAGTCTTCCTTGTAGTGACCTTCCAGCCAATTCATCGCGTTTATGAAGGTCTGAGGTGCGTTGTGATCGGACTCCAGCCGCCAGCGGTCGCGCAAGTCCCTCGACTCGTGATTGCCCACTTGCTGCACTCTAGTCGGCGAACCCTCCTGACCAGGATGGAAGAAGAAAGTCTGAAAACCCCGATCGTAGTTCATCCCGCCGCGAATGTAGAATGGTGTGTCAACCGCTGCTGCAGTGTGATAACCGTTCTCCGAGAGAATCTGTGCCAGGGTGACTTCGTCCTCCGGCAATGGCTCCCAACCCATATACGACATGGTCCAGCGACCGGTTGCGTGGTCTGCTCTTGTAGGCATCGTCGGAAAACCGCCCGCATAGTGGCTCTCGAAGCGCGTACCCTTCGCTGCCAGGGCATCCAGAGTGGGCGTCCTGATCGTCTTATGGCCATACGCGCCCATGTGGTCTTGGCGGAAGGTGTCAGCGGTAATCCATATGATATTCATACGCTTATTCTCCACCTACTGCCCCAGTGCAGCCACGCGTACTGCAGCCGTCATCTTTAGGAGTCTTCATGATGTTCCACCCAGCCAATACAAATGTTATTAGCCTGTGGGTTGAGTGTCAAATAAAGCGTTGGGCTTGGAAACCCTGATATTTGGCGATCCCCGCAGTCCATTTTGCCAGAATAACCCTGATCTAAGAGCGACGGACTGTGTGCTGAAAAGGCAGAGTAATTTTCGTCCATAATTCCATATTACTGAAACGAATTTCACACCTTTCATTGCATTAATATTATTTATGCATTGCCTCCTCAGCATTAGTGTTTCTTCGTAGATTGAATGTGCGCATAGTTTGTGAAATTCATCGCAAGAGCCGAAGAATTGGGACTAAATATAGGGTCTTAGAGCCCCATGAAACCGCTTAAATCCAGAAGATAAGCAACGATTGCTCAGTCTCATTTACTCTCGTACATTTCAACCGCTCTGAATGCCTGTATCTTCTGCTGAAGTACTCTGCATGCCGAATTACAGGCGCGGAAAAATTCCCAATAAATTCACCGAAAAATCTGCGATTTCACCTTGACAGTCTATTTTGCCGAGTTTTAACCTTTGTCTAAGACACTTCTAATAGAGAATCTAGTCGATGTGTGGATGCGTGAGATTTGCGCTGACGGTTCAAAAAACCGAAATGCGTTGGGAAGAGACCCTCCGGGCCCTCCTCACAAGAAGTTAAGGGACTTCTGACCACCTCCGACAAGCCGAGCAATTGGCTGTTATCTATAGGTGCGAGCTTACCAAAAGGGTAAGCAGAAATTTCAAGATGGCGTCTTGTCGGGGGATCTTTTGCGCCATTTTTCAGGCGGGTAGCTCAGGCAAGACAATGCCACAGGTCAGAGTATGCCGTTAGGCGGATTGAGGAGGATGTGATGGTCGTTCAGGCTCACGAGTACGATAATTTCAAGCCAGAGGTTTCCACGGAGGTCGCGACTAGACAGCCGGTTGTCCAGGTCGCCACTCCGACGCGCGAGTTGATTTGCCCTCGTTGTGACTCGCAGCTTCGCATTAACTACGACGAACCCCAATGTCTGCAATGCGGTTATGTGGACTACACGTACACTCCGCCCAATGCTCACAAGAGAAAGAGGAGCCTGATGAGCAAAGGCACTCAGTATGTACTTCGTTACACAGGTGCGTCAGATATTCTCTCTGACACGCTGACCCATGTGCAGCTGCGACGCTTCCGAAACAGAGCGATTTACCTCGTCAGTTGCCCATTCTGCCACCAGGAGATGACGCAGTCGTCTCTCTCCGGCAAGCGAAGGGAAGTCCGCGAAGAGCGCTACAAGTGTGAGGCGGGCCACCGGATCTCCCTGATACCCTCGAGGAACGGTTCGCTCGGCTGGAAATAACGCCATTCCCATTTAATCACCGGGCTGCCCGCGGCTATTTTGAGCAATATCATATCTCCGCGGGCAGTCCACTCCTATCTCGCGAACTCAAGTGGCGAGGTTGGTTGGACCCTGGGAAATGACCAAGATAGCCGACATTCACGCTCGACATAGCAGCGGCCCTCTGTTCATCTGCGACTTTTCGCCGCCCAGAGGCGCCGTCTATGGCGAACTTCGATTGGCCAGCCCGGTTGACGCGCACTGTCTTTCCATTCCCTACAATCCTGGAAAGTCCGTGTATGCCAGTTCAGTAATCGCGGCTCACTCCATACGATCCTACACTGGCAGAGAAGTCGCTTTCACTATTGCCAGCAGAGACATGAACATTCTGGCAATCCAGAGCCTGCTTCTAGGCGCTGCGCTTCTTGGGCTGGAAAATGTCATCGTAGTGCGCGGCGACGACTTTTCAGCAAGTGAATTGCGCCGCACAAAGCCGGTACATGATCGGACACCAACGGCCTTGATCCGCTCAATTGCCAAAATGAACAATGGCACGGATTTCAGAGGGAGACAGCTGAGTACTCCCACCGACTTCTGCATTGGCGCGACGATAGACACCAACCGCAGCCTTGACTTAGAAGTTGCACTTACACACCGCAAAATCGAAGGCGGTGCCCACTTCTTCATCACGCAGCCCGGTTACTCACCGGAGCGCCCGCTTCGATTCCTCCAGATTTACGAGCAAAGATATGGGCAACATCCATCCGCGCCAATATTCTTCGGCATTCAGATGATATCTCATGGCGGCAAGTCATTTAGCCCGATACCCAAGTCCGTCCGCGACGACCTGAACGAAGGGATTGCTCCCGCTGACATCGCATCCAAAATTATAGACCGCTTTCTAGCCGCGGATATCACGAACTTCTACCTGATGCCACCAATACTCCCAGGCGGCGAGCGTGATTATCAGGCTGCTCAATCCGTCCTCAACCGCTACAAAGGACAGTGATGTAGTTCTTCCGGATTTCAATAGTCTTATTCACAGACTCCATTCAGAGACAAACGAAAAGCCGCCCATCCGGGCGGCCTACGCACATTAACTGTATTCTGTGTATCTGTTAGAGTCAGCCCTTAATCGGACGACGGAAGCTTACGCGGTTGCTGCACCTCCATGGGCGCTCCGTTGTATCGCAAGTCGCACTGCCCTGCTTTAGTTACCAGCACCGTGACACCTTCGTCATCCGACTGGTAACGACGACCAAGATTGATGGTCATCGCATCCGAACTCGTGGCAGCGCCATCAAACCCGTTGCTCGAATCCTTTTCTTGTAGCGGTACGTCCCCATCGGTGAGAACGCCGTCTCCGCCCTTTGTAACGACAAGCTCGGCACCTGTCGGGGTAACATATCTTGTTCCAGCCTTAATCATTCCTTCTATACCTCGCCTCGGAATAATTTTGATCCTGAGCAGTCTTGGGACAAAACCTGTTCCCACGCCGCTCGGCTATCGGAATATTCTACCTTTATTTGCGAAAATCTTCAAACTCTCATCCAACTGTCGAGTCTGGATTCGCTGCCGCCAAGTGAACAGTTCCGCACACATGAACAACCTCAGTCGAAATGTGGTTCAGCCCACGCTGACTGTGCTCGCCGCCGCATGCTGCTCGTCGGCGTGGTACGAACTTCGCACAAGCGGCCCCGACGCCACATGCCGGAAACCCAGGGCCTCACCTTCACACTGCAATTCATCGAACTCGCCCGGAGTGTACCATCGGGCCAGCGGCGCGTGTTTCGACGATGGTCGCAGATACTGCCCTATCGTAAGCAGGTCGCAGTCCACTGATCTCAAGTCGCGCATTGTCTCAATGATTTCGTCCCAGGTCTCCCCAAGACCCACCATCATACCGGACTTCGTAACTGCCTCACCGTCCAGCCGCTTTGCGTTCGACAGTAATTCGAGGGACATGTCGTAGTCACCTTTAGGACGCACTCTTCCGAACACCCGTCGCACAGTCTCGATATTATGGTTCAGCGTGTCCGGCCTTGCATCCATGACTTTCGCAAGGGCGTCCACGTCTCCCTGGAAATCTGGGATCAGCACCTCCACCTTGCACGTAGGAAGCCGCTTGCGTATCTGCCGAATGCACTGCGCGAAAATGAATGCGCCGCCATCGGGAAGGTCATCTCTGTCCACCGAGGTGATGACAGCGTATCGCAGTCCCAGTCTCTCGACCGTCTCCGCCAGTCTCACCGGCTCCTGCAGGTCCAGCGTGGTAGGCATTCCCGTATTCACGGCGCAGTACGAGCATGCACGAGTGCAGATGTCTCCCAGCACCATGAAGGTCGCAGTACCGCGATCCCAGCATTCGCCGATGTTCGGACAGCGCGCCTCCTCACAGACTGTATTCAACCCCTCCGATCGAACCAGCTGCCTTAGTTCGAGGTAGCCTGCGCTGCCAGGCGCCTTTACCTTCAGCCACTCAGGGAGCCTTCTCGCCGTAGCCATATTCCCTCCAAATCAGGTGTGCCGCCATGATACCAGATTGCATTGACACTAAGTCAGTACATGCAATGCGGAGCAGAAGGAATGCATACATTACGTCTGAATCAGACAGTAGAAAACTGAATGATCGAGAGGATTCACTGGCAAGCAGATTACAAATATTCGACGGCGCAATGCCACGCCCGCGCAGGGAATGCAAGCAAGCTAATCGGCTAAGACCGACCAATAGCAGAGGAGTTTATAAGTATTCTTCTGACAATAGACTGCAATGCGTCTATCTCTTCCTCGTCTATCCCCGCTGTGAGCCTAGTCTCATATTCATGCACCCGCTGGTGAAGTTCAAGCCCCAGTTCGATCCCCTCTTGTGTCAGCCTTAGCAGCACAATGCGCCGGTCGTTCTTCGGGCGACGCCTCGACAGCAAGCCTCGTTCGACCAACTTATTCACCATCCTGCTAATGGCTGACACTTCCACTGGAAGCACCTGAGAAAGTTCTGTGGCGGTCCATTCCTCGTCGGTGAGGAAAAGTCTTATCAAGGCGAATTCCATCGAAGTGAGTCCGTGGGATGCCACTTCCCTGTTAGCCCCTCTTGAGACGGCATTAAGCAATGCCGCTGCACATTGCCCCAGGCTATGAAGCGGCACCTGCTCGTGCCGGGGCCTACTCTGGCCTGTATCTTCTCGTGAATCAGTCATAGATTTATGCACCGTAGAGTCCAAGTGGTAATATTCGAATATGGCTTGTTCTAGGAATCGCCGAAAGGCGCAGTTGCCGCCCTAGGATTCTTTTCCCTGACAGAGCCGCATTGACCTCAGTCACAAAACCAAAATTAAACATCTTGTGAGACTGAACAACCGCAATGGTTGAATCATTCACACATAGTGTACCAGTAATCTTAACATGGTCTCTACTATCTTAAGGGTCTGAAAATACCGAAAGTCTTGGCAATATTCGGAAATCGCTTTAACTCAGACTTCGTACCATAGGATTTGCAAGCGAGGAATCGCCTAGCAGAATCCACAAAGATTGAGCCAGGAGCCTCGTGCATTCCGTGAGTGTCAGCCCATTTCGCTCATTAACCTCGGTCTAAAAGCTATGAACAGTGGAGACCGTACGAATCCGTCATACCCCTACGGCATATTACTCCGCAAGGTAAACCGAACGGGAGTAGATGATTGCCGCGCCTCGCGTTATGATATGGCGAAATCATGTAACAACGGGAGGTTAGAACGAGCTATGGCAGAATACATTCCATCACCATCAGACTGGGTCCGCGA
>MPND01000004.1 GCA_002238855.1 SAR202 cluster bacterium bin90
GCTTCTACTTTATCCGCGATGTCATCCACGACGTCTTCGTCGGGCGGGATGTACTCGAAGCCGCGGTGCAGCAACTCCCTGGATGCGGACATCCTGTGGCAGGGCAGGAAGTCTTCGAGTTCGCCCTGCATAGCCTGCATGAGGAATGTGACTATTGCCCTGCCGTTGTCGGTTTCCTCGCGGACCATTTGGGCGAGTTCCGAGCGGATGCGGCTGTCAGCGGCCTGTGATTCGCGCTGGTCGGCGCGCTGTAAGCTGCGGCTTTGCCTGCGCCGAGCCGTGACGCCGTCGATGAATGCCTGGGCTTCCTCAAGGCCGATCCTCTGGAGGATGCGGGCGGCGTCGAGCTGGTGGCAGGGCTGGAAGTCCTCGAATTCGCCGTTCATGGCGGATTTGAGGAACTTGATAATCGCCCTGCCGTTGTCGGTCTCTTCGAGGACGATCTGCCTGAGAGACTCGACAAGCTCGCGGTGTGTTGGTTGGTCTTGGTTTGGGTGTTGTTGTTCTGCAATCATTTGTTCGCATTATAAGCACGGATGTTTGGATTGTCAAGGGTGTTATCTCCGACGATAGCGTTTCCATTGGGGTGGATTGCTGTGGATTCCGTCCTTCGACAGGTCCTTCGGCGGCGCTCAGGACGAGCGGGGTTTTGCTATTTCGACCATCCGAATGGAAACGCTGCCGCTAACTTGCGGATGGATAGGCGTAAGTCTAACATGTGGGATGTTGCGGATTGAAATGCATCGATATGGATAGGATCAAATAGGATAATTTAAGGAGCGAAGCATAATGGCCGTCGTGGAGTATGAATTGCGAGGGCATGTGGCGTATATCACGCTGAACAGGCCTGACAAGTTGAATGCGATTGATGTGGAGATGCGGGACCTGCTGTGGCAACGCCTGCATGAGGTGAATGACAATCCTGAGATATGGATGGCGGTCATCACAGGGAACGGGCGGGCGTTCAGCGTGGGTCATGATCTGGTCTCCATGTCCGGGCGCAGCGATGCGCTGTATGATCCGGAGATTTCGACTGAGGACCTGTATGTATATCAGTCGGAAATATTCAAGCCAATAATCTCTGCGATTAATGGCTTCTGCCTGGCGCAGGGCGGCGGCATTGCGCTGGCGTCGGACATACGGATTGCGTCGGATCAGGCGCAGTTCGGGTGGCCGCAGGCAAAGCGGGGCATCGGCTCGGTGAGTGGGCCCTGCATGCTGTCGCAGCGCGTGCCGCTGAACTTCGCGCTGGAGTTCCTGTTCACCGGGGATATGATTAGCGCTGAGCGTGCCTACGAACTGGGCATGGTAAACATGGTTGTGCCGCACGAGGAGCTGATGGACCGGACGGATGCGCTTGTGCAGAAATTGCTGCAGAACGCACCGTTGCCGATGCGCGCGATCAAGGAGGTCGCGGTGCGTGGGCTGAGCATGCGGCTGGAGGACAGGGTGCGGCTTGCGGGTATCGTGAACCGCCGGTTGCAGCGCACGGATGACGCCATCGAGGGCATCAAGGCGTTCCAGGAGAGGCGGACACCTGTGTTCAGGGGATCATAACGGACATCGATCGTTATATCGATGTTGCGGGGATGAACAAGTAAGGAATAGTAGGGGATATAGATGACACAACCTAGAGAGAGTTCAAATCCAAGTTCTGTCGAGCAGCCGCGGGCGCAGGCTTATCCGAATCCGGATGAATCGGAAGACCTGTCGCGCAGTACCACACCGGTACTGGTGGTTACGCCACACCCGGATGATGCCGAATCGGGCGCGGGCGCGACGATAGTGAAGTGGGCCGCGCAGGGTCGCAGGATAGTGCTGGTTGTCTGCACGAATGGAGACAAGGGCAGCTCCGACCCGGAGATGACATCGCCAAAGCTGGCTGCCATTCGCGAGGAGGAACAGCGGGAGGCAGCGGGAGTACTGGGTGTGTCTGAGGTCGTGTTCCTGCGACATACCGATCAGCACCTAAAAGACACCTACGAACTTCGGGAGCAGATTTCGCGGGAGATTCGCCGCCATATGCCGCACACGGTACTGACGATCGACCCGAATCGCCCGTACATCCGTCACGAGGACCACTATGTCTGCGGGCGGGTTACGCTGAACTGCGTGTTTCCATACGCGCGGGACAGGATGGCGTTCCCGGAGCACATCGAGGAAGGACTGGAACCGCACAAGGTGCGCGAGGTGTACCTTTGGGGTTCGCTGGACCCGGACACATTCTTGGACGTTACAGACACTTTCGACGCGAAGCTGGACGCGCTGAGCCGTCATCGCAGCCAGGTCGGACAGGGCTGGGAGTTGCGCGAGGTGCGCGCGCGAACTCGGTACGCCGAGGTGGGCAAGAGGATTGGCGCTACCTACGCAGAGGCGTTCAAGCGGATAGAGATCTTTTAGTCGGGTAGCCGTATTCTTCAGACAGGATCGACAGGATAGGAAACTACGAGGAACCAGCTATGACAATGGAAAAATTTGAGGCGGGCCAGAAATTCGAGCAGGAGATTGAGGTTACGCTGGAGCATACGACCAACCGCATGGGCAAGCCCGGGGCGGATGTGCTTTCAACGCCGGCGCTGCTGGGGCTGATGGAGGGTGCTTGCATACAGCAGTCCGAGCCGTACATGCCCGCCGAGCATACGACGGTTGGGTACGCGGTGGACAGGCTGCGGCATCTCGCGCCGACCCCGGTTGGGAACAAGGTTGTTGTCAGCGTGGAACTGACGGAGATTGACCGCAACCGCCTGACATACCAGATAGAGGCGCATGAGGGCGAGCAGCGCATAGCAATGGCGACGCACAAGCGGGCTGTCATTCCCATCCAATAACTCAAGCGTACATCGATAGACAGGACGGACAGGATGGGGCGGAATGGACGCAGAACGGGCTGACCTTTACTGGAAGTGGGGCGTGAGGGCTGGCCTGGCGCTATTGTTGCTTCTTGCGAATGTCCTGCTAGTGATGGTAATTTTCAACGCTTCGGATGCATTTGACGCCGTTGACAGGGTTGGCGAGGCTGCGGAATCGCTTGAGCAGGCTTCCGATGCGCTTGACGTCGTAGCTGCCGAGCTTGGTCAAGATGGGGACCGTATCGCTGAGATTATCGAACAGGCCGGTGAGGATGTTACTGGTGCGCGAGATGTGCTGGAGCGGGCGGGCGAGGATGTAACACGATCGGCGGATGCCCTGGAGGATGCCCGCTCGAACTTTGGTCGGGCAGCGGACGATTTCGGGCGTATAGCCGACACGCTAGAAGAGGCGTTTTCTCAGTGACGGATGGGTCGAACCGACATACAGATGGTTCAACCGGCTTACCGCAAGCGGGAGGACGGATGCTCGAAGGGCTAAAGGTGCTGGATCTGACGCACTATGTCGCCGGGCCGTACGCGACGCGACTGATGGCGGCGCAGGGGGCTGAGGTAATCAAGGTCGAGCGCCCGGGCGTGGGCGACCCGTCTCGGCGCATTGGGCCGTATCCTGACGAGGTGCCGCACCGTGAGAAAAGCGCGCTGTTCCTCTACCTGAATACGGGCAAGAAGTCGGTTACGCTGAACCTGAAGAACGAGGCATCCAAGCCCATTCTTCACCATTTGTTGGAGTGGGCGGATGTGCTGGTGGAGAATTTTCGACCTGCGGTGATCGAGCGGCTTGGACTGGACTACGACAGCGTTGCGGCTGTGAATTCGGGCCTGGTGATGACTTCCATCTCGAACTTCGGGCAGACGGGGCCCTATCGCGATTACGGCGCGCGTGAAATCAACCTGTACGCAATGGGCGGGCTGATGTACATCACGGGCGATCCGGAGCGCGAGCCACTGCACATGGCGGCGCGGCTGGCGCAGTATGGCGCGGGCCAGAACGCCTTCGCGGGCACGATGGGAGCGCTGATGCACCGCGACATCTCGGGGGCTGGACAGCATGTGGATGTGGCGATATCGGAGTACCTGGCGACTATCCTTGAGAACGCGCTGAGCCAGTACAGCTACACTGGCAGCAACTTCCGTCGCACGGGCAATCGTGGGTACGGGCGCGCGGCATGGGGCCCGTATCCATGCAGGGACGGGTATGTGGGAGTGATTGCGGGACCTGATCACAAGTGGCCGGAGATGGCGGAACTGATGGGGATCGCCGAACTTGCGGAGGAGCGCTTCGACGACCGCGCCGGCAGAGGCGAGAATGCCGATGAGCTGGACGCCCTGATGCTGCCCTGGCTCATGGAGCACGACAGGCACGAGATTTTCGAGCGCGCGCAGCACAGGGGGCTGGCATTCGCGTATGTGGCGACGCCCGAAGACATTCTGGGCTGGGAGCATCTGCGGGAACGGGGATTCTTCGCAGAGGTGGAGCATCCGGAGGCGGGTGCGCTGGAACACCCGACGCTGCCGTGGCGAGTGGAAGGGGGAGATGTGTCGTTGGATGCCGCGCCGACGCTGGGCCAGCATAACAGTGAAGTGTACAGCGGGATGCTAGGGTATAGCAGGGACGACGTGGTGCGGATGCGGGGGATGGGGGTTGTGTAGGTGGTCACGGAAGAGGTTCAATTGTCGTAACCCGCGTGTATTGCCATAAGTAGCTTGACATGCCCACATGGTTAGCTTAAGCTTAAGCTGCACAAGCGGTGGTGAGTACCCTTGGGAAGGAGTGTTGATCATGGACATTGAACAGTTAGTCGGAAAACTAAGGGAAATGTACTACGGTGCTGACAGAGGCGAAGAAGTGGCGATGATTCACCTCTTTGGCATCAAGTATGCCCAAGAACTTGGTCGCATCCCCAGCACATTAATTGCAAGGGAAGCTCAACTAAGAGAGTCAACCAGTTACCACACCGAGATTAGTAAGGGCCGCAAATTGGCCAAGTTTGTCGATGTGAAGCCAGAATACATGGATTAACCGACTCGCTGCATTTATGAGGTATGTTTCGATCTTCGAAGAAAGAGAGATTGAAGAGGAAGGTTAATGATTTTGGCAAATCGTGTCGTAGTATACATTGACGGGTTCAACCTGTATTACGGCATGCGGTCGAGAGGATGGCGGCGGTACTACTGGCTTGACCTTCGCCGTCTTGCCGGGAGGTTGCTGCGTCCGGGACAGACGTTAGCCGGGGTCAAATATTTCACGGCGCGGGTCATTCCGGATGCGGGCAGCGAGGATAAGGCAAGGCGGCAGAATACTTACTTGGAAGCGCTTGCCACCTTAGCCGACGTAGATATCCACTACGGATATTATCTGCCCAAGATGCAACGCTGCGCCGACTGTGGCGCGACATGGCAGGCATACGAAGAGAAGATGACCGATGTGAACATCGCTGTCGAGTTGCTGTCAGACGCTTACGACGACAGATTCGATACAGCCATCGTAATTTCTGCGGATAGCGATCTGGCGCGCCCCATAACTACTATCCGTGAGCGGTTTCCGGGGAAGCGGGTCGTTGTCGCTTTCCCGCCCAACCGCGTCTCTAAGCTCCTGCGTAGCGTAGCGACGGCGGCTTTCAGCATTGGTCGAGATGCTCTCAGGGACAGCCAATTGAAAGAGAGCATTGCCAGACAAGACGGAGAGACAATCACACGACCTTCAGAGTGGAGTTAGCGAGAAGAATTGACAAAAAGAGACGTCTCCCAAAGGGCCCTTATGGGAGACGTCGGGCCAGCGGAACTACCCGCTGGGGGGGTACATAAATGATATGCATTGTACGCGCAGTTGTCAACGCAGTTGAAAGATAATACACTTGCTTGACGAGCCGAAATCGGCGTACATAAGGAGGACACACCGATGGCAGATGCCAAACCGTTTAGCTTCAAGGAACTCTTCGCAAAGAACGCGCCCGAAGGTAGAGACGCGCCTGTGGTGAAGCGCGGCAAGTATGACTTCGCCGTGGCATATCCTGACCCCAAGTCTATGCCGCTGGACGGTCTTGTGGACGCGCTCCGAGAGGGCCTGGCAACAGAGGGCGACGACCTTGCGATATACGCGAACCAGAGCGGTTATGCGCCGCTGCGCCAGTTCGTTGCGGACAAGCTAGCGCGCGACAGGGGCATCAACATCGGCATTGACGACCTCATCATCGGCGACGGCTCCGGCCAGCCCATTCACATGATCTGCGAAGCTCTGCTGGACCCCGGCGATGTCGTGCTGGTGGAGAACTTCGTGTACTCAGGCACGCTTGGGCAACTCCGACGCTTCCATACGGACATACGCGGCGTGGAGTGCGACAACGAAGGGATGCTGCCGGACGCGCTGGAATCTGCAATCGTCAAGGCGACGGGAGAAGGCAAGCGCCCAAAGTTCATCTACACAATTCCGACATTCCAGAATCCGCAGGGCTGGACGATGACGCTGGAACGCCGCAAGGAAATGGTGCGGCTGTCCCAAAAGCATGGCGTCCCCATCCTCGAAGACGACTGCTATGTTGACCTGCGCTACGGAGGCGAGGATGTTACATCCCTGCATGCGCTGGACGACACTGGCAGCGTGATGTATGCGGGGTCGTTCTCGAAGATTATCGCGCCGGGGATGCGGCTCGGCTACCTGACGGCATCTCGTGAGGTTATGGATGTCGCGCGCGTGGTTAAAAGCGGCGGCGCGGCGAACCAGTTCGCATCGTGGGCGGTGCATCGCTACTCAACGGGGCATCTGGACGACCATATCGTCGAGATCAATGACATCCAGCGCACGAAGCGTGACGCGATGCTGGCGGCACTGGGCGAAAACTTCGGCGGCGCGGCGTCTTGGAGCAGGCCCGAGGGCGGGCTGTTCATCTGGCTGCAGATGCCTGAAGAGGCGGACGTAACGGCTATCCGCGACAAGGTGCTGGAGACGGCGGATGTAGGTTATCAGGCCGGTCCTCTGTTTGCGCCGGACGGAGTTTCGGGACGCAATTACGCGCGACTGTGCTTCGGGTACAACACGCCTGAAGAGATTCACGAGGGTATCGCGCGGCTTGCCGAAGCGTTCGAGCGCGAGGGCGTTCTGAAAAGCTAATCAGCGCAGCTGACATCGGTTTATTGAGATGGGCAGGATGTTTGGGTTCTGCCCATCTTTGCATTTACGGGAGATTTGGCATGCGTATCTGTTCATTCTTGCCGAGCGGCACGGAGATTGTGTTTGCGCTGGGGCTGGGCGATTCGCTGTTCGCGGTGAGCCACGAGTGTGACTATCCTAAAGAGGCGCTTGCCAAGCCCAAGATTGTCCGCAGCAGGTTTGACGCGGATAAGCTGAGTAGCCAGGAGATCGACCGCGTAGTCACGGAGATGTACCAGCGGGGCGAGCGCATCTACGAGGTGGATGAGGATGTGCTGCGCGATGCGGCGCCGGACCTGCTTCTCACGCAGGAACTGTGCGATGTGTGCGCGGTATCTTACGAAGATGTGCGGCATGCGGCATCGCGACTGGCATACCCGCCGAATGTCGTTTCGCTGGATCCGGCCTCCATCGGCAATATGCTCGAAGACATACAGATGGTGGGTGACTTGTGCGGCGTGCCAGATGCCGCGTCGGCATTTGTCACTGAACTCCGTGAGCGGGTGAGTGCGGTGCGCTCCAAGGCGTCTGCATCCACGTCAGCGCCACGGGTGGCATGCATCGAATGGCTTGAACCGCCCATCGTGGCGGGGCACTGGATACCGCAGATGGTGGAGCTTGCCGGCGGTATTGACGCGCTTGCCAAGCCGGGAGAGGCTTCACGGCGCATCACGATGGACGAGCTTGCAGAGTCTGAGCCTGATGTGCTGGTGTTGATGCCGTGCGGGATGGACGCAGAAAGGGCGCGTGAGGAATTCGAGGCGCTGGAGAACCTGGAAGAGTGGCGCGGTCTACCGGCGGTCGCCAATGAGCGGGCTTACTTCGTGGATTCAGGATCGTACTTCAGCCGCAGCGGACCTCGCCTCGTGGACGGGCTGGAGCAGATGGCGCAGATGATTCATCCGGACATGTTCAGCGAGACCGATTCGGAATTCACGGTCTGGGATGAATAACCTCTGGGCGAGCGAGCGAATCTGTAGCGCCTAGCCTGAGAGGAACACTGTAACGCGACTTCCCCCGATTTAGGCTGCGCCTTGGGTGGCGCCCCAGCCTTCTCCTCGGGAGAATCTGAGAACTACTGACGGCTGAACTTGCTGCGCATCTCGGAGGCGACACGCTCGCGTAGCTGGTCGATGTCGCGGCTTAAGACTTCCGCCTCGGATTCAAGTCGGGATGCCGTGTCGGGCTTTTCGAGCAACTGCTGCTTCTCGGACAGGTCGATTAGCAAGGTTTCAGCGATATAGTACGACAGCGCTGCGGGATTGCGCGAAGTGCGGACTTCGCTGGTCCAACCGCCTTGCAGTCCGGTAATCAAACTCAGGTACTCGTTGAGTTGCTCGCGGATTGCTTCAGACTGGGGCTGCGCCTCATCGGAATCCGTATCTGATAAGACGGACACATCCGCAGTGAGGTATGGGCGATGCTGAGTGATGGTGTTGATTCTGAAGCGGCGCTCTCCCGTAACTGCGACGAAGAAGCGGTCTCCGCGAATCTCGTTGACCTGCGTGATGTGCGCCACGGTGCCAACGGGATGGGGAATTGCCGGCTGACCGACTTCGTCGCCGGACTTTATTAGCACGATGCCGAAGCGCGAATCGGAGTCGAGGCAGTCCTGCAGCAGGCGCTTGTAGCGCTCCTCGAATATCTGAAGCGGCAAGGATGCGCCCGGAAACAGCACGGTGTTAAGCGGGAACAGCGGCAGTGTGCGTCTTTCTGGCAGTTCAGGTGGCATCGACTAGAGTATAAACGGAACGCTGGCAGTGAACAAGTGAGGGAACTTATCGCGTGCTTGTCTGCTAGAATAGCCGTATTCTCGATATACCAACGATCAGAGGATGCAGGGGCGATACAGTTCGTCGGGATGCAGGAAGGAACGCTATGAAGTGGAGTTCAGCTATATCGGAGGGAACGACGCTTGCCGACGCGTTCGATGAGTGTGCTGGGAAACTGGAGGACGGACTGGGCGAATTAACGCCCGATCTGGTCGCTGCGTTCGTGTCGCCGCACTATGCGCCGGACTATGAGACGCTGACAATGCTTGCGGCGGAAAGATTCGGCACTGCCCTGCTTGTGGGTTGCAGCGGGGGCGGCGTGATTGGTGCGGCGACGGAGGTGGAGAACAGGCCCGGTCTGGCTCTGACGGCTGCGTGTCTGCCTGGTGTGAAGCTAACGCCGTTCCATATCCAATACGGCGCGCTGCCGGACGGGGACGCGCCGCCTGACGAGTGGGGCTCGCTTGTGAGCACGCCTGTCGGCTCTGAAGTGGACTTTCTCATTCTTGCCGATCCGTTCAGCATGCAGGGCGAGCAGCTGCTGATGGGGCTGGACTACGCATTTCCGCGCAGCGCCAAGATTGGCGGCCTGGCAAGCGGAGCGCACCAGGAGGGCGGCAACGCGCTGTTTCTGGGGGCTGAAATGCATAGAGACGGCGTTGTCGGGGTAGCGTTCGAGGGGGATGTGCAGATAGACACTGTGGTGGCGCAGGGCTGCCGTCCTATTGGGGAGCCGATGCACATTACATCGTCCCGGCGCAATATCCTGCTGGAAGTTGACCGGCGAACGCCGTTCGAAGTGCTCAAAGAGATATTCATGACTCTGGACGAGCGAGACCGAGAACTGGCGCAGCACTCGCTGTTCCTCGGCGTGGTGATGGATGAACTGAACGACAATCCGCGCCTTGGTGACTTCCTGATCCGCAACATAGTGGGAGTGGACGCGCAGCGTGGTGCGCTTGCCGTGGGCGAGATGCTGAAAGAGGGACAGACAGTGCAGTTTCACCTGCGCGACGCCCAGACTTCGTCGCAAGACCTGAACGCCATGCTGGAGCAATATGTTTCAGGTCTGCCGGACGGCGGGCAGTCCGAGGCGGGGGCGCTGCTGTTCCAGTGCCTTGGCCGAGGCGAGTATCTATACGGCAGACCGGACCATGACACAGGCATGTTCACGGATATGGTGGGTGCGGTACCGTTGACAGGCTTCTTCTGCAACGGCGAGATCGGGCAGGTCGGAGAGGCGACTTTTCTGCACGGGTACACGAGCTCGTTCGGGATATTCCGCCCTAAGAGTGACTAGATACCCAGAAGCCGTGCGGCGTTTCCGCCCAGCAAAGCTTCGCGTTCCTGCAGCGTGAGCGAAGACGCCGCGAGTTCGTCGAGCAGGCGGCGCGGTCGAATGAGGGCGTAGTCGCTGCCGAGTAGTAACTTTTCAGCGCCAACCAGCCCTGACATTGCCGAATACACCTGCGGAGTGTAGAGGAATGGTGACGCCGCGCTGTCGAAATATACATTGCGTAGCGCGTCGGCTACTTCCGGCATCAGGGCGTAGAATGGCAGCCCGCCGCCCCAGTGAGCGCAGACGATAGTCGCTTCCGGGAAGTTGCTGATGAATTGCATCAGGACTTGCGGTGTGACGCTACCCTTGCCGGTATAAGGGTGGCCGACAGGCTCCGATGAATGCGTGGTGACTATCAGGCTGCGCTCCTCTGCGACCGTCATCAAGCCTGCCATCGTGCCCTTGTCAGCGAGGTCGAATTCTTGCGTGTCGGGGTGTAACTCTCCGATGCCGCGCAGACCGGATTCGGCGCAGCGCTCCGCTTCGCGTGCCGCTCTGTCGCCCCACGCGGGGTTGATGCCCGCAAAGCCGACGATTCGCCCCTGAGAGCCCCGCACTGCTTCAATGATGTAGTCGTTTGCCTCGCGTGCCGTGTCGTAGTCGGACCAGCCTATGCCCATCGCGACGGATGTATCAACGCCGTCCTCGTCCATCACCACTATCAGGTTTTCGGCGGTTGCCATCCGCGCCCTGGGGTCGGAGTAGAGCACGCCAAAAGTCCTATCTCGCTCCAGATAGCGTTCACGGTTCTCGCGCATCTGCGGCGGGAAGATGTGGGTATGGAAGTCGATGATCATTGCGAGACTAGGGAGTGGGGCTATGTGCAAGTGGGACTATCGGGAAGGCGTGAAAGGGATTGCAGGACTACTGAATCCTGCGGAAGTGCGGGTATGTGAAGGCGAATACGATGGTTAGTGTCGTCAGGATGAGACCGCTTATGCTGAGCGCCTGCCCAGTGCCGATCACCTCCGCGAACTCGCCGAATGGTATCGCGCCGATGGGCATCAGCCCGAATGTCATCATGAACAGGCTCATGACGCGCCCGCGCTTCTCAGGGTCGGCGTAAATCTGCGACAGGGTCATGTTCAGCGACATGTAGAGTGAGCTGAGCAGGCCGTTGATGACTAGGAAGAATATCGCGGACACGAACTCCGCGGACATAGCGACGCCCACGACGGATACACCCCACACCACGCTGATGACAATCAGAATCATGCCGCGATTGCCGAGGTTTCGCATAGACGCTAGCCCCAGCGTTCCTATCAGTGCGCCTATGCCCATAACAGCCATCAGGTAGCCGAGATCGAAGGAGGTGACGTTGAGCTGCTCTCGCGCCCACGCGGGCATGAGGGCGAAGAGCGTGAAGCCGAACAACGCCGGCAGGAACGCCATGATGATAAGGCCCCTCAATGTCTTATCGCCCAGTGCGTATTGCAGCCCCTCTTTGATGTCGCCGGTTACGCTCTTGGGCGCCCCGCCTCTCTGCACTCCTGTGGTCTTGATGCGAAGAACGGAGAGGCCGGAGAGGACATACACGATTGATACGATATAGAAGACCAAGGCTGTGCTGAAGAAGGCGATGAGAATGCCCGCGACCGCAGGTCCCGCCGCGCGCGTGAGATTCATTGACGCGTTGTTCAGCGCGACGGCGTTCATCACGCGGTCTCGCGGCACAATTTCGGAGATTATTGCCTGGCGGCTCGGCATGTTGAGCGCGAACATCGACCCGTTCAGCACGCCAAGCGCCATCAGTGCGCCAAGCCATATTGTGCCGGTGGCGTCCATCATGCCAACGACGAGCGTGAGGGCGGCGTTGCCTAACTGGCTGCCGAATATGAGGTATTTCTTTGGCACCCTGTCGGATAGCGCGCCGCCGAAAAGCGAAACTATGGCCATTGGCGCGGCAAATGACACCATTGCCCATGTGAGCGCGGACGGAGAGTCGTTCTCCAGCCGCAGCACCAGCCAGCCGCGCGTTATCATCTGCATGTTCATCGCAGTGAACGATGCGAACGAACCGAGCCATATCCAGCGAAAGTCAGCGAGAAGCAGTACCTCAAAGATTGGAGACTGCTTGAGTCTTGCCGCAAGGGGTAGGGCGGGAGCCGGTGCGACTGCCGAAGTCGCCGGCGTCCTCAGTGTACTCTGTGCCAAATTCGGTCCTTAGCGATGCGGCAGGCGTGCGCTGGTCTGCCGCTGCATGTTGTCTATTCTGACGATAGCATTGCGTTCCTATGCCGTCAATCGTTCCGCTTAGTGTCGTCTATCGGAATGAGCCCCAGGGCAGGAATGCCTATGAGGTTACTCTTTCTGTTTGAGGTTGTGATTCGCTAATTCCGGTTGGCTGTTCGCGTTGGGAGTCGGTCTTGAAAATAGAGGCTATCGCTCCAATGACTTGCAGCGCGGCCATAATGAGAAATGCCGTCTTGAGTCCGCTCAGGAATGACTCAAGCAAGCCTGAGCCGGGGCCGGCATCCAGAACGGCGTCGATCTTGACCTCGTAGCCGCTGCTGATCATCACGGCAGTGACGATGGATGCGGCGATTGCCGTCCCGGTGACATTGCCGGAGTTGCGCGAAAGGTTCACGAATGCCGCGACGACGCCGTGTCTCCTGGAGTCCGCCGCGCTGAATATGGACGCGGAGTTGGGAGACTGGAACAGGCCTGAGCCGATGCTCTGGACCAGTATCCCCACAAGAGCCACGACTATCGAGGATGTCGAGGTGAGAGTGGCAAGGATTAGCAAGCCGACTGCTGAGAGAAGAAGGCCGATTATGTTGAATGGCTTCCAGCCGTAGCGGTCGGAGAGGCGTCCGCTGAGTGGGCCCATGACTATCCTGCTGGCGGCGTTGGGAAGCAGCGCGAAGCCGACGAGCGCCGGAGTGTAGCCGAGCGCGGCCTGAAGGTAGAAGGGCAAGAGGAAGCGTGAAGAGGTTATGCCGAGGAAGGACATGAAGTTTGTGCCGATTCCGATGCTGAAGACCTTGCTCCTGAACAGACTCATGTCGAGCATGGGCGACGGAGAGCGAAGTTCCCACCTGACGAATGCCACGAGGAAGACAACGAAGCCGATGAAGCCAAGAATTATCGGTGGAGAAGTCCATCCCATGCGAGAGCCGTTGGACACGGCAAGCAGGAAGGTCAGCAGGACGGCGGTGGAGAGCGCGGCTCCTCCGTAGTCGTAGCGGGAGCTTCGGGTGTCGTGCCGGAATGCCTCGCTCCTGACTATCAGCAGGACGACGATTATCGTCGCTAGTCCCATGAAGATGTTGATGTAGAAGAGCCAGCGCCAGTCGAGCGCCGTAATGAGGAAGCCGCCGGCGATGGGTCCCAGGACGCCGCCCGTTCCCACGACGCTTGCGTGGGAGCCGATGCCTTTGCCGCGCTCTGAGGCTGGGAAGACAGAGGTTACCATCGCCATGCCGGTGCCCTGCGTCATTGCGGCGCCGAGTCCCTGCAAAGCCTTGGCGCCTATCAGAGCTATGATGCTGCCGGAAGTTGCGGCGAAAACCGCGGCTATGATGAAGATGACGAGACCTGCGAGGAATATGCGCTTCCTGCCCACAATGTCGGAGAGCCTGCCCATTGGCAGCAGGAGCGCGCTTATCGTCAGGCCCTCAGCAATGACCACCCACTGGACGGTGGCGAGGTCGGCGTCGAAGTACTGGGCGATTGTGGGGAGCGCAACGGACATTCCGCCGTGGTTGATGACGGAGGTCAGTGTTCCGAGCGCAACGGCGGCGAAGACCCACCAGCGATAGACTGGCTTATTGATTAGACCGGAAGCGAGCAAGTGTGAAGACTATCCCTTCTCGGGCGCATTGAAGTATCAATAACGCCCCCAGAGGCTATTCTAACACGCTTTCCAACTGCCTCTGGGATTGGAATCTGCATGCATCGCCGAACCTGACATGGGTAGAAATAATCAACGCCTCATACGCTGGTATAATCGCTTGTCAGATGACTATTGCTTGGGAGAGGTACGGTTATGCTGATTCCGTTCACGGCGCCCTATGACCTGCGTGGCACACTTTGCGGAGGACAGGCTTTCCGCTGGCGCGAGGAGGATGACGGCTGGTTCTGTGGCGTGATATTCGGCAATGTCGTCAGGATGCGAAGGGTTGACGAGGGAATAGAGTTCGTGAGCGCGCCGGACGACGAGACTTCGCTCGCACCACTTGTGAGGGACTACCTTCGGGTGGACGATGACATGGACGAGGTGTATGCGGCACTGAGTGAGGATGAGCATTTGTCGGATGCGGTGAAACAGCATCGGGGGCTGCGGGTGCTGCGGCAGGAGCCATGGGAGTGCCTCGTAGGGTTCATCTGCTCTGCGAACAACAATATCCCGCGCATCACGGCGAATGTGGAGGATATGGCGTTGCACTACGGCAGTTCGCTCCCGGGACATGACCTGCTGGCGTCTGCTAACGGCGATGGAGATGGGTTGCAGGGCTGTGAAAGGAACGTCTTCCCGACTGCCAGACAGCTTGTTGACGCGGGCGAACAGGCTCTGCGCGACCTGAAGCTGGGGTTTCGCGCGGTGAATGTGATAGCGGCGGCAGAGGGAATTGTGGAGGGCGAGGGACCAGACCTGTATTCGCTGAGAGAGGCGGACTACGAGGATGCGCTGGCGGAGTTGGTCAAGCTGCGGGGGATCGCGGACAAGGTGGCGAACTGCGTGATGCTGTTCTCGCTGGACAAGCCGCAGGCGTTTCCGGTGGATGTGTGGATAGTGAAGGCGATGCGGGACTGGTATCCCGATGCGCCGGTGCCGCCTGCTCTGAACAGCAACGGCAACAAGACCACGCCTACGGAGAAACACAAGCGGGAAATGCGGGAGTGGGCGCTGGAACGGTACGGGAAGCACGCGGGATACGCGAACCAGTACATGTTCCATCACAAGCGATGGGTGGACCTGGTGCGAGATTCAGGATAGGTGACTGCGGATGATGTCGGAGAGCCGGCATTCGGCTTATTCTTCCTCGTCTTCTATCGGCAGCTTGTCTTCGGGGATTCCGTATTCCTTTGCCAGCGCGCGCAACTTGGCGTTCGACCGCTTGCGCTCTTCTTTGATGCCTTCTGCACGGCCTTTTTCCCACCGCTGCCGTTCAAGCATTTTTGCCAGAACCATGATTGCCTCCACGGATACTGCTATGGCGATGGCGTTCATTGCGGACCCTATCCCTATGGGACCCGACGCCCTGATGATTTCAAGTGCGGCATAGGCGAATGTGTCATCCACCTGCTGCTGCTGTACAAATGTGTAAATCTCGACTGCTATGCCCGGAATGTACTGTACAAGGAATATAGCAAAATACGCCCCAATCGTCTGGGGAGATAATGACCAAATGGCTATTCGTTGTGCGGTTTCGCCGTGCGCGTTCGACATAAAGTTCCGAGCCAGTAACCACTTCCCACCATATGACAGTATATCATAGTCGAATAATTATATATTCTTAAGTGGACAGGTGACTGCGGATAATGTCGGGAAGCTGGTAGAGGCTGCACTCGATGGGACGGGCGGGGGGCAGGGAGCGCAGGAATGCAGAACCGTAGCGGCTTGCGGTTACGCGGCGGTCGAGGATGATGACCGCGCCGCGGTCTGTCTTCGTGCGAATGAGGCGACCGAACCCCTGCCGAAGTCGCAGGATTGCCTGCGGGACGGCGTACTGCATGAAGGAGTTGTCGTAGAGTTCGGAGCGCGCCTGAAAGACCGGGTCGCTGGGAACGGTGAAGGGCAGGCGGGCGACGATTAGCACACTGAGAACATCCCCCGGCAGGTCAACGCCCTCCCAGAAGCTGGAGGTGCCAAGCAGGACGGCTTTCGGGCTCTGCATGAAACGCTGTACCACTTGGGCCGGAGGACCGTCGTTGCCTTGTTGCAATACCTCGATGCCGCGCGCCTTCAGGTCGTCACGGATGCTGGCTGCGGTGCTTCGGAGCGCGCTGTACGAGGTGAAGAGCGCCATCGTGCGGCCCTCGGCGGCGATAGCGGCGTCCTTGACGGCGCCTTCGAGGGCGTCCTGGTATGCCCAGGAGCGCGGTTCGGGCATATCGTTGGGCAGGCACAATACGGCGGCGCTGGGGTAGTCGAACGGAGAGCCGAGCAGTAATTCACGGGAGTCCTTGAAGCCGGTACGCTCAATGATGTGGTCGAACTTCTGCTCCGTGCTGAGTGTGGCGCTGGTCATGATGACGCTGCGTGTCTGTGAGAATACAAGCTCGTCAAGTTTCTCGGCGACATGCAGGGGTGCGGCGTGGAGCGAGAGCTCAGCACGGCGGGCTGACAGGGTGAGCCAGTATATGGCGTCGTCTTCCGGTGCGACAACGAACTCCTTGAGCTGGCGGCGCAGGGTATCGTTGGCTTGCGCGGCATCTGCGACATCGTTCACCAGAGACTCGTAATTGAGCAGGCCGGCTTCTTCGAGGTCGGCGAGCGCCCTTTGCAGGTTCGCAAGCTGCCTGCCGAGTTCTCCAAGTGCTAGATCCGCGTTCTCCCAGCCGATTTCAAGCTCAGACCACTTCGGGTTCGCGCGAGTTCCGCGAGTGATGCGCGTCTGCTGGGCGTATTGGGCCGGGCCACGACTTCCTCTCCCAGCGGGTTGGGCCATCGCTTCGAGGCCTGCCAGCAGACGGGCGATGCTGTCGCGCATGCGGGGCAGCAGTCGTGCGATCTCATCAACGACATTCTCGACGGTCTCTCTTCGGTCCGCCGTGTCCGATGTCGCGGTGCGGAAGGCAATGGTCGCCTGGTTGGGCAAGCCACCCTCGCCGCTCAGGTTCTGGATGTGATCGTTGAAGCTCGCCTGCGTCAGCTCGAAACCGAGGTGGTTTGTCGCTTCCTCTTCGAGATGGTGCGCCTCGTCGATTATCAGCACATCGTAGTCCGGGATGAGCGTGCCGCCGACTGTGGCATTGGATAGCAGCAGGGCGTGGTTGACGATTACCAGGTGCGATGCTGCGGCGCGCTCGCGTGCGGAGCGCAGAAAGCAGACGCTTTCGTTTCTTAGGCAGCCCCTTGCATTGTTCGCTGACAACCTGTCCCAGGGAGCGGCTGCCCTGGGATGACCGAGGTTGATCTCGGCGCGGTCGCCGCTGGCTGTGGACTGCAGCCAGAGCATCGTCTTTGCGAGCAGACGCGCCTCTTCGGGCGTCTGCTCGTTGGATGTCGCCATCGTGTTCCAGCGGCGCATGCAGAGGTAATTGGCGCGTCCCTTTAGCGGGGTAAAGCGTAGGTCATCGCCGCTGTCGTCAACGGACTTGAGCGCTTCTACAAGGATGGGGACATCCTTCTTCAGAAGTTGCTCTTGCAGGTTGATCGTGTTGGTCGAGATCACCACGCGCTTGCCGTTTTCCAAGGCATATAGCGCGGCGGGCAGCAGGTACGCGAGGGACTTGCCGACTCCCGTTCCCGCCTCGATGATGATTCGCTCGCCATCGTTGATCGCTTCAGTAACCGCCTGCGCCATCTGCACTTGCTCGGCGCGCGCCTCAAAGCCGTCCAGTGTCCCTGACAGGGCGCCGCCTTCGCTGAACATACAGGCGACCATTTCAGCGTCTATTGGCGTTATGCTCTCATTCTCGCGGAGGACGCCTCCGCCGTGGAGCCTGCGGGAGATGTGCTGCATATCGAGGCCGTTGATGCCGATGTTGGATTCGGTATCTCCGGCGGTTGAATGCCCTGCGCGCGGATTGGCGACGATGCCGTTCAGCAGGTATTCCAGTGACCAGTTGGAAGTCTGTGCAAGGCGCTGCATCGCGGCGAGTGTCATTTGGTCGAAGGCGGCAGCGTCTTCCAGCAGGCTGAGAAATAGCATCTTGGCGGCTATTGCGTCGTCAAGGGCGCGGTGCGGTCTGTCGTGCGGAAGGTCGAGGTGCTGCGCCATGTTTTCCAGCGAGTAGCTTGGCGTGTCGGGGCGAACGACATAGGCGAGGTCGAAGGTGTCAACGACAGGGTTCGTCAGCTCGATGCCGCCGTTTCTCAGGAAGCCGAGGTCGAAGGCGGCGTTGTGCGCGATGAGCGGGGAAGCGCCCACGAAGGCGATGAAGGATGCTGCTACGCGCTCAATGGTGTCGGCGCCATCCAGTTCGCGCTGGCGGATTCCGGTCAGATTGCTGATGAAGGGACTGATGCGCCGTTGCGGGTTGACGAATGTCTCGAAGGTGTCGAGCGTCCTGCCGCCCTGGAATTTGACCGCGCCGATCTCGATGATGGCGTCCTTCTGGGCGTCAAGGCCCGTGGTCTCGAGATCGAAGGCGACCCATACATCTTCGGACGGGTCGGTATGATGTGGGAACAAAGGAGAGTCTGCCAGTCTTTCAGTGGGTCAGTCGGTTGGTTTAACGAATGATTTGATGATAAGCGTAGCAGAGTGTTGCAATGAGGCGCACATAGTTTATGGTGCAGGTGGTGCGTGATTTGAAAAATCTGAGGACACTAGACGCACACATAAGAAGGCTATGCTTCGACCAGCGCCGCCCCTTGCAGGCGAGACAAGCGTCGGTCGAATGTGTATAGAGGTCGCGCGCCCACTCGGTTCGCGGCAGCGAGAATCATGAGATCGGAGAAGTCTGCGGCTCCCTGGCGGTAGGCAATGACGCCTTGTGCAACATCGTTGTCGTCCTCTATGACCAGAGTATCCGTATCAATCAGTTCTATGACAATGCTCGCAATCTCCTCACGGCTGAAGCGATACGACCTTTCCAACACCCAGACGACCTCTATCATTACCTCACGACAGATGAAGCCCGGGTTATCGGTCGTAAGTCCTTCCAGCAGCGCGCGCGCCGCGTCCGCCTGTTCAAGGTCGTCGCGCACCAGAAAGCGAATCAATACATTTGTGTCCAGGGCGCTCACTGTCCAGCCGCTCCCTCCGCAATCGCCCGCTCCATGTCTTGGAGACTTACAGGGGGGCCATCGTACTTCAGCGCTCCGAACAGCCTGCCGATGGGCTTTACCTTTCTGATACGAACCTCATCCCCATGAACGATGTAGCGCACCTTATCACCGGCTTCGACCAAGAGTGCCTCCCTTACGATCTTTGGCAGGGTAGTCTGGCCCCTCGATGTGATGGAGGATTCAATCATGTGGGAATGCTCCTGTGATTACTTTCAAGACTCACGCATTGTTTATTGCATAATAGCAATGCAATAAGTAGATATGCAAGGCACTGTCCTCACCTTCTGTCTGCACAGGGGCAGGCTCTAACCCTTTCGCAATGGAGGAAGGGTGCATTGCTTCGAGCGTGGTTGTGCGTAAAGTCAGAACAATCTAACATGGACGGGCTGATAACTTTGGCACCAGCATGAATTAACAGAGAAGACACGATAGAGGACTAACAGATGACTACATCGGGTTCGGGCATGGTGAGCGGGAGCGAGCTTATAGGCAGAGCGCTGGCGCTTGAAGGCGTGAAGAATGTGTTCACGATTGCGGGCGACCATGTGCTTCCGGCACTGGACAGCATGGCGGACATGGGCTTTCGCTTCGTGGATACGCGCCACGAGCAGGCGGCGGCGCACATGGCGGACGCATGGGGCCGCATCACCGGCGAGCCGGGCGTTGCTATGTACACCACGCCGGGCTTTTCCAACGCTATTCCCGGGCTGGCAAATGCGATGCACTCGGAAAGCCCCCTGCTGTCGATTAGCGGATCCGCTGAACTCAGCGAGCTTGGGCGCGGTGCGATGCAGGAGATCGACCAGGTAGGTATGGCGCGTCCCGTTACTAAGGGCGCGTGGATGGTAACGGACACGCGGCGCATACCTGACATGATCGCGCATGCGCTGAGGGTGGCGTACAGCGGACGACGGGGACCGGTGCATCTAACTATCCCAGTTGATATTCAGCAGCAGGTGGTGAGCGAGGATGAGGTGGCGTTCTACGCGCCTAGCGAGTACCGGGGTATCGGCGCGGCGCAGGCTTCGCAATCCGACATCGAGCAGGCGATAGCGATATTGCGCGATGCAAAGAGGCCGCTAATCGTGGCAGGCAGCGCGGCTGCATACGCGCGTTCCGGAGAGGCGCTTCAGGAGTTCATCGAGACGACACGGCTGCCGCTGCTGACTGAAGGGGACGCGCGGGGCATGGTGTCTGACGAGCATCGGTACTGCCTTGGGTTCTTCGATCAGGGGTTGAGCCAGACGGCGCGCAAGATTCGTGAGGCGGATGTTGTGATGATGCTGGGACGCAAGCAGGACCTGATTATCGGCTACGCTATGTCGCCGACAATCGCGCCGGACGCGAAGATCATACAGGTTGACCCGTCTGAGGCGGAGATAGGGCGCAATCGTGGTGTTGCCGTTGGAATCGCGGGCGATGTGGATGCAACCCTGCGGCAGATGACGGCTGAGGCTTCCAAGCACACATGGAACGAACTGGACTGGATTAGCGAACTGCGTGAAGAGGGCAAGGCATGGCGTGAGCACCTGGAGTCGCTTGCGGTTCCGGACGCACCGATGCATGCGATGTATGTGCATAAGACAGTAATGCAGATGCTCCAGCCGGACGACTATCTGGTGTTCGATGGCGGGGACTACTGCCACTTCGGGCGGGCGTATCTGCCGGCGCGCATGCCTAAGAGCTGGCTGTATGTGTCGCCGTCGGGGATGCTGGGGCATACGTTCCCGACCGCGCTTGCGGCAAAGCTGGCGCATCCTGAGCGGCGAGTGATCGCATTCAGTGGCGATGGCGCGTTCGGGTTCAACGGCATCGAATTCGACACGGCGGTACGGCATCACCTGCCGATTGTGTGCGTTATGGGTAACGACTCGGCGTGGGGAATCGACAGGCAGATTCAGATTGGGGTCTATGGCAAGCCGGTTGCGACGGATCTACTGCCCACGCGCTATGACCAGGTGGTGCGCGGTCTCGGTGGGCACGGCGAGATTGTGGAGAACCCGGAGGAACTTCATCCCGCGCTGGAACGCTGCCTGAAGCTGGAGCGGCCTGCGCTCATCAATGTGCAGGTGCAGCGGCAGGTCAGTCCGCGCGGCCAGTCGGCGATCAATCGCTGGAAGAGCCATACGCTGGAGGCGTTCTAGGAGGCGTGATCGGTCGGTTGGTCAGTAAGTATGCCAAATGGTCAGGCTTTGGAGGGGAATTGAGCAGCGAACTTAGCCTAAGCGTGGTTGACCAGTCGCCCGTTCGCAAGGGCGGGACGGCGCGTGATGCCCTGACGGAGACGGTCGAGCTTGCGCGCGCGGTGGAGCGGCTTGGCTTTCAGCGCTTCTGGGTGGCAGAGCACCACAATCTTGCGAATTTCGCCGGGACCAGTCCAGAAATTCTCATCGGCCAGATCGCCGCTAATACGGAGACTATCCGTGTGGGCAGCGGCGGCGTGATGCTGCCGCATTACAGCGCGTTCAAGGTCGCCGAGGTATTCCGCATGCTGGAAACCCTGTTTCCGGGTCGCATAGACCTAGGCATCGGGCGCGCGCCTGGCAGCGACCAGATCACGGCGGCGGCGCTGTCATACCCGCGCCCGCAGCTGGATATACGGCACTATCCGATTGTTGTGCGCGACCTGCTGAACTTTCTGAACGATACGGTGGACGATGAGCATCCATTCGCATCGCTGCACGCGGGGCCGGGCGAGTCCACTGCGCCGGATGTGTGGCTGCTGGGCTCACGGGCGGACAGCGCGTCTATGGCAGCGGAGATGGGCTTGCCATTCAGTTTCGCGCACTTCTTCGGTCTTGCGACTGAACACGGGCCCGCCATCGCGGAGATGTACCGGCAGAACTTCAAGCCGTCGAAGTACCTGTCCGAGCCGAAGGTGAATGTGGCGCTGCAAGTGCTGTGCGCGGAGACGGAGGAGGACGCGCAGCGCATCGGGGCGAGCCGCAACCTATCGCGGGTGCGCTCGGTGCAGGGAATGCGTGAGGGTGTGCCGCCCATTGAGGAAGCTCTGGCGTATGAGTATAGTCCGCAGGAATGGGCATACCTGTCGAAGATGAAGCAGAGCTACATGGACGGCACTCGGGAGCGGGGGGGCGGCAGGAGGTGAGTGGTGAGGGTATGAAAAGAACCGCGAGGAGAATGGGTAATACCTGTCGAAGATGAAGCAGAGCTACATCGACGGCACCCCGGAGCAGGTGCGCGACAAGATTGAGGAACTTGCGGACGTCTACGCAACCGACGACCTTGGCATCGTCACGATATGCTACGATTTCGCGGACCGTGTGCGGTCCTATGAACTGGTGGCGGAGGTGTTTGGGCTGGACGGGCAAGCGGCGTAGTGAGGCTTCCGCAGTGGGAAAGCGCTTGGGTGCATCCGTCCAAGCTGACAGATTACCTGCTGTCCGAAACCCATGAAGAGGGTGCAGGAAAGGCAGCATTCCTGAGAAGTGTGGGTTTTAGCGAATCTAATGCAGATTTGCTTGAAGCTGGACTTCTGGCGATAGCGCACGAGGAAGAAGTAGCTAGGACTGAGGTTACGCCCTATGGTGTGAAGTATGTCGTTTATGGAACAATGCATGCACCCGATGGCGAGATTATCGAACTGTTGACAGTCTGGATTATTGATGCGGGGCAGGAAAGCCCACGGCTTGTAACAGCTTATCCGCGTCACCTTGGACGATGGAGGTCATCAGATGGTTGACAAAGTTACAAAGGCGATCAAAGAGCTTGACATCGTTGTGATTACTCAAGATGTTCCTGAGCACGGGCTCATCAGCGGAGATGTGGGCACAGTGGTTCACTGCTATGGGGACAATGAGGCATACGAAGTCGAGGTTGTGGCTGCAAACGGCCATACGGTGGCCCTTCTGACTCTGGACGCAAGTTCAGTGCGACTGAAGCAAGGATGGGAAATTTCGCATGTTCGTGAGCATGGTCTTGTTCTTGAAGGCGAGGAGGTTGGCGGATATTATCCGCCTCGTGAGAGTAATGGAAAGTCTCGCTGCTGAAGACGGCGCAGGAATCGGTCTATCCCTTTTGAATCGAGACGATTGAGCATATGCGGGCTGGTAGCGCGAAGCCAAATGTCGAAGAATAGACTGGACAGAATTAGCAAGATATTCAAGGAGGCCAGTGATGCGCTGGGTGAGATACGAAGGCAATGATGGCGCCGTGTTCGGTATTGTGGAGGGCGACGAGGTAGAAGAGGTTAGCGGCAGCCCGTTCGATAGCTATGAACGCACGGGGAAACGACAGCCGCTTTCTGAAGTCAAGCTACTGATTCCGTTCGAGCCGAAGACCTTCTACGCGGCGGGCGTGAACTACGAGGAGCATGTGCGTGAGGCGGCGGCGCTGCTGGGACGAGAGCCGGACATTCCGCAGAAGCCTGACATTGGCTATCGCGCGAACAACGCGCTCATCGCGCACGGCGAAGCCATCGTGAAGCCAGCGGACTCTACGGACCGCTTTCAGTATGAGGGCGAACTTGTCGTGGTCATCGGCAAGGAGGCGAAGAACCTTTCGGAGTCGGACGCACTGTCCTGCGTGTTGGGCTACACCATCGGCAACGATGTGAGCGAGCGCACCTGGCAGGCGGGCGATCGCACACTCTGGCGCGCGAAGAACAGCGACACCTTCAAGCCGATGGGACCATGGATCGAGACGGATGTTGACTTGGACTCGCTGCGGACTACGGTGCGCATTAACGGCGATGTCGTTTCGGACTTCGCAACGAACAACATGGTGTTCGGCGTGGAGACGTACATCAGCGCTATGACGCGCTACCTGACGCTCTATCCGGGCGACATGATCTGGATGGGCACCGACGGCGCGACGCAGGACATGAAGGTCGGCGATGTGTGCGATGTGGAGATAAGCGGGATCGGCACGCTGAGCAATCCGATTGCGGGCGAAGACTAACCTGTATATACAGGATGGACAGGATTTCTTCCTGATGGAGGGCTTTGAGTATGGCGACGATTAATTCGGTGCTGGGGCCAATGGATACGGCGGACCTGGGGTTTACGCTGTCGCATGAACATGTGCTGGTCACGTCTGCGGGGATACAGCAGATTTACCCGGAGTTCATCGACCGCGCAGGGACGATTGAGCGCGGGATACGCGACCTGAAGGCGGCTTATGACGAAGGGCTGCGCAGCATCATCGATGTTACGACCATTGACCTGGGCCGCGACATCCGCCTTATCGAAGAGGTATCGCGCGGGTCGGGCGTGAACATCGTATGCGCGACCGGCACTTGGCGCGACATCCCGCGCGTATTCTGGACGGCTACACCCGACGACGTTGCGCCGCTGTACATCCGCGAGATCGAAGAGGGCATCGAGGGGACGGACATCAAGGCGGCGATAATCAAGGTCGCCAACGACATGGGCGGCGTAACGCCAGAGGGCGAGATTATCCTGCGCGCGGCTGCCAGGGCGCAGAAAGCAACGGGAGTGCCCATATCAACTCATACATGGGCGCCGGAACGCGTGGGCGAGCAGCAGGTCGCTGTATTCGAGGACGAGGGCGTTGACCTGAACAAGGTATATATCGGGCACAGCAACGACACGGACGATACCGACTATCTCATAGGCTTGCTGGAGAAGGGCGTATGGATCGGGCTTGACCGCTACCCGGGCAGGCCGGAGGTGCTGGACTGGGAGGCGCGCACGCAGACGGCGTATAAGCTCATCGAGGCCGGATTCGCGCATCGCATCATGCTAGGGCACGACTGGTCGGTGGCGCTGCTGATCGCATTGAAGGAGGCGCGCGAGGCGCGGGACAAGAACAATCCGGATGGCTACCTGTTCATCACGCGGCGCGTGCTGCCGAGGCTGCAGGAGCTTGGTGCATCGGACGACGACATCCACAAGATTATGGTGGACAATCCGCGGCGGTTCTTCGAAGGGAAGCAGTAAGTATCTGTTAGATGGCAGCCCTTCTCTTGCCAACAAAGAGCAGGGTCTTTAGCCACTAACGGCTTGCAAAAAAGAGAGGCCTCCCCGACTAGCGGGAAGACCCCTCTCCGGTGTAGAAGATGCTCCAGGGAACACCTACCGGGAGCACCTCCTCATACTACTAGCCAATGCAGCAACCTCCTTTCTAGAGACCCTCAGTAAGCTTTCGGCCACCTCCACCCTGCCTCTGGCTACATATTATACACATAGTCGGGCAAATTTGAAGGCGGTCTTCAACAATTCGTAATCTGGACATAGGCGTGTGGATGCAGGGAACGAACGATGATTGACGGCATAGCAGGCGTTATAATCTGGACGGAGAACATGGCGGCGATGACGGTGTTCTACCGCGATACGCTGGGGCTGCCGGTGCATTCGGAGCGTCCGCACTTCGTGGCGTTCGAGTGGGGTGACATGCGCTTCAGCATCGGCGAACACTCGGAGGTTTGCGGCATGAACGCGGAGCCCGATCGCATCATGGTCAACTTCGGCACGCCTGACATCCACGCGCTGCACGGGCGGCTGGCTGGCTCCGGCGTGAACTTCGTCAGGCCGCCGGAACGCGAGCACTGGGGCGGCTGGGTCGCTACCTTCGAGGACCCGGACGGAAACCTTATTCAGCTTCTTGAGCAGCCAGATGAGAGCTAACAGGATGTACAGGATCGACAGGATTGGATATTCCTGATGAGTCCTGCTCATCCTGTACATCAAAATCAGTTCTTAGATTGACGGCCTCTGCTCGAATAGGCGTACGCTCTGCTCGTAGGCGTATGCCGCGCGGAAGACCGTCGGCTCGTCGAAGGGCTTGCCTGCTATCTGGAAGCCCACGGGCAGGCCTTCAGTCGTGAAGCCGCATGGCACCGATATGGCTGGCATGCCAGTCAAGTTGTAGGGCCCGGTGAAACTTGGGACGCGCGACGTGGTCATCGCGTCCATCGCATCGAAACGCGGTGCGGGGTTGGACATCGTGGGCGATGCCACCACATCTACCTTCCGCAGCACATCGGCGAACTCGCGCTTGAGCACGTTGCGTACGCGCTGCGCCTGCACATAGTCGCCGCCGGAGAACAGGCCGCCCGTCCTGAAGCGCGCTCTGACCATCTCGCCGAACAGCTCGGGCTTGGAACGAAGGTTGTTCTGGTGATACGCGAATGCCTCGCTGAGCATGATGACGGGCTGCGCGGCGCCGGCGTGCTCCAGCATCGGCACGTTGACCTCTTCGATATGCGCTCCCAGGTCTTCCATGACGCCCAGGGCATCGTCCACCGCGGCGAGCACATCCTTGTTGATTGTAGGGTCGTCCGCGAAGAAGAAGTGGCGCGGCACTCCGATCCGCAGACCTTCGATGTCCTCTACCAGCGATGCCGTGTAGTCGGGAACGGGCGCCTGGCTGGTCGTTGGGTCCTTGGGGTCGAAGCCCGCGATTGCCTGCAGCATGATTGCGGAGTCCTCGACCGTCCATGTCATTGGGCCGCAGTGGTCAAGGGTCCAGCTCAGAGGCAAGACGCCGTATCGGCTGACGCGCCCATAGGTCGCCTTGATGCCGGCGATGCTGCAGAATGCTGCAGGTCCGCGTATGGAGCCGCCCGTGCAGGAGCCGAGCGTGCCCATGCATAGCCCGGCCGCGATGCCCGCGCCCGAGCCGCTGCTGGAACCGCCGGGGATATGGTCGAGGTTCCACGGATTGCGGGCGAGCGGGAAGCCGTTCGACGGGTCAGGCCCGCCGAGCGCGAACTCGTGCATCGCCAGCTTGCCGAGCAGCACAGCGCCCGCCTCTCTCAGACGTGCGGTCGTGGTGGCGTCCTCCGAAGGCACTCGGTCTGTCATGACTTTCGAACTGCCGGTAGTGCGGATGCCTGCGGTATCGTACAGGTCTTTGAGTGCGATTGGGATGCCGTGCATGGACCCGCGATAGTCGCCGCGCAGGATTTCGGCTTCCGCCTGCCGCGCCTCCGCCATCGCACCGTCGTGCAGCACGGTGATGTAGCATTCCAGCGTGTCGTCGAGCTCGTCAATGCGGTCGAGGAATGCGCGAGTCAGTTCGACAGGCGATATCTGGCCGCTCTCTATAAGTACGCTTGCCTCGCCGATGGTGAGGTAGTGGAGTTCTGTGGTCATGGCTATACCTCCGGGTCCCAGCCCGGCGAATAGACGACCGCCAGGTCTTCGGCATCGAGGTCGAGAGCGTTCATTTGGGCAATCGGCTCAAGGTAGTGGTCATACATCGGCTTGAGGTGCTCAAGCTCTTCGTCGGTGAGGTCGAGACCGGCGCGCTGCGTGAGTGCGCGGAATTCGTCGAGGGTGGTTTCTTGTGGCATGGGTGGTGGCTCCTTGTTTCGATACTTGAACTGACTCCTATTCTGTCGTCAGTCGTGTCCAGACTATTCCGTCAACAGCCTCAAAGTCGTTCAGAGCGGCGTCCATTTCGTCAGCTTCCGCTTGTGTCCATGTGCCAATGAGGTGGTCGAGAGAAGAGCCGACGGTGTTTGAGTCCTCCGCATCTTCAAGAATATCCGGGTTGGTTGGGGGGATTTCTTTGCGCGACCTTTCGGTCTGCAAATGACCGTTGTCATTAAGCACTCTTGCAGAAGTTTCTTTTATTGGCCATTTCTTGGTCTCTTCCATGTCGCATCGCCTCAAACTGAGATTAGCTCAGATGCGCCGCCTTCTGCTCTACCTGTTGACGGGCAAGGGTGTCATCGTAAGTCTTTTGGGCGTCTATCCACATACTCGACGGAATACCAAGCACTTCTTCGAGTTTAGCCGCTATGTCGGGCTGAATATTCTTCGCGCCCTCAATGATTGCGCTTACGAACTGAGGAGACCTATCTATGCGTGTAGCGAGTTCCTGCTGAGTCATGCCGATGCACTCTATTTCTTCGGCGAGCAGTTCTCCGGGGTGAATAGCCAGATTAGATACAGGTTGGACGTAAGGCTTAGTCTCCATAATGGTTTGTTACCTCCAGTATGTTGACTGATTCATCAGTCGCGTTATATATGAGAATGATGCGCCACCTTCTGTTCAAGTCTATCGCAAACTGTCCCACAAAGGGGCCTGACAGCGAGTGTAACCTGAATGATCGTATCGTGCGTAAAGCATTGAAATTGGGGGCATTCAGTATCCATTGAATGCGCTGGATGTATTTTCGGGCGACTGCGACACCCCAGTTTCTCTCAGCCTGATTATAATCCTCGAAACATTGTTCAAGTCGTCTGTTTGCAAAGAAAATTTTCATCTCTTCCAATAGGCTATTGATTCATATCTCGGTTCACACAAGTGATCTTGCTAAGGCCCCTCATCCCATATCTGCGCTGGCGATCGTGCCGGGAACGGCTTGTATGGGTAGGCGGCGAGTCGCTCTTCGTCTAGGTCGATGCCCAGTCCGGGGGTGTCGGGTATCTGGATGTAGCCGTCCTGCACCTCGAATGGAGTCTTTGCGATGTCGCGTCCTAGCTCTTCGAGGTTGACGAAGTATTCGGTTATCAGGAAGTTGGGAATGGCGGCGGAGACCTGTATGGTCGCTGCCAGGCCGACGGTGGTGCTGTTGAAGTTGTGCGGCGAGATGACGACGAAGTACGGTTCGGCCATCGCCGCAATCTCCTTGAGTTCGAGGATGCCGCCAACGTTGCACACGTCGGGGTTGAGGATGTCGGCCGCCTGCTTCTCGAAGACCTCGCGGAATTCGAACTTCGTGTAAAGCTCCTCGCCGGTTACGACAGGGATGTTAATCTTCTGGCGCACTGACGCGAGCGCGGGGACGTTCTCGGCGAGGATAGGCTCCTCGTACCAGAACGGGCGGAACCGCTCGATTTCGTGGGCGATGCGGACGGCGTGCATTGGCGCAAGCCTGCGGTGCATCTCGACGAGGATGTCCACATCGGGACCCACGGCTTCACGGACTGCCCGCACGTTCTCCACGGCGGCATCCTCTATGTCCTTACTGACATAGGTGCGCCAGCGTCCGGGGATGGGGTCGAACTTGAGCGCGGTGAAGCCTGCCTCGATGACCTCGGACGCGCGCTCGGCGAGTGATTCGGGCGTGGGATTGCCACCGGACCAGCCGTTTGCATAGACGCGAATCTTGTCGCGGCACGCGCCGCCGATGAGCTTATGCACGGGCGCGCCGTATGCCTTGCCCGCGATGTCCCACATGGCGTGCTCCAGGCCGCTGATGGCGCAGTAGTAGTCCATCGCGCCGCGCCTTCCGGCGAAGTCGTCGAACACCATCTGCATGAAGTGCTTGATGTTCGTGGGGTCGCGGCCGATGAGGTAGCGCTTGAGCTGATCGACGTGGGCCGTAATCTGCACGTCTCGGTCGGACTGCGTATAGCACTCGCCCCAGCCGTAGATGCCCTCGTCGGTCTCAATCTTCACGAAGCAGAGATTCTTGGCTTTGCCGGGATGGACTAGGTAAGTCTTGATGTCGGTTATCTGCACGTGTGACCTCCAGTCGCAGCAGTGAGCGCTCAGCTTTCAGCCTTCAGGTTTCTGAATGCCGACTGCCGGTTACTTCTTTAATCTGCTGCCTCTTAATCTTCTGATGAACGGTGTCAACATCCTCTTAATCTGTGTGACTTCATCGTATATAGAGTTGTAATTTGCAGTGGTTATAAACTCCAGGTCGCGGGCAAGCAGGATGTGGTATTCCAGTTCACTTGCCGACGCCATTGCTATCTGTAGGTATCGTGCCATTTCAGCGTCGCTGCCAGTCCCACAGCCTTCGGCAATGTTAGCTGGAATAGATGCACACGATCGCCTAATCTGGCTTGTTAGCCCGTATCTTTCTTCACTAGGAAAACTCTTCGTGGTCTTGTAGATTTGCAAAGTAAGCAGATGACTCTTCTCCCAAACCTTAAGACCTCTGAAATCTCTCATTGCTCTTCTGACTTCCTGACGCTGACTGCTGACTGCTGACTGCTGACGGCTGACGGCTGATTGCTGACGGCTGACTGCTGACGGCTATTCCCTACTGCGCTATCCAGCCGCCGTCAACGACGACCTCACTGCCGGTTACATAGCCTGATTCGTCGCTGGCGAGGTATAGGACTGCATACGCGATCTCGATTGGCTCGGCGAACCTGCCAAGCGGGATGCGGGAGTGCGTGACTTCACGGTACGCAGGGTCTCCGCGACGGCTCTCCGTCATAGCGGTAATGACGGGTCCGGGATGAATGGAGTTGGCGCGGATGTTGTCCGGCGCGTACTGAATTGCCGTGGACTTGGTGAGGATGCGAACAGCGCCCTTGGATGCGTGGTACATAGCACTGCTGTTGTCGGTGGCGACGATACCTAGCTGGGACGATATGTTGATGATGGAGCCGCTGCCCGCATTCCGCATCTCCGGAATGGCTGCCTTGGTACCAAGGAAGACGCCCTTGGCATTGATGTCCATAACGCGATCCCAGTCTTCGACTGGAGTGTCTTCTATCAGACCTCCAACGCCTCCAATGCCCGCGTTGTTGACAAGGATGTGCAGCGCGCCGAAGCGGGAGACGGTCTGGGCGATGGCGTCCTGCCAGTTGGCCTCGCTGGTTACATCGAGATTGATGAAGAGACAGTCGCCGCCGCTCTCGTTTATCTCCGCCTCGACACTGCGCCCCTCTTCTTCCAGAACGTCGCCGATTCCGACCTTCGCGCCTTCACGCGCGAAGAGGCGCGCTTCCTCCGCGCCCATGCCTCTTGCGCCGCCGCTGATGAATGCCACTTTGCCGTCGAGTCTGCCCATTTTCTAGCCTCCCTGGAATAGCTTACAAAGGTGGGGATGGTTGATGCGTGCGTAGTGTATCATGGGCGCAACGCACAGCATCTTGGACGCTGACAGAGGTGTGAGATGGCTACAACTAAGACTAATTTGATGACAGTGGATGAATTGCTGTCTATTCCGCGTGAGGACTATCGCGGCTATCGCTATGAGCTGATACGGGGAGAGTTGACGAAGACAATGTCTGCGGGATTTGCTCACGGCACACAAGCCGTCAACATAATCGGAAGTCTCTGGACACATGTACGCCATCACGATCTGGGAAGGATTGTAACCGCCGAAGCTACATTCCTGCTTGCAACCGCCCCCGACCATGCGCGGATTCCGGATGTCGGATTCGTAAGGCAAGAGCGAGTTAGCTCCTTAGATGAGATGACTGGCGCTTATCATGGAGCGCCGGATCTGGCGGTTGAGGTCATATCGCCTACGGACAGGTTGGCGCGTGTGAGGGACAAAACTCAAGACTGGCTTGACCATGGCACTCCAATGGTCGTAGTGGTGAATCCGCGCAATCGCACCGTGCTGGTATACACAGCGGACAGCGTGACAGAACTTACGGAAGCTGACACGCTTGACGGCGGCGATGTGGTGCCGGGCTGGAGTATGCCGGTTGCCGATATTTTCTCATAGAGGCAGGCGGGGATTGACTGGACATAATGCCGTTTGTAGCATGCGATTTAAGCGTGAGCGCAGGCAGTTCCGGAGGTAATTCTATGGGCACCCAAGACGGGAACAAACAGGACATCGAGCTTATGGCGCACCTGATGCGCCGTGCGGGCTTTGGGGCGACCCAAGCCGAGATCGAGGAGCGTGTCGAAAGTGGATACGAAACCACCGTAGATGAACTGCTGGATCCCGGCAATGCCCAGTGGCTCGGCGACTTCGTAGTGAGGCGCTTCGACCATGAGGCATCGGGGATGATCAATTACCCCGGGTCGGCGCGCAGGTGGCTGTACCGCATGGTAACCTCCACCGCTCCGTTGCAGGAGAAGGTGACGCTCTTCTGGCACGGCATTTTCGCCACGGGCTTCCCGAAGGTCATCAACGGCAGGGTGCTTTCTGACCAGGTGGACATGTTCAGGCGCTACGGAATGGGCAAATTCGACAGGCTGCTACTGGAGCTCGCGAAGAACCCAGCGATGATCGTCTGGCTGGACAACCAGGACAACCACAAAGACGCGATAAACGAGAACTGGGGGCGCGAGCTGCTCGAACTGTTCTCGTTGGGAGTGGGCAACTACTCGGAGGACGACATCAAGGAGTGCGCAAGAGCGTTCACGGGCTGGACCATCGGCAACACCGAGTACATGATGGTGCGCTCGGCGCGCGATTCAGACTGGCCTTACGGCAGGATTGACTACTACTTCGAGTACCGCGAGGAAGACCACGACGACGGCGAGAAGACCTTCCTCGGGCAGACGGGCAACTTCGACGGAGAAGACATCATCAACATCATCTGCCAGCAGGAAGCGACGGCACGATTCATCGCGCGGCACATGTACCACTTCTTCGTGGCGGATGAGCCGCCGGTCCCGGCATGGCCGTACACACCGCCGCGAGACAGTGAAGCCATCGACGCGCTGGCACAGGCTTACTTCGACAGCGGATTAGACATTACGGAGATGCTGCGAGTGCTGTTCAATTCGGACTTCTTCAAGGCCGAAGAAGCCCGCTACGAGAAGGTGAAGGGCCCAGCGGAGTTCGCTGTGGGCATACTTCGCATGACGCGAGAGTTCGAGCTGCCCAACCGCGAGATGATCAACAGGTTCAGGCAGATTAACTGGATGGGGCAGGAGATTAACAATCCTCCCAGCGTTGAAGGCTGGCACCAGGGCGTGGAGTGGATTGACACGGGTACTCTGATGGAGCGCATAAACTTCGCGTCAGAGCAGCTCGGAGATCTCAGCAAGCCGGGTGTGCGGGACATCGTGGACAGCATCGTTGCTGACGGTGTCGAATCGAATGGAAGCCGGGGCACGCGCTCCGAGCTGATGGTGAGCCGCTGCCTGGAGCAGATGGGAGCGCTATTGGTGGCGGATGACACGCGTGAGGCACTACTCAGTATTGCGGAACAGGATGGCGACGAGCGGCAGAATGTAGCACAGATGCTGCGATTGACGGCGGCGTCCAAAGAGTTCCAGCGGCTGTAACAGCCACGGGGGCAGATATGGCAGAACAGCATAGCGTACTCGAATACTCGCTGACCATCGGCCTCGTTGCCATGGAGGGGCGCGGCTTCGAGTATCCGACAGACCTGGTAGCAGCGCGCGACGGGCGGCTCTATGTGCCGAACCGCGCGCGTGATCTTGGCGAGCGGGGCGTGCGAGTTACCGTGACAGACATTGACAGCGAGTATTACGGCACTTTCGCGCATCACGGGCAGGGCGACGGCAATATGCTGTCCCCCATGTGCATTGCGGAAAATAGCCGAGGACACCTCTACGTTACGGACGATTACACGAACCGCGTGAGCGCGTTCGACTACGAAGGCAACTTCATACGCGCGTGGGGCGAGAGCGGTGACGGCGAGGGGCAGTTCAACGGGCCTTCGGGCGTCGCAGTGGACGCACAAGACAATATCTACGTTGCTGACACGAACAACGACCGTGTGCAGAAGTTCACACCTGGCGGCCAGTTCATTTTGTCATTCGGCTCCAGCGGCAGTGGTGAGGGTGAGTTCAGCATGCCCTGGGGCGTGACAGTCGCGCCCGACGGCGATCTGTACATCGCGGACTGGGGCAACGACCGCATACAGCGATTCACGTCCGACTGCGAGTTTATCACGGCGTATGGCAATTCCGGGCGGGGTGATGGCGAGTTGCTGCGACCCTCCGGCGTGGCGATAGACGAGCGCGGCTACATGTATGTGTCGGACTGGGGCAATGAGAGGTTGCAAGTATTCGACTCTGACGGCAAATTCCTGCAGAAGCTAAGGGGTGAGGCCGGTCTGTCGAAGTGGGCAGCGAACTTCCTGGAGATCAACAGGGAGGAAGGCGAAGCGAGAAAGAAGTCCAACCTCGAGCCAGTGCTGGAAGTTGACGATGCCGACGACCCGCATACGCAGTCCGCTTACATCGAGAAGTACTTCTGGGCGCCGATGTCGGTCAAGTTGGACGGCGAAGGCAGGGTGTATGTTACGGACGGCAACCGTCATAGGATACAGGTGTATCGTAGGGTGATGTGAGGTAGTGATATGGCCACGACAACGCGATTGATGACAGCCGACGATCTGCTTGGCATGGCAGACGACGGGCTTCGGTATGAGCTGGTGAGGGGGGAACTGTTAAGGATTATGGGAACCGGACTTGAGCATGCTCTAATCGCTGACAACTGTTATGGGAGCATTAGAGATTATGTCAGGAACGCTAATCTTGGAAGGGTGTTTACTTCCCAATTGGGTTATAGGTTGGCGAGCGACCCTGACACAGTGCGAATACCTGATCTCGCCTTCATTCGGCGCGAACGGTTAGAGGCTGTAGGCGTGATTAAGGGTTACTTCCCGGGCCCGCCTGACCTTGCAATTGAGGTGATTTCTCCCAACGACCGATACCGCGATGTGGAAAGCAAACTATCGGATTATTTCGCGGCCCGAACGCGCATGGTAATTCTGTTGGAACCGGACGGGCGTACTGCTAAGGTCTATCGCTCGCCGACGGATGTCGTCGTGCTGATGGAAGCGGACACGCTGGACGGTGCCGATGTAGTCCCCGGCTGGCGCATGCCCGTGTCAGAGATATTCGATTAACCCTAGCCACCGCCTGCAATGAACGCCCTCGCGCCGTCCAGGAAGCAGCGGTCGGCGCGCATGGAAGTCATTACATCGTCCGCCATCTGCTTGCCCGCCGCGTGAACGGCATCTCGCACCGTCGCCTCGAACTGCTGCACGTCCGGATGGTTCGGCTGTCCCTGCAAGCCCATCGACTGCGCGATGTCCTGCGCGCCCGACGCGAACAGGTCTATGCCCTCGACTGACAGGATTTCGTCGATGTTGTCCAGCACTTCGATGTCCTCAAGTTGCGCGATGACGAGTATGTTGTCGTTGGTGTGCTCCATATAGTCGGGGCCTGACGGGAAGTCGCTGAAGTACGCGCCGCGTCCTGAGCCGAAGCTGCGGTGACCGCGCGGAACATAGCGGCAGGCGTCTGCGAGCTGACGTGCCCTGTCGCCGTTGACGATGTGCGGGCCCGTGATGCCCATGATGCCCCTGTCGAGAAAGCGCAGGATGGTGGGATGCTCGATGTCCGGCACTCGCGCCATAGGCGTCATTCCGGCCATGTCTGCGAAGCGGCACAGGTCATCGAGCTGGTCGATGGTGAAGGGGCCGTGCTCGCTGTCGAACGACACGAAGTCGAAGCCCGCTCGTCCGGCAAGTTCGATGAGGGTGGGCGACGCGAACGAGAAGCCGCAGCCGTAAGCCATCTCTCCCGCCTTCATCTTTGTTACCACATTATTGACTCGCATTCGTTACTCCTCTGGTCTTCGGACATCAGCTATCATTCGTCAGTTTGGGGCTGACGGATGTGGTTGTCAAGGTGACAGAATCTGCCTCTTCTCTGAGCAGTGGAGATGACAGGAAAACAGGGCATGGACAGTATATTTTGGGCGAAAAACCTGTTGACGCGGACGGCAAGCGTTGTTATGTTGGATAGCATAAGTCAAGAACGATTGTCCTATTTATGCCACCACTAGAAGGTATAGGGCAGGATTAAGGGGACGCAACAGATATATGGAATACGCAGTTCAGACACGGGGAATAGGGCGTACCTTCGGCGAAGTGAAGGCGGTTGACGCCATAGACCTGAACATTTCTAAGGGCGAGATATATGGCTTTCTGGGGCCAAACGGCGCAGGAAAAACGACGCTGGTGCGGATGCTCATCACACTGCTGATGCCGACGGCGGGCAGCGCCACTGTTGCTGGTCGCGATGTGGTCAGCGAGGCGAACGATGTCAGGCTGCGCATCGGCGCGGCGCTGCAGGATGCGGCGCTCGACCTGAAACAGACGGGACGCGAGCTGCTGCGCCTGCAGGGCCGGCTGTACGGACTGAACAGGCGTGAGCTGGACGCCCGCCTGGACGACCTGGCGGGGCTGGTGGATATCGGCGACGCGCTCGACCGCTTTGTGGGAACCTACTCAGGCGGTATGAAGCGCCGGCTGGATCTTGCTGCATCGCTCATCCACAACCCGGAGGTGCTGTTTCTGGACGAGCCGACTACGGGCCTCGATCCCATCAGCCGCGCGCGCGTGTGGGAGGAGGTGCAGCGCATCAATAAGGAGTTGTCGGTAACGATATTTCTTACAACGCAGTACCTGGAAGAGGCTGACGCGCTCGCCGACCGAGTGGGCATCATAAGCCAGGGCAGGCTGATGGCAGAGGGCACACCCGCCGAACTGAAGCGCTCGCTGGGCAACGATGTGATCATTGCCCAAGTGGACGGTCAAGCGGACGAGGCAAAGGAGGCCGTGGAGAGTCTGGAGGGCGTCGTAGATGTGGACTCGTCGGGTGGCGAGGTCATCATTCAGGTTGTGAACGGCGCGGCGCACATCAGCGACGTCGCGCTGGCACTCAATGAGCGGCAGGTGCAGGTCCGCGAACTGACGCTGCGCACGCCCACGCTGGACGACGTTTTCTTAAGCGTTGCGGGCGCGCGCATGGAGCAGGAAGCGGAGTAAGTCCTTCGGCCTGTCATTATTGCGAAGATGCCGTCATCCTCTCCAACTCTCACTGGGAAAAGGGGAGAAGCGAAGAAGCGATCGACTGGGATTCATAGAAAAAAGGGAGATTACGAATTGAGCCAAGCTGTTACCACGACACCCGCCTCGCCTCGGATACGCGCAAGGCGAGCGGGTTTCTTTCGAGATGTGTTGTCAGTCGCAATCAGGGCGCTGCGTGGGATACCACGCGATCCGGAGGCGATTTACCCGGCGCTCATCATCCCGGTGTTCTTCTACGCCATCAACATCGGCGCATTGCAGGATGTCGCCGAGCGCATCCCTGGTCTCGATTACAAGGCGTTTCAGCTGCCGGTGGGCATCATATTCGCCGTAACAGGCGTCTCACGCGCCGTGACGATGGTAACGGACATACAGTCCGGCTACTTCGACCGTCTCTCACTGACGCCAATAAACCGGCTCGCGATGCTGCTAGGCTTCACGGTCGCCGACTTCGTGCTGGTCATCCTTCTCTCCTTGCCGGTCGTGCTGCTGGGCTTCATCGTGGGTGTCAGGTTCGAGGCGGGAATTCTGGGACTGATGCTGTTCGTGCTGCTGTCGGGGCTATGGGGGCTGGCGTACACCGGCTTTCCCTATGCCATAGCATTTAAGACGGGCAATCCCGCCGCCGTGAACTCCAGCTTCCTCCTGTTCTTCCCGTTCGTATTCCTGACGACGGTGTTCATGCCGCGCGAGGCGATGACCGGCTGGCTGGCGACCATAGCCGTCTTCAATCCCGTCACATACCTGCTGGATGCGTTGCGCTCGCTCATCAGCGTGGGCTGGGACTTCGATGCGCTCATTAAGGGCGTAGGAGCCATCGCGCTGGTCGGCTCGGTGAGCGGCGCGCTTGCGCTGGGTGCGCTGCGGGGTAGAACGCGGCGGAAGTAGCACTTGCATGGATGGACAGGATAAATGGGTTGTGTAGAATAGGAGCAACCCCGTGCAGACGTGCGAAGCAGTTGCGGTGAGGTCTGAAAATGGCGACAAAGGCAAAGCTCATGACAGCCGAAGAGCTGCTGGAAATGCCGGACGACGGCTTCCGCTACGAACTGGTGAGAGGAGAGCTGGTAAGACGCCAGTACGCGGGGATGAGATATGCCCACGCCTCGTCTAAGATAGTGTTTTCCTTACCGATGAACAAAATCAACGATAAGTTAGGCATGTCATATCCTCCCGAAACGGGATTCCAGATTGAAACCGACCCTGACCATGTGCGCGCTCCCTGTGCTGCATTTGTAGGGCCGGAGCGCATGAAACTCGTGGAAAATGATGACCCCTGCGATGACCGCTATTTCCCCGGTCCACCGGATCTTGCCGTTGAAGTAGTCATTCCCAGCGACAGCTATTTCTATATCGAAGAGAAAATTGTGGACTGGCTTGATGCGGGCGCACGCATGGTCATCGTGGTAAACGCTGACTATCGTACCTTGAAGGTATATCGCTCCTCTACTGACATTACCATTCTGACAGAGCAGGATACGCTTGAAGGCGGCGATGTGGTGCCGGGCTGGAGACTGCCGGTAGCGGATATATTCGCCTGAAGACCGAACACTGACAATCGCGCATGGTGAACTTTGGGAGGGACCTCCATGAAAGTATTACTCGTAGCAACGAACCAGGCAGATCGGTTCATGGATCGCATGGTGGTGCGCCCCGTCCCCATCGGACTGGCATACCTCGCCGCGAGTGTGGACGAGGAGCGCCACACGCTCAGGGTGCTCGACCTGATGTTTGCGGAAGACGCCGTGTCCGAGGTCGCCGACGCTGTGAGCGACTTCGAGCCTGACCTGATCGGGCTGTCAATCCGCAACCTGGACAATCAGAGCAGCCTCAACCCGGTGTGGAACCTGCCTGCCGTGCGCGACATCATCGAGCGCATACGTCAGATCAGCAGCGCAAAGACGCTAATAGGCGGTCCCGCGTTCAGCATCATGCCCTCCGAGTGCCTCGACTATGTTGGCGCGGACCTGGGCATTGCGGGAGATGCTGCCGAGGCGTTCGCCACGCTGGTGGAGCGGCTAGACGCGGATGCAGACTACCGCGACATACCGGGTATAGTCTATCGGGACGATGCCAATGGCGGAGAGATTGTCGTAAGCGAGGGCAGGTTCACGTCGAGCTTCCACAGGGCACCACGCCTCGACCTGCTGGATATGCGCGCCTACAACGGCTCCGGCTTCGGCGTGGGAGTGGTCACAAAGCTGGCGCAGGCGTACTATCCCACACCGGGAGCGGACTTCAGTGGCGGTGACTGGCGTATCCGCGACCCGCAAGAGGTGGTGGACGAAATCCGCGCGCTCGACGACGACTTCGGCATCAACAAGGTCTTCTTCATCGACAGCGGCTTCAACATCCCTGCCGAGCATGCCAAGGCGACCTGCCAAGCTATCATAGACGCCGGACTGCGCGTGCGCTGGAACAGCTATGTGCGCCCGTCCGACGACGCGGACGCCGAGCTAATGGGGCTGATGAAAGAGTCGGGCTGCTCGCTGGCGCTGATGGCAGAGGGTGGCCGTGGTGGCGAAGGTCTTAGTGATAGGCTGGCAGGCCTTGAGCGCATGGGAGCTCTGTGCCGACAGGTGGACCTGCCCTTCACGATGAATATGACCTTCGGAGAGCCGGGCGATACTGAAGCATCAGTGGAGCAGAAACTGGACTTCCTGAAGCGCGTGGATGCTGCGTTTGCCGTACTGCGGGTTGGGACGCGCGTACTGCCCAACACAGGGACGGCTCAGACGGCGTTGCGTGAAGGGCTGATTGAGTCCGAATCTGAGTTGATGCGCCCGACATTCTACACTGATGCGGGCGTCCGCGACTGGATTGCGGACAAACTGCGCGAAGAGGCTGCCGAGTACCCGCGCTGGAACTTGATGTAGCAGGGGTTATTCGGCTTTACTCGAAGATGTCGGCGACGGGCAGCAACCAGCCGGGAACCACATCGCCGCCGTCCAGCATGTCGGCCTCGGAGAGCGTAACGACATCCGTCATTGAGCGATACACTTGCACCGTCTTGTTGCGCGGGTTCACTACTACGACCATACGCGCGCCTGCGTTGAGCCACTCTTCGGCCTTATCGTACACATCAGTGTAATGGTCGCTTGGGGAGATGACCTTTGCAACAAAGTCGGGTACTCCTGGGAAATAGCCGTGTGCTTCCGTGGCGGCTTCAACGCGTTCCTGACGTACGAAAGACGCATCCGGCGCCAGCACATAGTCGGGGTTTCTTTCCAGCAGAAAGCCGGTGTTAGGGCTGTACGCTCTGCCAAGCTTGTTTGCCTTGACGAACATGGCAAGTTCTGCGCTGATATTCAATTCGTAATATCCGCCTGTATGTCCCACAGGGGCCGTCTTCTTCAGCACTCCTCGCACCAACTCGTAACGATAGCCGTCCTTGGGCATATTCAGCAGTTCTTCGGCTGTCATCAGCTTCGCGTTAGTCGTTGCCATCTCTCACCTCGCAGGCGAATGGGGCGGTTTTGTCGGTGATCCAAGTTTAGCATCCGCCTAGCTGTCTGCGTTCTCAATTCGCACTCTCCGTTGCGCCAGTCTGAGATCGGCTGCACGGCTTCGCACTGCGGAATCTGTGGACTGCACGCGTCTCGGAATGAGCAGATTCTAGTCGTTGACAGTGCGCAGAGCACAAGATATAGTGGGAGTGTTATCACTTAACACAATATCTTGTACATTTCTTATACTTTTTCGAAATATCTGTCCTATGCGCTGTCCTTACTGCGAGTGTACCAATACGAAGGTCGTGGATTCCCGCGAGTCCGGCACAAGTATTCGCCGGCGGCGGGAGTGTGCGCTTTGCGGCAGGCGATTCACCACCTACGAGCGTGCTCAGATGAAGGCGATGATGGTGGTCAAGCGGGACGGTAGGCGCGAGGAGTTCAGTCGCGGCAAGCTCTGGTCGAGCCTGACCAAGGCTTGCGCCAAGCGTCCACTTGCCATCGCCAGAATAGACAGGATGATCGACGACATTGAGGCGAACCTGTCCGAGCAAGGCAAGGCTGAATTCGATTCTCAGGTCATAGGCGAGATGGTCATGAGCAGATTGTCAGACCTGGACCAGGTGGCTTATATCCGTTTCGCCAGCGTCTATCTCGATTTCAGTGACATCGAGAGCTTCAAGACTGAGATTGATACTTTGCTTGAGCCGGGCGGTTCCAGCAACGGTCACTCCGACATCAACCAGCTGGCACTGCTCGACGGCGATATCAGCGCGCCACCATGCTCACCCGCGGACCAGCATCCGCAGGAGCGAACCGAGCCGTCTGCCTAACGCCCGCTCTGCCGGGCACTCGTTGGAAGACGCTCGAAATTCCCGAAAAACTGACCCGAATTAGACTTTATGTTTTGTTAATTTGTGCTAATATTGGTACGTAAGAAGGGCAGATACGGATTCATGCTGTGAAGAGTTTCAGCCACCTATGGCTCTTCGCAAAGGCAAATGATCAACTTTCTGGATTTGATGAACTAATAAGGAAGATGGGCTGTGTTAAAGGAACGTAATTCAAACGGTTCTGAGGGGGGATATTCGTCTCAATCGGCGCGTGAAGCCGATCTGAGGCAGGCGCTCGTGGCGCACGGTGTTGCCGAAGAGCGCCTCAACGAGGTGCTGGCACAACTGAATGTCATGGTCGCCGAGCCACCGCACGACTCGGAAATCGCTAACGGCTCGACGAACGGCAACGGCACATCGTCGGCAAGCGCGATCCTATCGGAGAACGCGCGCATCATACTGGCGCAGCGCTACCTGATGAAGAGCGACGATGGCGAGCCTGTCGAAGACCCCGACGGGCTGTTCCACCGCGTCTCGAACGCCGTGGCACAGGGCGAAAAGCCGGAAGTGCGGCAGATATGGGCGGGGCGTTTCTACGACCTGATGACGTCGCTCAAGTTTCTGCCGAACTCGCCCACGCTGGTCAACGCGGGCACCGGTGGCAGGGGCTGCCTGTCCGCCTGCTTCGTCGTATCGCCCGAAGACAACATGAACTCCATCATGCAGGTGGCGAGCGACGCCGCAATGATAGAGAAGTGGGGCGGCGGCATAGGCTTCGGCTTCTCGCGTCTGCGTCCCAGACGCGACCGTATCGCCACGACGCACGGCGAGGCGTGCGGGCCCATTGCCGTGATGAAACTATACTCGTCAGTGGGTGCAACCCTGACACAGGGCGCGTTCCGTCTCGGCGCGCACATGGGGCAGTTGAACATCACCCACCCGGATGTGCAGGAGTTCATACACTGCAAAGACAACGACGACACGCTGCAGAACTTCAATATCTCGGTGCAGATCACCGACGACTTCATGCGCGCCGTGGACAACGACGAGGATTGGACCTTCTACAACCCGCGCGACACCGGCGGCGGTCCCGTGGACGAGGCTGCCGGCACGGTTCGGGCGCGAGACCTGTGGCGCGAAATCTGCGAATCCGCATGGAAGACGGGAGACCCGGGAGTGGTCTTCATGGACCGCGTGTGGGACACGCAACCCAACCCGCAGATGGGCGACATCCAGACAAGCAACCCCTGTGGTGAAGAGTTCCTCGAGAACTACGGCAACTGCTGCCTGGGTTCCATCAACCTCGACAAGCATGTGGGCGTTCAAGGCTTCGACTATGAAAGTCTCGGCGACACGGTGCGGACGGCGGTGCGCTTCCTCGACGATGTAATCGAGGTGAACCAGTTCCCGATGCAGAAGCTGCGCGATGTGAATCTCGCCACGCGCCGCATAGGACTGGGCGTAATGGGCTGGGCCGATGCCCTCATCCGCATGGGCATTCCCTACGACTCGCCGCGCGCATTGGAGCTTACCGAGGAAGTGGCAGGTTTCATATACAGCACCGCGTGGGACGAGTCGGCGCACCTCGCATCCGAGCGTGGGCCGTTCCCCGAGTTCGAAGGCTCTGCACTCAAGACGCGCGGCATGCCGCCGGTGCGCAATTCCAGTGTAATCACAATCGCGCCGACAGGCACGATAAGCCGCCTTGCAGACTGCTCTTCCGGAATCGAGCCGCACTTCGCGAACGCATGGTGGTCGAATGTGCTGTGGAAGGGCACCGATGGTACGGGCGAGGCAGGCGAGCGTCTGCTGGACGCCCCCAAGTCGGTCTGGGAGGCGCTGCGCGAGCGGCTTGCCGATGAAGAGCAGGTGCGCGCCGTTCTTGAGCAACTCGCTGAAGACCCCGACGACACCGAGCGCATTTTCACCGAAAACGGCATAGACCCGGCACACTTCCGCACTTCCATGCTCATCAGCCCTGAGGCGCATGTACGGATGCAGGCAGCGTGGCAGAAGTATGTCACCAACTCCGTGTCCAAGACCATCAACCTGCCCAACAGCGCGACGGTCGAGGATGTGGAAAACGCATACAGGCTGGCGTGGGAGACAGACTGCAAGGCCGTTACGGTCTATCGGGACGGCTCCAAGTCGATGCAGGTGCTGGAGACGGGCAAGGACACTGCAGAGGAAGAGCTGAACAAGGACAAGAACGGGTTCCTGGTTCCCCGGGAACGTCCCGCCTCTGTGCTCGGCATAACGGAGCGCGTGCGCACGGGACATGGAACGATGTATGTAACCGTGAACTTCGATGACGACAATAAGCCCTTCGAGTTATTCACAGCAATCGGCAAGGCAGGCGGCAGCGAACCCGCGCACCTTGAGGGACTGTCGCGCCTGGTGTCGCTATGCCTGCGCTCTGGAGTTGACCCGAACGCGATAATATACCATCTGAGCGGCATCACATCCGAGCCGGTATGGGACAGCGGAGTGCTGATACGCTCTGCTGAGGACGGCGTGGCACACGTGCTCAGGCGCCATCTCAACGGGCCGCACAATCCCGGCATGTCAAGCGCGAATAGTGACGGCGCGGCTCAGTTGGGCCTGTTCACGACACCGAAGTTCTCAGAATCTAGCTTGGACTACATTCCGGGCGTGCCGCTCAGCGGAGGCTGCCCCAAGTGCCAGGGGCGCGTCATACATCAGGAAGGCTGCATCCGCTGCCTCGAATGCGGCTACACCAAGTGCGAGTAGCGCAGTGAGTTAAGCAATAGACAGGACAAAGAGAGGGGCAGGATTGAATGCCTGCCCCTCTTTGTTTCGCATTGTTAATATGAGATTCATGCGCTGGTCGTCAGTTTCGAAGCCTTCGATAGACTTCTCTCCATAGACCTCTTAGCGTAGCCCTTGTGTACGCTAAGCCGGGTGAACCACCTTGCCTCTGCGTCATGAATGGAAGTTATTCCTTCTACTCTGACAGAATATCAGCAAGCTCTTCCTCTAGTGCCTCTCCCCTGACGAGTAGGTCGGGACCGCGTTCAATCTCCGCAAGCCTTTTGCTAGCGGTGGCAATGTCTAATTCGTCCTCAATGGACTGTTGGTGCTGGTTTGGCACATCCACAGAATCTGAGGACTTACTCTGAGTTGACATGTTCTGCCATCCTAATGCAACTGCGATGATATACACAGGTCGTCTGGGATCGGGTCTGAACTCATGCTACTAGCATACCTCTTGACCTGCAATCTATCCACACCACGCAAGGTCGAAGCACCTTCGCCCAGTTGTTGCAATCGTGTCGGCCGTAGTCGCTACTCCTTGGCGTACTCCTCCGCACATCTCCTCACCTCCAACCGATAGGGTATAATGAATATCGTAAAAGTTTAGTCAAACAGATATGTACAGGATGAAAATTTTGCGGATCCTGTTCATACATTTGAGATTCAAAGAGGTACTGATATGAGCGAACGACCACTGCTTGCGATCACGATGGGCGATGCGGCGGGCATCGGCGCTGAGGTAACCGCGAAGGCGCTCCAGGACGAGTGGGTGTATGAGAAGACGCGCCCCTTCGTGGTAGGCAGCGCCGCTGCAATGAACGCGGCCCTCGAACTGATTGGCGCGTCCGGCACGGCGAAGATCGCGCACTCGGTTGACGATGTCGTGGGCGAGCACGGAAACATCGATGTGCTGGATCTCGAAAACCTCGACTACTCGGAGATCGAGTACGGCAAGATGTCTTCGGTTGCGGGAAAGGCGTCGGTAGAGTGGATTCTCAGGGCCGGCGAACTTGCAAGCAGCGGCGCCGTTCAGGCGATAGCAACTGCCCCCATTAACAAGGAGGCGTGCAGTCTCGCTGGCTATTCCGACATCGGGCATATGGAGATATTCCAGAGCCAGACCGGTGCGAAGGAAGTGGCGACGATGCTCACAGCGAACACGCTGCGAGTGGTGCATCTGACGACCCATCGCTCACTTCGCATCGCCTGCGACTATGTAACTAAGGAAAACGTGCTGGCGAAACTGCGCCTCACTGACGAGTGCTTCAAGAGATGGGGCTTCCCGGAGCCGCGCATCGGAGTAGCAGCACTGAACCCACACTCCAGCGACGGCGGCCTGCTCGGCGACGAAGAAGCTCTGCAGATTACACCCGCTGTGGAGGCGGCGCGCGCCGAGGGCATTGACGCCACAGGACCCGTGCCTGCCGACAGCGTGTTCCCGCAGGCGATCGACGGCAAGTATGACGCCGTGCTCGCCATGTACCACGACCAGGGGCACATCCCCATCAAGGTCCACGACTTCGCCAAGAGCATTAGCGTGAACCTAGGCCTGCCGTTCATACGCACATCCGTTGACCATGGCACCGCGTTCGACATCGCGGGCAAGGGCATCGCGGACGCGGAGAGCATGCTGGAGTCCATTCGCGTTGCCGTGTCGCTCGCAAGCGATAGCAAGCTGCCATAGCAGGCCCGAAAGAGAATGATATGAGACTAGCGTTTATCGGTGGCGGGGTGATGGCGGAGGCGATAATTGGAGGGGTGCTTGCGTCACATCTGACACCGCCGGAAGATGTCAGCGTTGGCGAACCCGTGAACGAGCGGCGTGAACAGCTCGCGAAGACGCACGGGCTGCAGGCATTTGCCGACAACGGGTATGCCATCAGAGGCGCAGATCTCGTGATCCTCGCCGTTAAGCCTCAATCGTTGCCTGAAGTGATGCCCGGCTTGAGCGAAAGTCTGAGTCCACAGCAGACGGTCGCCTCGATTGTGGCCGGTGCTACCATTGATACGCTGGTGAATGGGCTGCAGCAAGACTCAGTCGTGCGCATCATGCCCAATACGCCGGCGCAGATTGGCGCGGGTATGAGCGTTTGGACGGCGACAGCCGCGGTTCCCGGCGCGATGCGCCAAATCGTAGGACAGATTCTGCAGACCCTCGGCGATGAGGTTTATGTGCCCGACGAGAAGCTGATCGACATGTCCACTGCACTCAGCGCGAGCGGACCGGCGTATGTGTTCCTTTTCATAGAGGCGCTCATTGACGCGGGAGTCTATCTGGGGATGGCGCGAGACATGGCGCGCAGGCTTGCATTGCAGACAGTCCTGGGCAGCACCCAGCTCGTGCAGGAATCCGGGATGCATCCTGCGGAACTAAAGGACATGGTCACTTCGCCGGGCGGCACTACAATAGCAGCGCTGCGGGCTATGGAAAGCGAAGGATTCCGTGCTGCCGTGCTGGACGGCGTTATCGCTGCTTACAACAAGTCGGTAGAGTTGGGGAAGAAGTAATGACGCAGTATCTGGGTACGTTCATAAATATACTGTTCTACGTGCTTTGGGCGGCGATACTGGGGCGCGTTATTCTTTCGTGGATTAACCTGTCGCCGCAGAATCCCATTGTCGTGCTGATCTTTGGAATAACCGAGCCTATCCTCGCGCCAATCCGCCGCGTGCTGCCGTCTATGGGGATGCTTGACCTGTCGCCGATGATAGCTCTTATTGTGCTGATGGTCATTCAACGCATACTGCTCAGCCTGATCTAGCTCTTTTGCTTCTGCTGAAATTTTCCTCTACTCAGCCTTAACCGCCGAACAGATTGCTTGCCCAAATTGACACGATTGCTGCACCGCCGATGCCAAGAATCAGGTAGAACAGGCGATCAAGCCTAGCTTCAATCCGGTCGAGCCTTTCATTCGTTTGCTGCTGGTGACCTTCGAGCCTGCCAATGGACCGCCAGACCTCAACTGCGTCAATCTGCTGCCCGTGCTGCGTTTCAGTCGTCATACCGTCTCACTTTGCAAAACTTTGGTAGTTCGATTATACACAATCATCTTAATCATGTGTATAGTCTGCGAAGTGACTCCTTTGACGATATTCCGTCGATGCTGATGCGCTTCACTCGTGACCTGTGGCCACGCACAATCTGAATGCTGCGCTTCGGAACGCCAAGCCGTTTCGCCAGCAGCGCCACCACCGCGTCGTTCGCCTTGCCCGATTCCGGGGCTGCCGTAACGCGCACGGTAATCTTCATGTCCGAGGGCTTCACATCCGGGCGGTCGCCGTCAATCTCAACGGCGTTGCGGCTTGCGCGGGGCTGCACCCGGATGTCGAGTTCCACAACGATGCTACGCGTGCGCCAGCGCGCCGCCGTCTATGAAGATCGTCTGTCCCGTGACGAAGTCGCAGGCGTCCGATGCCAGATAGACCAGCAATCCGCACAGATCGGTCGGGTGGCCCTTACGGCGAGAAGGCAGGTAGCGCACAAGCAGTTCTCGCTGTGATTCTTCGGTGGGCTCCTCGGTCGTTATCCAGCCGGCGCCGATGCCGTTGACGCGAATGCCGCGCCGGGACCATTCGAGTGCAAGCGCTGTCGTCATCTGATGCACCGCGCCCGCTGCCGCACACGCGGCTACTGAGTTCCACAGGCCGCGCACCGCAAGCCCTGAGCCGATGTTCACGATGTGTCCGCTCTCCTGCGCCAGCATTCGCTTGCCGGCCGCCTGGCTGCAGAGGTACATGGATTTCACATTGAAGTCCATCAGCGTCTGCCACTCGGACTCGAGTACATCCTCGAAGGGCTTGCCGAACTCCGCGCATGCGTTGTTGACGAGTATGTCGATCTTGCCGAACTCGTCTACTACCCGCTGCGTCATAGCTTCCACATCGTCGGCATTCATAATATCGGTGTTGATGTTGATAGCACGGCGTCCCTGTTCCTCCACCGCCTTGGCAGCGTCCGCGGCGTCCGAGCGCACCGAGCCTGCGATTGCGACATCCGCGCCCGCCTCAGCAAGCGCAGCAGCAAGGAATGGCGTCCAGCCTCGCCTGTCCGCTGTGATGATTGCGGACTTGCCGCTCAGGTTCCATTCTTCCGGTATGGGCATTTCTTTCTCCTTAGAGTCGTCAGTTAACAGCATTCAGATGCCAGAGGCATTTTCTACGCTCAGAAAGACTCTCGCCTGTGAGCGCGCCAATGATGACTGTTAACTAAACTTCAAGCGGGATTTCGGGGGCATAGCCGGTCGGAGCGTACCCGCCCGCCAGACCGCCTCCGTCTATGGCAAACATCTCACCGTTCATGTAGTCGGAAGCGTCCGAGGCCAGGTACACGGCGAGCGGTCCCATCTCGTGGGGCATGCCGACGCGTCCCATCGGAATAAAGCCACCTCGCGGTAGCGTGTCGTTCGATTCAGCAGTGCCCTCGGTCGGGATGAATCCCGGCACGATGCAAGTGCAGGTGATACCGTAGCGGCTCATGCTCGTGGTGATGGTGCGCGTGAGTTGCACGATACCGCCCTTGCCGCAGGTGTACATATAGTTGTCGCGCCCGCCGCGGAATCCGAAGCCGGACGACACATTCACAATCTTGCCGCCGCCGCGCTCGATCATGTGCTTCGCGACTGCGCGAGAGCAGTAGAATGCGCCAGTCAGGTTCGTGTCGATGCCGATGCGCCAGTCCTCATCTGAGATGTCCCAGATGGGAATGGAACCCTGCCCGCGCACGATGCCAGCGTTGTTGAACAGCACATCGACCTTGCCGAACTCGTCGATAGCGCGCTCGATGAGGCGGTTGACTTGCCCGGAATCGGTAACATCGGTCGACACGGCGATGGCGCGCCTGCCCTGTTCGCGCACGGCCTCGGCGGTCTCCTCGATTGGCCCCATGCGGCGAGACGCAATCACCATGTCCGCGCCCGCCTTTGCCATCGCAACGGACATTTCGCGTCCTAACCCAGTGCCGCCGCCGGTTATGACGACCGTCTTGCCGTCAAGACTTAGTTTTTCAAGCAATTTTCGTCCTCCTAGAATAGGGAAAAGTGGAGTTCTCTTATGAATTCAGGTAGTCGTTGAGGAAGGTATCTCGGTAGATGACTTCAACATCTTGGCGAGCTTCAAAGGCGTCATACAAGCCTTCATCGGTGGTAATCAGCAGGTCTGCGTTTGCCGCAAAGTAGGTTTGGATCAGATAGATATCCTCTTCGGGCGCGGCAGCGATAGCGTTTTGGGGGATTTCGGTGGCTTCAATGAATTCAGGTTGCAATACTAAGCATTTGTCTAGTGTCCAAATCAAACTCTGTATGAGGATACTCAACGATTCTACGCCAATGTCGTTGTGAGTCATTAGGTCATAGGACTTTTCTATCCACGGGCTGCCCCACAGAACGGCAAACTTATCCTCGCTTTGTGCGAGCTGCCTGAGAAAATGCTCGGTTTCTCGTTGTGCGGATTGACCGTTCTCGCCTGTAGCATCATGAAACAGCCACTCATTTATCACCAGCATCTTCGCAGGAGGATGAGCCAACACCTATACTCCAAGAAATGCTTTCATATCTTCAAGCTCGCCCTCTATGAAGCTGGCAAACCCGCCCTCAATCTGCCCCTTTTCGTTCACCTGCTGACGGTGGAACTCGGACGCCTTTTCATCTTTGGTAACCAGATAGACTGCCAAATCGTTCGGCGAATGCGTTCCTTCGGCAACAAGCGCCAGAAGTGACATTATGAACTGCTTGCTATGTGTGGAGATTATCAGATGCTTTGAGGGTTCTTCGCGGACTATATCTGCCAAAGCTCGCGCCAGGCGTCGTATCGCGGAGGGGTGGAGGTGAATCTCAGGCTCTTCGATGCACACGATACCGGCGTCTGGATGCAACGTTTTTGCAAACATGAACACCAATTGATTGACTCCAAACCCTTCATTTACCAGCGACGCGCCCATTCCAGTACGCCTATCTACGCTGTTTAGAGAAAAGTTATTAGAGCCTATGCGGTTTCGTACTCGAAAGTCCCTGTTTAGTATCTGTTCCATAAATCGACTGATTTTATATTCGAGATACTCATCACCAGCCAGCATACTTGTGACTTCTTGCTCTGTTGCGATCATCGGAGATACTTCCTGCAAGGAGTACGACGGATGGAAGAAACCCCTTCCCAAAGGAACAAAACTAACTCGCCGCAGAATTTCTAAAGGAGAATCGATCATTTCCTTTGTTTCGCCGGATACACTCTGTAGTCTGTCGTCAGGCAGTCCATCCACAGAGCTTAATGTTATTTCATTTATGCTAGTGCCACTCCATTCGAATATTCTGTCAGTCTGGCCTAGCCTTAGTAACGTAGCGCTTTTCTCTCTCTCAGGAAAAGCAACTATCCTTTTCAGGTTCATCATCTGGTATTCGCGGTCAGCTATTTCATCATACCCGGAAATTCTGAGTTCTAGAGAACCAGAATTGTCGTTTAGAAATGTAACATTGTAGTTGACCTCAAAAGCGTCTGGGATGTAGTCCTCCGGGTTTGGGCTTCTAAAGAAAGCTTGCAAAGATATTCCGAGTTCCAATTGACTGTTTGTATCGTGATCGAACACGACCTCTTGGAAAGTTCCCAGACTGGCAAAGACGTAGTTGAAGAACTCCTGAACATGCTGATTGGGGTTGGTGACGATGTTCTTCATCGTCAGGGGCGCGTAGAGCGCACTCGACTTACCCGTGCCATTATGACCGTAGAGCACGGTTATAGGCGCGATTTCCAAATCCAACTGCTTTATGGAACGGAAATTCTTGATGTGGAGTTTCATCGTAGGGCCTCCTGAAGCGGGATGAGCGCCAATCCACTCGTATGGACGGATGCACAGAATCCAACCTCTACTAGCATATCATCTGACAGCGACAATCGCTCAAACCTGCGATGTAACTTCGCCCGCAGTCGCCGTGTACAGGCTACCGTCTGACAGGCGCACCAGCAGGTTGCCTCGTTCGTCAACGGACTCGGCGACGCCTTGGATGGTCTCGTGCTGCGAGCGCAGGTTGACCGTGCGGCCCAGCGTGTCGAGCATCGCCGACCAATCGGCGGTTAAGGACTTGCCCGCGCACACCGCTGCGTATGCGTCGTCAAACTGCTCCAGCAGCGTGTGAAGCACCGGAGTGCGGTTGCGGCGCTGCCCAGTCTCGCGGTACAGGCTTGTGGAGATGTCCGCAATCTCGGCGTAGAGCGATGGATCGAAGTTCACATTCACGCCAATGCCGACATTGGCGAACACCGTATCCTCGCTCTCGATCGCTGTCTCTATGAGTATGCCCGATATCTTTAGCCCGCCCACGCGTACATCGTTGGGCCACTTGATCGTGGGCATTAGGTCCCCACAATCGGCTACCGTGCGGGCCACTGCCAGGGTCGCCGCCATATTCATGTACGGAAGCAGGCTTGCCGGCGGAGTCAGGATAACGGAGAACGATAGGTTCTCACCGCGTGGAGACACCCATGGGCGATCGAAGCGTCCTCTGCCCGCGGTCTGCTCCTCAGCGATCACAACGGTGCCTTCCGCTGCGCCCTCTGCCGCGAGCCTACGCGCCTCATCCATAGTGGAGCCAATCAAGTCGTAGTGATGGATGCGGCGTCCGATGACGCGGCGCGCGAGTGCGCCTTCAAGCGCGGCGATGTCGAGGTCTGAGGCGGGGGAAGTATCAGCCATTTCTAGATTTCATTTCTGGGTCAATTCGCAATTTCGTAGCTGAAATATACGTTTCTGGCAATTTCATTTCCATTTCATTTCGCGTTCATTTCCATTTCGTTTCGCGTCGAATTCTCTGAAATAGACACTACGCCTCCAGCGCGTCCGCATCCGCCTTTTCTATCCGCACTTCGACGTTGCCCGCACGCTCTTCCTGCAGCTTCATCGCCACGCGAGAGTCCAGGTCTGCCCAACCTCGGTTCAGCGCGGAAGTCAGCTCCTGGTGTGCGATATTGCCCACGCTCATAGGCACTCCGTACTCGCGGGCGAGTTCCAGCGCGAGGCTGACATCCTTGTGGGCCAGCCGCAGCGCGAAGCTAGGCGGGTCGAAGTTACCCGCTAGGAATGTGTTCGGGTAAGTGTTGGCGAACGAGCTTCCTCGCCCTACCGAGCCATTGGAGATTGCCTCGAATAGCGGTTCAGGGTCCACGCCCGCCTTGACTCCGAGCGTGAGGCACTCGGCGACGATGGTCTGCAAGCCGTAGCCGATGCAGTTGTGCATCAGCTTTGCGATGCTGCCGGAGCCGACTGGTCCGATGTAGCTCACCTTGTCGCCGATGGCGTCTAGCGCGGGCTTTACTCGCTCGTACACCTCTCGGTCGCCGCCGACCATGACCGCAAGCCTGCCCGTGCGAGCCCCCACCGGACCGCCGCTAACCGGCGCATCCAGCACGCTCACGCCTTTCGCCGCGAAATCCTCGGCGATACTACGGATGAGCGTGGGCGAGCTGGTGCTAAGGTCTATATAGACCTTGCCGCTCGTGCTGCCTTCAAGGACGCCGCTATCACCGAGGGCGATTGCCTCGACTTCTCGCGGTCCCGGCAGCGATGTGAGCACTACTTCGCTGGCAGCGGCTACCTCTGCGGGCGTGTCTGCCCATGACGCGCCGTTCTCCAGCAACGGTGTTGCCGCCTCGCGTCGCAGGTCATGCACCGTGAGATCGTGTCCGGCGCGGAGTACATTCGCCGCCATGCCGCCGCCCATGTTGCCAAGTCCGATGAAGCCGATGTTCATGTTGTCCTCCCGACTTACTTTACATAGATATACGGGATGGACGGGATTTTTCTCGCCCCATCCTGTATATCCTGTCCATCCATGTTAAATTAGGGGCATGGTAGAGCCTGTGGTGTTGTACAGCAAGAGCGGAGCGGTGGCGCACATTGTGCTGAACCGCCCCAGGGTGATGAACGCTTATAATGTGCAGATGCGCGATGAGCTTTTCATCACGCTGGAGGCGGTGCGCGACGACCCGGAGGTGCGTGCGGCGGTGATAAGCGGCGCAGGTGAGCGCGCGTTCTGCGCGGGCGCCGACCTGACGGAGTTCGGCACTGCGCCATCACTGGCAATCGCGCGACAGGTGCGCTGGGAGCGCGACATCTGGGGACTCTTTCTGTCGCTTGGTAAGCCTCTGATTGCGGCGATGCGCGGCTATGTTATCGGTTCCGGCGTGGAGATTGCCTGCCTGTGTGACATCCGCATAGCCGCCGATGACGCGCAGTTCGCAATGCCTGAGGTTGCGCTTGGCATGATTCCGGCGGCAGGCGGTACGCAGACGCTGCGCCGCGTAGTGGGCGCGAGCAGGGCGCTGGAAATGATTCTGTCCAACAGGCGTGTCGGCGCTGAGGAAGCAAGGCGCATGGGACTAGCGCATAGCGTCGTGCAAGCTGATGACCTGATGTCAGAAGCCGAGGAAGTCGCGCAGCGGCTGGCAGATATTAATCCGAAGACACTCGCCCTCACCAGAAGAGCCATTCTTGAAGGAATGGACATGCCGCTTGCGGCAGGGGTGGACCTGGAACATCGTCTCGCAGGCCAGCTCTAGGGCAAGCGTTAGATTGTCGGGACTCAGCCGCCGGCAGCATGAATAGTAGCATAGAGAGTTCGGACGGTTGTTGACTGAAATGCAGAAATGCTGACATACTGACACCATGACTACTGTGCTTGTTGTCGAAGACGAAGAGAATCTGCTGGAAGCGCTGCGGTACAATCTGGAGCGTGAGGGCTATGCCGTGGAGACGGCAATTGACGGCGAACAAGCACTGAACTCGGCGCGTTCCAAGCGCCCCGAGCTTGTCATTCTGGATGTGATGCTGCCCCAGCTTGACGGCTTCGAAGTGTGCCGCATCCTTAGGCGTGAGAGCGAGGTGCCAATCCTTATGCTCACTGCGCGTGGCGAGGAAATAGACCGTGTTGTCGGACTGGAACTAGGCGCCGACGACTATGTCACCAAGCCTTTCAGCATACGCGAGTTGATGGCGCGGGTTCGCAACATGCTGCGCCGCTCAGCCCGCTCCACTTCTGCAGACGGCGACGCCGGCGAGGTGGACATCATGCACACAGGCGACCTCGAGATCGACAGCACTAGCCACATGGTGCGCCGAGGCGGTGTGCGGCTGGAGCTCAAGCCGCGAGAGTTCGACCTGCTTGCGCTGCTCGCCAAGAACCGCGGGCGCGCCTTTACCCGCGACCAGATCCTCGAACGTCTCTGGGGGCACGACTATTACGGCGACAGCCGCACCGTGGATGTGCATGTCCGCTGGCTGCGCGAAAAGATCGAGCCTGAACCAAGCAAGCCCGTCAGAATCGTTACGATTCGTGGCGTAGGCTACCGCTTCGACGGATGATGATGGACCTGGCTCCCGCCCCGGCCCTCTCCCGGCAGTAGAGGGACTGATGTGATGATGAGGTTGCCCCGCTCGCTCCACTGGCGCATCGCTCTGGCATATACCGCGCTGATTTTCGCGAGCCTGGGCCTTGTCAGCCTGTATCTCGTGGGCTTCGTGCGCGATACCTACGTCACCAACCTGCAGAACAGCCTGGACAGGCAGGCGCGCCTCGTGAGTGAGCAGGTGGCGATTGCGTTTGCCGATGCCGAACAGGGCGAGACGGATAAGCAGACGCTCATATCGACATTCAGTCAGATCGCCAGTGCGCGAGTCACGCTCATCGGTGTCGATGGTGGCGTCATCGCTGACAGCGTCCAGTCGCCTTCTCAGCTACCCTCGCAACTTGGGCGCAGCGAAGTACGCGCCGTGCTCTCGCAATCCAGCGCGGGCAGCGTGGGCGTGGGCTCACCCCTTGACGGTAACTTCTCCGAAGAAGTCTTGTACGCCGTCGTGCCAATTTTGACCTCAGAAGGCGTTGTCGGCGCGGCGCGCATCGCCGTGCCTTCGTCGCGGGTGCAGCCGGACATCTACCGGATTATTGTAAGCATTGCGGTAGCCGCCATCGTGGTGGGTCTGCTGTCCGTCGCCGTCGGATACTTCCTGTTTCGCCATACCTCGCGCTCCGTTCGCGCGGTCGCTGAGGGTGCGAACCGGTTCGCGCAGGGTGACCTGGAGCATCGTGTGGGATCTTCATCTACGGACGAGACACAGGAACTCGCGGTGGCGTTCAACAGCATGGCCGAAACCATACGCGGCATGCTGAGCGACATGTCGGCTGAAAGCAGCAAGTTGACGGCGATGCTGGACACAATGGAGGACGGCGTAGTCGTGATAGAGGCTGACGGGCGGATAACGCTGATGAACAGCGCGGCCGAATGGCTTCTTGACATCAGTGCGAGAGACGCGGTCGGCGCGCGACTGGTGGAGGCGCTGCGTGACTACGAGATTCAGCAGGTCGCAGCGCTGTCCCTGAGTTCCGGGGTATTGCGCCAGGCTGAAGTAGAGCTCTTGCCTCAACGTCGCTTCCTGAACGCCATAGCCACACCGCTCGGCGGCGGCACGAACAGCATCCTGCTGACGCTGCACGACCTGACGGCCGATCGGCAGGTGGAAACCACCCTGCGCGAGTTCGTTACCAATGTGTCTCATGAACTTCGCAGCCCCCTGGCATCAGTGAAAGTTATGGTGGAGACGCTGGAGGAGGGCGCGCTTGACGACGACAGGACCGCTCGCAACTTTCTGCAGCGTATGAATCGCGAAGTTGATCGCATGAACGCGATGGTCGAGGACCTGCTTGAGTTGTCGCGCCTAGAGAGCGGGCAGCAGTTGCCGAGTCTGACGCCGCTGGACCTGTCCGAGCTGGTTTCCGAGGTGACTTCAGATTACGGCAACAGCGTAGAAGGAGTGGAGTTTCGCACATGTCTGCCATCGTTCCCGGCGATCGCTCTCGGTGACCGTGGCAAGCTGCGGCAGGTGCTGGTGAATCTGCTGGACAACGCCGTGAAGAACACAGAGGCGGGCGATGTTGATGTGTCCGTCGTAGGCGGAGAGGGTATTCACAGGGTCTTTGTGCGGGATACCGGAGCGGGAATTCCGCGGGAGCACCTGCCCCATGTATTCGAGCGTTTCTACAAGGTTGACCGCGCGCGGCGGGACGGGGGCAGCGGGCTTGGGCTTGCGATAGTGCAGCAGATAGTGCAAGCACACGGCGGCGAGGTCAGCGTGGAGAGCGAAGAGGGCAGGGGCAGTACATTCAGCTTCACGGTGCTGCGACACTGATGCCCCTTCATTAACGGACTGTTAACAATCCGTTCACGGCGACTTAATCATGGGCAAGTAGCGTAGTACGGGTATGGAAAGCACGATACCGCAGCCCCAAGAACGTCTGGAAGCTACCTCCCCGTCACGCTATACGGTGCCGCGCATGCGGCGGCGAGGAGGCGTATCCTTAGAGGGCAGGATAGTTCGCTGGCTGTTCTTTGGCTGCGCGCTCATATCCATCCTCACGACCTTGGGCATCATCTTCACGCTGGTATCGCAGGCGTTCGGCTTCTTCTTCGAAGTCTCGCCTTGGGAGTTCCTCACCGGCACACGCTGGACCCCGATTCTCAAGCCGCGAGCCTACGGAGTTCTGCCACTGGTCGGCGGTACCTTGCTCATAGCTGCAATCGCGGCAATGGTCGCGCTCCCAATCGGACTTGCGGCAGCTATCTTCCTGTCCGAATACGCGCCCAACAAGGTGCGCCGCGTCGTCAAGCCCGTCCTTGAGATACTGGCGGGCATTCCGACAGTCGTTTACGGCTACTTCGCCCTCACATTCGTTACGCCGCTGCTGAAGGTCCTTTTCCCTGAGATGCTGGTCTTCAATGCGCTCAGCGCAGGAATCGTGATGGGAGTGATGATAATTCCAATGGTCTCGTCGCTGAGCGAGGACGCCATGAACTCGGTGCCCAACTCGCTGCGAAACGCCGCATACGCGCTTGGCGCTACTCGCGTGGAAACAAGCCTGCGTGTGGTGGTGCCCGCCGCGCTCTCAGGCATCGTGGCGTCCTTTATCATCGCGATTTCGCGCGCCATCGGCGAGACGATGCTCGTGACTATCGCTGCGGGAGCGACGCCGAATCTCACGATTAACCCGCTCGAAAGCATCCAGACGATGACCGCGTTCATCGTGCAGCTCAGCCTCGGTGAAACTCCGCACGGCTCGCTTGAATACAACACCATCTTCGCTGTCGGTCTGCTTCTGTTCTTGATTACGCTGGCTATGAATCTGCTCGGCTACTTCGTCGTCAGGCGCTGGCGGGAGAAATACTAATGCAGCAAACCACAGCCATGTTCAGGCCGCGACTGTCTATGCGAAAGAAGATGGGCAGCGTCATATATGTCCTGTTCCTGCTCGCCACGATGGTCGGCATTGTGGGTCTGTTGGTGCTTCTCGCACAGGTCATCGCTGAGGGAGCGCCCTGGCTCAACTGGAACTTCCTCAACTCATACCCGTCCCGCCATCCTGAAGAAGCCGGACTCAAATCCGCCCTTTGGGGCAGCGTATGGCTGATGGGCCTGACGGGGATGTTCGCCATTCCCATAGGCGTGGGCGCAGCTATCTACCTTGAAGAGTACGCTGTGCCGAGCCGCCTGACGGCATTCATCGAGATCAACCTCTCCAACCTTGCGGGTGTCCCTTCTATCGTCTATGGACTGCTCGGGCTGTCACTCTTCGTGCAATGGATGTTGCAGGGCGAGCGTGTGCTGCTGGCAGGCGCGATGACGATGGCGCTCCTCGTGATGCCCATCGTGATATTAGCCTCGCGCGAAGCAATTCGCGCTGTCCCCGACACATACAGGCAAGCAGGCTACGCGCTCGGCGCGGAGAAGTGGCAGGTCGTAAAGGGCATCGTGCTTCCGCAGGCGTTGCCGGGCATCCTGACGGGCACGATACTTGCAATGTCCCGCGCGCTCGGCGAAGCGGCGCCGGTAATCGCGATCAGCGCGCTTGTCTATCTGACATTCGTGCCTGTGCATCCGCTTGAACAGTTCACCGTGCTGCCAATACAGATATTCAATTGGACTTCTCGCCCGCAGGATGAGTTTCGCGGCATAGCGGCGGCGGCCATCGTGGTGCTGCTCGTGGTGCTGCTCACGATGAACGCGGTGGCAATCATATTGAGAGACCGTCATCAGGTGAGATCGGATGGTTCATAACGTGAACGACAGCAACGCCGCCAACACCAACGACAATGCCAACGGCGACATCGTTCTACACTCAAACGATGTGAGCGTCAAGTACGGCGATTTCATGGCGTTACGCGACATCAACCTGGAGATCAAGCGCCGCGAGGTAACCGCGCTCATCGGCCCGTCAGGCTGCGGCAAAAGCACACTGCTGCGCTGCTTCAATCGGATGAACGACCTCGTGCCGGGTGCCAAGATCGGCGGACAGGTCATGTTCGAGGGCTACGACCTCTATGGGGACGATGTTGACCCCACGGAGATACGCTCTCGCATCGGCATGGTGTTCCAGAGGCCGAATCCCTTCCCCAAGTCAATATACGACAATGTCGCCTTTGGCCTGAAGATCAACGGCTACATGGGGAACTACGACGAGGCTGTCGAGAAGTCGCTCAGGCAGGCGGCGCTCTGGGATGAGGTCAAGGACCGCCTGAATACCAGCGCTCTGGACCTCTCCGGCGGTCAGCAGCAACGCCTCTGCATAGCCCGCGCCATCGCAGTAGAGCCTGAGGTCGTCCTGATGGACGAGCCTGCATCCGCGCTCGACCCTATCGCCACGCTTGCCATCGAGGAACTCATCCGCGAACTCAAGGTCAACTACACTATCATCATTGTAACGCACAACATGCAGCAGGCTGCGCGCGTCTCGGACGATACCGCGTTCCTGATGGTTGACGAAAGCAGATGCGGCTACCTTGTAGAGTTCGCCCCCACACAGCAGATATTCACCAATCCCACAGACGAGCGGACAGAAGCATACATTACTGGACGGTTCAGCTAGGAGCTGCCCTAGGGGAAACGACCTTTCCTCACGAGGATCGACATCTTGCTAAGGTCAGAATATCATCGCGACTTACAGTTGGTTCAGGACGAACTGCTGATGATGGCGAGTATGGTGGAAAAGGCGATTGGACGTTCCGTGGACGCGCTGAAAAATCGCGATCTGTTGATGGCGGAAGAGGTCATCCGTGAAGACGACATCATCGACGACAAGCAGGATGAAATAGAAGAGAAGTGCATTGACCTGATAGCCACACAGCAGCCTATGGCCGGCGACCTGCGGGTTCTCGTCACGGTCATACACCTGGCCAGCGAACTTGAGCGCATGGGCGACTACGCAGAGGGCATCGCCAAGATTTGCCGGATGATGGGCGACGAGCCGCCGTTGAAGCCCCTGATTGACATACCGCGCATGGCTGAGATGGCGTCCGACATGCTGCGTCGCAGCCTCGATGCCTTTGTCAAGCACGATGTGGATTCTTCGATCGAAGTGCGCAGAGACGACGACGAGATAGACGCCATGTATGAACAGGTCTATCGCGAACTGCTGACATTCATGCTGGGCGACCCCACCGTCATTCGCCGCGCCACATACCTGCTATGGGCGGCGCACAACCTTGAGCGCATCGCAGACCGCACCACGAACATCGCTGAGAATGTCATATACATGGTCACGGGCGAGCGCTACGGAGAGGTAACGACTCCGGCCGGCTAAAAGCTGAATCGCATACTCTGGCAAGGGACGGCAGATGTAATTCACCCCTCGTTACATCCTGGGCCGTCCCTTCTTCATGTATTTCTGTGCAGCTTCTCGAAGAAGTCGCTGAAGATGGCGCTGCGGTCAAGCCAGTCAACGATTCGCATCGGATGGCGGGTGGCTTGCTTTATGTATCGAAGATCGTCGCTTAAGATAGATGCCGCTTCGATATGCGTCTTCAGCCAGTCCGAGTTGATGAGCCAGGCGACCGGCGCAATGTCCCAGATGGGTTTGCCCCGCCCAGGGTAGTCCTCCACAAACTCCTCGTAAATCTGGAATAGGTGGTCGCCGATTCTACCGCGCCCATTGACATGCTGCGCCATCTCCCAGCGTGTTGTGCTTAGCAGTTCCGACACGCCAAATCCGGTAACATGCACCATCGCAACTCCGCTGTCGAAGACCGTCTGCGCCGCCTTCAGGTCCTGTATGAAGTTGAAGTCCCTGAAGTCGGACACATGATACGGCCAGCCGCCCAGCGAAACCACGCAGATGCGCTCTCGGATGCGTGGCTCCATCAGAATGGCAGACGCCACATTCGTCAGCGCCCCTAGCGCCAGCACATACAGCGTCTCATCGCGTTCCTGCATTGCCCTGCTCACGATGTTGTCCGCGGCGTCGCTCGGCACCGGTTCGCCGCCGGTGGCGGTCATCGTCTGCCGCGAGCCGTACAGCACCGGCCCATCGTAGCTGATGGGTGACAATTCCAGCACGCGCTGAATCTCGTCATAGCTAAGCTCCATGCCGTGCTCGAAGCTGTTCGTGTTCCGTACGGCAGCGTGAAAGCCGGCCGCCTGGATCGTCTCGATGTGCAGCTCCGGCGACATCAGCGCATGGATAATGGCGAACTGGTCGTCGATCTCGTTCCAGGTGTCGGTGTCGATAATTACGCTGCATCTGCCGCTGGGCGGTTCAAGCAGTCTAACGGTTGTGGAGTGTTCGATAGGTGATAGTGTCATAATGCCGCCCAGTATAACACAGCGGATCGGCGGGCCCGGACGAGTAACGGCGTTGAGATAATGGTAGGCGCACGCGAACAATGTGCGTCGAGAATCTATGCTACGATGGAACATTACTTTCTTTTTTCATCGACGATTGGAGAGACGGAAATGCCACCACACAGACTGAGCCCAAACGTGCTTTCATGGGTGCCGGAGAAGCAGGTCGAAGAATCGGCGCTGCAGCAGATTCACAACCTGTCAGGCATGCCGTTCATCTTCAGGCATGTCGCTGTCATGCCCGACTGCCATTTCGGCATGGGCGCGACGGTGGGCTCCTGCATCCCCACGCTGGGAGCGATCATCCCCGCTGCTGTGGGTGTGGACATCGGCTGCGGCATGATCGCCGCGAAGACCAGCATGAGCCGCACCGACCTGCCCGAAGACCTGTCTGACATCCGCAAGGCTATCGAGCACCAGATACCCCTCAGTGCAGGCCGCTACAACGCCAGCGTGAAGAAGACCGCGAAGCCTCGCGTTGAGCGCCTCGAAGCCAGAGCAGAAGAGTTGGGTCGTCTGGAGTTCTACGACAAGACGAGCCGAAACTGGCGTAAGCAGCTCGGCTCGCTCGGCTCCGGCAACCACTTCATCGAGATTGTGCTCGACGAAGAGGACGGCGTCTGGGCGTTCCTGCACTCCGGCTCGCGCGGTGTCGGCAACCGCCTCGCCACACACCACATCAAGGTCGCCAAGTCGCTGATGAAGCGCGACGGCGTCGAACTGTCTGATGCCGACCTCGCATACCTGAGTGAAGGCACGCCCGAATTCGACGAGTACATCACCGACCTTGATTGGGCGCAGGAGTTCGCGCTGCTGAATCGCGAGGAGATGATGGAGCGCATCTTGCGGCTGATGCAGTACCGCTGCGGCGATTTCGAGGTCGTCGAGCGCATCCAGTGCCACCACAACTTCACGCAGCGCGAGAACCACTACGGCGAGGACATCCTGGTGTCACGCAAGGGTGCGATCGAGGCGCGCGAAGGGCAGCTCGGCCTGATTCCCGGCTCTATGGGAACTCGCAGCTATGTAGTGCGCGGCAGGGGCAACACCGAGTCCTTCAACACCGCGCCTCATGGGGCAGGCCGCAGGATGAGCCGCCGCAAGGCGCGTGACTCGTTCACCATGGACGACTTCGACCGCCTGATGACGGGCATCGAGGTCAACCGCTCCGAAGCCTTCCTCGACGAGCTTCCGGGCGCATACAAGGACATTGACCTCGTGATGGAGCAGTCCAACGACCTAGTCGAAGTTATCCACACCTTCCGCCAGATAGTCAATGTGAAGGGGGCGTAGGCATCCAGAAGTCCCTTCCCTCTCGATGGGGGAAGGTTAGGATGGGGGTGAATCCGCATTCAGAGCAACGTTGAATGTGACACCATCACACATTAGCAATACAGTTGTCCCTTAACTCTTGACATAGCCGAACATACAATCTATATTGTTTCAGCAAGGGACAGACCCAAATCAGACGGGTCTGTCCCTTTTTTTGTTTGGCTGAATTTCTGGGACGAGCATGCGGATTCGTTCGGCGGATGTGGGGAGGTTTGGGATGGCATTCATAGATGGGAAAGGTTCACGCTTTCGCATCGCCGACATTGGCGGCACTATGCGCGACCTGTCGGCATACATCACCGAGGTGCGCGGTTTGCCGGGCGAGCGTGCGCTCAACGATGTAACCGCGCTCGGCGATTCCGGCGCGCGCTTCAAGCCTGGCGCGGAGTCAACAGCATTTGCCATAAACGGACTGTTCGATGACGCGGCGGTCTTGGGCGCGGACGCCATTCTAGGCGCGCTGCGGTACCACGATTCGCCTACGGAGTTCGAGTACGCGCCGTCGGGCTTGGCGGTAGGCAAGGTGCGCTATGCAGGAAAATGCTGGGTAAAGTCCTACGAGATGCTCAGTCGCGCGGGAGAGCCGGTATCCTGGCGCGCGACGCTGCAAGTCGAAGGCGCAGTCAACAGAGTGTGAGGGATGCGGATGATGGGAGGTTGCGAGTTATGACTGATGCCAAGTGGAAACTCATGGTGGACTGGAGTGGCGACGGGCGGTTCGCAGGCGCAGATGACGACATAACGCACGCCACGCAAGGGCTGTCGCTGCGCCACATGCGAGACCTGGAAACCGAATACATGGAACCTGCTCGGCTGGATATTCGGCTTGCGAACTCGGACCACAAGTACAGCCCACCAAACAGCGCATCGCCACTGTCTGGCAACGTGAGACCGGGACGCAAGGTGTGGCTGCGAGCAGCGTTCCCATACGACGACTTCGGCGATGTTCCGGGCACGAGCCTTGCCGACCACTCCCCCGAGTACGGCAAGGCATATCGCTGGACGACCGCAAATCAGGACTTCCGCATTGCAACAAGCGGCGGCGCTCAGACAGACGGCGCACGCTCAGGCAGACGGATAGCAACAATAGACTTCGGGCTCGCCGACGCGTCTTTCGGCTGCGAATTCGTTAGAGGCAGCGATGCGTCTCAGCATGGCGGGCTTGCCCTGCGCTACACGGACGCCGACAATTTTCTGTACCTGCGTGTTACAGGCACTGCCCTGGAACTTCGCAAAGTGGAGCGGCAAAGCGACACGCTCCTTGCCGAAACCGAGCTGCAATGGAATCCGGACGATAGGCGCTTCATTCAGATAGAGTTGCACGGCGACTCTATTCGCGTCTTCGTTGACCGGCAACAGATGATAACCGCCCGCTCCACATTCAACACCGCCGCGACACAGCACGGCTTGTACTGCGACGGCGCGGCAGATCACCTGTGGCAGCAGTTCGGAGGCTGGGTCTCGCTCTTCTACGGCGACCTGCATAGCATAGACCCGCAGCCAGGAGCGGGCGAATGCCACCTCCGTGTCTACGACGAGATGCGCCGCCTCGAAAGCGTGACCCTGTACATGTACGCAACATCTCCATTCCCGCAGACTTCGGACGAGATTCTCGGCGACATCCTGGACTACTCCGGCGTTGACGCCACATCTCGCTTGCTGGATTCCGGCATGGAACTTGTGCCGCAGCTATGGAGTCCTCCGCTCTGGGGGGTGCAGGCAGCGGACGAAATACTCCATCTGCAGGACGAGGAGGACGGCTTCATCTATGTGGACGGAAACGGACTCTGGCGAATAGAGAACCGCAGCCACCGCGAGTTAGCGCCTCATACGACAGCAAGGGCAGTACTGCGTTCTCAGGGCGGCGGCGCAGACGGATATTTCTCTGACCTGGAGTATAGCGATGGCGTGGGTAACATCGAAAACAAGCTCTTCATGCGAATCCGAGACGCCACGAACCACGGCCATCGCACCGTGTGGACTCTGGGCGAGACTCCTTACTTCGACGCGGGCGCGGCGCGTGAATTCCTAGCCGAAAGCAAGGACTTCGATGTGGTCGGCGGGCATCTGAGCCCGCTGCCAAACACCGATTTCGCCGCAAACACTGAGCCTGACGGCACGGGCACTGACATCACGGAGCAGCTTACCGTCACCTATCCGGCTAGTCGCCTCTTCAACGGCAAGGGCACGCTGGTGCGGGTCCAATTCGGAAGCACTGCGGGATACCTGACGCGATTGGGGATGCGCTCCGTAAACGCGCTTACCTTCAATGCACCGCTGCTGCTGACGGCAGAGAACCCGGCCAGCGGGATTACATACGGCCAGCGCATTCGCAGCATCGAAGCGCGTTGGACGCGAGAAACTCAGCAGGCACAGGCCACGCTCGAACGGAGGCTGGCAAGGCGCTCCACGCCACGAACTGCGCTCAAGGCAGCACTGCCCGGCGGCTCGGACGCCAACACGCTTCTGACGCTGCAACTGCGACTCTCGGACCGTATCGCGCTAAGCTACCCGGACATGGGCATCAACGGCGACTTCTTCGTTGAAGGCCATACACTAGAAGTGGGGCAGGGCGGGAAGCGAATGGAGCGGGTGCTGCTATTGCAACAGGCTTAACCCGCGCTGTTGACAGCTGGAGAATGCCTGACTCTTGGAGGAAGGTCAGAGGGTAGGAGAGAGGAGGAAATAAAGTTGGTATCAGATCTGATTCAGTTCATCAACATAGGACTAGCGGGAGTGCTGCTCATGTGGTTCATGTTCCGCTTGGAGCGCATGCTGGTGCGTCTCGACAAAACACTGCAACTGATGGCGCGCGCCACTCTGCGCATGCTCGACAGGCGCGACGCCAGGATTGCGACCGATCTCAGCAAGGAGCTGTACCGCGTGAGCGGAAGCGAGGATGAGTAGGTCGCAGACAATGAAAGAGGCAGGACAACAATCCCGCCTCTTTGCTTTCAATACTGGCTGCCTGCTGGACCCTGAGCGCCAGAGCCTCTAGCCCAACTGGTACACCTGTATGCGATGCCTCGACGACTCGGTCACGAACATCCGCCCCTCGTTGTCGAAGTTCACGGATGCGGGTCCCCAGAAGTACGGCTCTATCTGCGAGGAGATAAGGTGCGGCGTGTTGAAGTGAGGCGGCAGTTCCGGTATAAGATCGGATATCTTGCGGGTCTCCACCTCGTCCGGGTTCGCCGCAAGGAAGTCATACGCCCACTTGGACAGCGTAGCCTCGCCGCGCAGCGTCATCAGGTGGCTGCCGTCTCCGGCCAGCACCTGCACGCGCTCGTTGCCCCAGTCCGCGACATAGATGTTGCCGTCGGCGTCAACCGCCACGCCCGCAGGACGGGTAAACTGTCCGTCGCCATCGCCCGACTCGCCGAACGTGGCGATGAACTCGCCTTCCGCGCTGAACTGCTGAATGCGGTCGTTGCGCCAGTCCGCTACGAATACGCTGCTGTCCGGCGCGACGCAGATGCCCCACGGCATATTCAGCTCGCCGTCGCCGCTTCCTGCGTTGCCGAATGTGAGCAGGTGGCGACCTTCCGGCGTGAGTTTCTGCACGCGATGGTTGTTCTGGTCTGTGATGTACAGGTTGTCCTCGGCGTCAACCGCAATGCCGGTCGGACCGTTGAGTTCTCCCGGTTCGCTGCCGAGGCTGCCCCATGCCTTCACGAAGTCGCCGCTATCCGAGTCGAAGGTGCTGATGCGGTGATTGTACTCGTCCGAAACATAGACCTTGCTGCCGTCATTGCTTAGCGCAAGTCCTGCCGCAAGTCGCAATTGCCCCTCTGCGTCGCCGTGTGAAGAGAACTCATACAGATAGTCCTCGTCCCAGTTTATGACGCCGATGCGCGTGAATACCGGCGCGCCGCGGTTCAGCACGAAGATGCGACCGTCTGCGCGTACCGCGAGGTCAACCGGATTAGCGAAGCCGCGCCCTACTGGAGCATTGTTCACGATGCCTATCGTCTTCACGTATTCGAGCTTCAGCGTCTGTGCTGCGGAAGTGGTCATTCGTAATGCCCTCGTCAGTTATCTGCGAAATTAAAACGGATGGACAGGACTTAACGAATAAGTGTTCCGTCCATCCGCTTGAGTTTCCTATACTAGCTGGTACTCCGTGGTGGATGCGATAAGGCCAAGGAGTTCGCCCACTCGCTGCTCGGATTCGTCGCCCTGCTCATGTCCCGCGAGCGATATGTCGCCCTTGATGCCCACATGCGCGATGAGCGCCGCGCGCAACTCGATGTCCATCTCGGCGGTGCCCATGATGTCCAGGCAGGCGTCCACAATTTCGGTCGCCGTGTATTCGCCGCCGTTCTGGTCCGCAAGGCGATCAAGTATGACCCGCACTCCCGGAGCGGTGATGTCGCTTATCTCTTTGGCTGCGAAGTTGACGCGCTCCACCAGCGCGCCGCTGTTGATCCACTCAGTGCCCTCGTGCCAGCCCTCGACCGACGGGGGATTGAGCAGCGTTTGCCCCATGAAGCCAGCCAGATCGGAAGTGGGAAGAATGCCCATATCAGGTTGCGTCACGCTGCCGCTCAGCCGCATCGTTCCTGCAACCAGTTCCGCCGGGCACTTGACCCGCGCGTACTGCGCCTCCTTGAAGAAGTCAGAGTTGAAGAGCACGCGCAGCATGTGGCGAATCTCATGGTCGCCGTCGAAGTATGCCTGCGACAGCACATCGATCGCTTCAGGGTCGCGAGGTGCCGTGTATGGCCACTGAGGCACAGGCTCCTCGTCCGCCACGAAGAAGTCATAGAGATGTCGTGCAATGAAGCGCGCCGTTGCCGGCTGCTTGCAGATGATGCGCACGATGTCATCGCCGTTGAATTCGCCCGTCTCGCCGAGGAAGTGCTTCTCGCCGCCATCGTGGTCGCCATCGCGGAAGTTGAAGTGCCAGGCGATCCTGCCATACGGCCAGATGGAGTCCTTGGAGGCACGCACCGCCATGTATTCGGCGTTGCCCAGCGTCCAACCGGTGAACGCGCGCGATGCCTCCTTGATGTCGTCTTCGGTGTAGTTGCCGATGCCCATGCTGAACAGCTCCAGCAGTTCGCGGCCCCAGTTCTCGTTGATTGCGCCGTCGTGATTCTCCTGGTTGTCCAGCCAGATGATCATCGACGGGTCTTTGGCGAGGTCGATCAGCAGGTCGTCCAGCTTGCCCAGTCCAAGCCTGCGGAACATGTCAATCTGGTTCAGGAGTGAGCGCGCCTGGTTAGTCTTCGCGTAGCCTGTGGCGAACACGCCGTGCCAGAAGAGCGCGACCTTCTCCTCCATAGGAGCCTTCGTGGTCACCATGCGATAGAGCCAGTAGGCGGTGGCGGAGTTGCCGTAGCGCAGCTCATGCATGTCGGTGTGATATCGCTTGATAATGTCGTCAGGCATGTTCTGCGGGTCGCCCGGATGTAGTAGCTCCTCTATGGAAGCCTCATAGCCCAGCCCCTCGTAGTGGTCAAGCTCGACCGGTGTCGCCCCGAAGGACGCACGCCGCAGCAGGTGCTTGATAAGTCCAACATCAGATTTCGTTGCAGTGGTCATATTCGCCTCCGAACTATGGTCCTTGGGTCGTAATAATCTGCGGCTTTTATGTAATCACAGCAGATAAGCTTCTTCCATTTCGATGAGCTGTCTATGCACAGGATCAACTGCAAGCCCTAATCCTTCAAGCGCATATGCGCCCAATAGGGGCATCGCCTCCTCGTCGCCAAAGATCACAATTGTCGTTGCCTGGCGTCCGCCTACTCGTATGCGTGCCTCTCCAATAGGACGTTCAATTCGGCCCCCGCCTGCGAGCACGAAGGTCATGTCTCTGTGTGGTTAAACTTCCAGTCGTTCAAGCAACGATGCGGGCATAAAACTATATGTCGCGCCCGTATCCACCGTCGGATTCACAAGCTCAAACTGCGTTCCCGAAGGATTGCCAATCTCAACTGGATGTCTAAATGTTCCCATCGCTACCATCCTGCGCTGGCCCATTCAGAGAGTCGGCGGGTGGTTCACGCATCACATCTGCCCGTTCGAGCATCTCAACGAACTCCCTCGCCGAATTAATCGCGACTCGGACATCATCCTGCGAATATAGAGGTTCATAGAAATTTTGATGCAGACTGCGCGTGGCAGTGAAAAGTAAGTTCAGTCGGTCTGGTTCATCAGTTTCGCCCGCTAGGCGGTTCTTGATGGTGAAAAAGTCCCTGTGCGATTCGTTCCGCCAACCCCTCTGCTTTGCGACGGCTTTCAGGTAGTGCGCCGCCGCGCCCCAGCCTTTCTCAGACGCTTGCACGAGGTCACCCCGCCGCAACTGCTCGTTGGCGTGCTCAAGGAGTCGTAGCGTGATTGTCACATGCTCGTTGGGTGTTGTCATTAACCAGTTCGTCCTGAGCCTATCGGAAGGATGGGCAAGGTTCGTTCTGCCCATCCCTTCCGTCCTACCGACATTACTTCTTAATGATATCCAGTTTCTCGAATGTCCCGTTCGTGATCGGCTTCGCGTCAACGCCCATCCAGTCCTCCAGCAGGTCCGTGTACACGCTGCGGAAGTCGTTGTTGAAGTGCATATCGCCTTCAAGCTGATCCTCGGGTGCGAGCGACGGGAAGTCGCCGTACAGGCCACCCTTTACGCCGCCGCCGATGACGAACGCGACGCCTCCTGAGCCGTGGTCGGTGCCGGAACCGTTGTCCTTGATGCGCCGCCCGAACTCGGAGAAGATGACGACCGCTGTGTCATTCTCATAGCCATGCTCTTCAACATCGTCCCAGAAGTCCCCGACCGCGTTGGACATCTCGCCGATGAGCTTCTGGTGCATCGGAACCTCGCCCGCATGCGTGTCGTAGCTGCCCTGGCCCGTGTAGAAGATGCGCGTGCCGATGTCCGCGAACATCACCTGTGCGGCGTCCTTCAGGCTCTGCGCGATGGAAGTGTCGGCGTACTCGATGCTCGACGAGTAGTTGCGCGGCGCCGTGCCAAGAATGTCAGCACCCTGCATCACGCCCCTGCCCGTCTGCTGGATGAACTCCTTGACGGCGTCCTTGCCCGAGCCGCCGTACATCTGCGAGAACATATCCAGCGTCTGGTTGCGGATCGTCTCGTCGCGGATGTCCGGATACAGCCCGTAAGTCGCCAGGTCGCCCACCGATGCGACAGGAACGCCCTGTGCCGACAGTGCGCGAGGAAGGCCACGTCCAAAGTTCACCGCCGTCAGCACATTCTCGCCCTTCGGGTCCAGATCGCGCGTCAGCTGACCCAGCCAGCCCTCCGTCGCTACCTTCGTCGGTTCGGCGGTGTGCCAGATGTCCATCGAGCGGAAGTGGGAGCGGTTGGGGTTCGGATAGCCGATGCCGTTGATGATGGCAACCTTGCCCTCGTCCCACAGCCTCTTCATGGCCGTCATATTCGGGTTCAGCCCGATGTTGCCGTCCAGCTCCAGCAGGTCTTCGGGGTGGAACTGCACCGCTGGGCGGAAATTGTAATAGTGCTCGTCATTGATGGGAACGACCGTATTTAGCGCGTCGTTGCCCCCGGTGAGCTGTACAAACACCAAAGACTTGCTATGCCCGTTGCTGCCATTGGAACCCATTGACCTTTGCTCCTCTCCTAACGCCTGTCGCGTACTGTATGGGGTCGTAAATCTGCATGCCTTCACTATGCGCCAGATAGCCTAGATTACCAGTGTAACAAGCAATCAGGCACACCTATACATAGTATCGTATAATTGTGCGCTTTTCATGGAAATTGGTCAAGCCCATGAACAGGTAAAATGGCAGGGAAAGCCCCACTACCCCAACAGCGCCTCACTCAGCCGCCGGATCACGATCTCCAGCTCCTCATCGTCCAGATTTAGCGGATCGACTGCGAGTTCGTCAGGGTCGAATATGTCGTGCAGGTATATCGGCGGATCGCCCGCGACCATCGCCTGATACACCTCGTTGCGCCCCGGCCCGCTCCACTCTCGCGTGAAGCGCATCACCGCGTGCGGAACCAGGTAATTGAACTCGTCATGCTCCAGCGAGACCCGCAGCCCGCTCACCTCCGCCAGCGCGTCCACCACCTGCTGCGCCATGCTGGTGTACCGCGCCATCTCCGCCTCTTCGTCCTCATCCACAAAAATCTCTATAGCGCGCAGCAGCCCGACAATCTCCTCTTTGGCGACCTTCATCCCGCGCCCGATGAACTGGTGTGGCGCGGCATTCGCGAACGCGGCGTCTATCAGGTCCTCGCGACCGCACAGGATGCCCGTCCCCTGCGGCCCTCGGACGGCCTTGCCTCCGCTGTATATGACCATGTCCGCGCCCTCCGCCGTGAATCGCCGCAGGTTCGTGCGTGGCGGCAGCATTGACGCAGCGTCCACGATGACCGGCACGCCGTGGCTGTGCGCTATCTCGCACACCTCAGGGAACGGTATCGACCGCCGCGTGATGAACGGCGAGAACAGGTACGCAACCGCTGCCGTGTTCTCAGTGAACGCCGCCTCCAACTGCCACGGCTGACACCGCCTGCCGTCGCCAATCTCCACGAACTTCGCGCCAACGGAGGTGTAGCACTGGTCGTATGGGAAGCGATGGCTCTTATGAATGATAATCTCGTTCTTCATGCCCGTCGTATTCGGAAGCCTGTCCATCATTGCCGGGTCGGAGCCCGCAATGACTGCCGCCGCCTGCAGCACGAGTCCCCCCGCCGCGCCGCTCGCTACAAAGCCCGCCTCTGCGCCCGTCGCATCCGCAATGATGCGACTCGCCGCGCGATTCAGATCGTCTAGGCTCACCATCATCCGCGACGCCTTGTTCATTGCGTCGTGAATCTCCGGCCGCGTCTTGGTGCCGCCGTATGCCGTCGTGCTGCCCGACGCCGAGATGACGCGCTTCACGCCCAACGAGCTGTAAATGCCTTCAGGATCGCCGCTCCATACCATGTCGCACCTCCGAGTTGAGACAGTGTCGAACCAAGTACCAGTGCTGCAATACTAACATGGTCGCTTCCGAGATTATCGTGCCCATCTAGCTTGTCCCTGCAACCTCACCGCTCAGTACGCACCCACAGCGTTTCCCCGTCACTGATGAACTCCACCGATCCGCGTTCCGCCGTCAGAAAGAGCATCCCGTCGTCCACAAACTCCCGAAGCCTTTCAAGCACCTCTGCATGCGGATGCCCGTATCGATTGCCCTCACCCACCGAAATCACCCCGGCGGCGGGACTCACCGCATTAAGAAATACTGGCGTAGAGCTGCTGTCGCTCCCGTGATGCGGCACCTTCAACACATCGCTATCCACATCGGTGCCCCTTGCCACCAGTGCCCGCTCTTCCTCTGCGAAGATGTCTCCTGTCAGCAGCATGCTCACCTCGCCGTACACCAGCCGCAGCACCAGCGATGCATTATACGCGTCCGATTCCGTGCCGCGTAGCAGCTCGCTCGGCGGTCCCAGTACTTCGACAAGAACATCGCGGTCAAGCGCGATGACCTGTCCCGCTCTCGCCTCGATCACCATTGCTCCATCGGTCTGCTCCTCCCTCACGGCCCTTTCCCACGCCTGATATGTCGCGCTCTCGTATTCGATGCGCCGCTCCAATACCGCTCCCACATCGTACCTCTCCAGAACCTGTACAAGTCCGCCTATGTGGTCGCTGTTCGGGTGCGTAGCCGCCACGATGTCAAGGTGTCTGTCAGTGAATCGCATGCGCTCCCCGAGCAGACGAGTCATCAAGAGTGGATCCGCGCCTCCGTCAACGACCATCTGCCTGCCGCCCGGAGTCTCTATGAAAATAGCGTCACCTTGACCCACATCGAAGAAAACGACATGCAGGCGGTCCTCATTCGTGAGCGCCTGCGACCATGCCAGAGACGCGAAGAAGGCAGCAGGCACAAGCAGCCACATCGCTATATTCCTGGAGCGGGACACTTTAGCTGCTTGCGGAGAACCCCAATTCGCTTGCGACGAGTTTCTATGACCACGCCACAAGACCATCCGCCGCAAGAACCCGCGCACCGCCCCGCGGAACATCATTGTCGCGCCGTATGCCAGCAGCAGTACGCCGTAATACGCAGCGACAGCCGGCGCCGCTAGGTCTCCTATGTCAACCGACGCGCCCGGCAGCCCTGCCAGCAGGGTAACCAAGCCGGTAAGGTACGCGCCCGCGCCCCAAGTCAGCCAGCCGAGCGGCGTCGCGAGCGTAGTGCTCACCAGTCCGGCAAGCGCCGCGCCTGCACTCCCCACTATGAGAAACGGCAGCACTGGCAGAGTCAGCACAGACGCCGGTATGCCCAGAGTCGATACTCGCTCGAAGTGGAACGCAATCAACGGCAATGTCGCTATGGTCGCCGCAAGCGATACGCCCAGCATATCCGCGATACCGACAATTGGCGTGCGCATTATGGACCGCCGCCCGATTAGCCGTTCGACAGTCGCCTTCAGCCCGTCCCCGAAGGTATCCGAATACGCCGCAATGCCCGCGATCGCCGCGAAGCTGAGCTGAAACGATATGCTGTACAAGACGGATGGCGATATCGCAACCATCAGCGCGGCAGCGACTCCGATTGGCGCAAGCGATCCGCGCTGCCTGCCGAACGCCAGCGATGCCAGGAACACGCTGCCCATTATGCACGCCCGCGTCGCCGATGGAGACATCCCGGAAAGCAAGCCGTACAGCCAGATTACCAGCAGCGGCGCAATCAGGTGTAGGTGATGCTTCCTGCCCAGGAGCGCGCCGCTCGCCGCAAGACTGATGCCGAGCAATATGCCCACATGCAACCCGGAAATCGCCAGTAGGTGCGCCGTGCCTGTTCGTCGAAATGCGTCGGTCAGCTCAGTCGGGATGTTTCGCCGCAATCCCAGCAGCGTCGCCTGTCCTAGTGCAGCCTGTGGCTCAGGCACTACGACTGCGATGGACGCGGCAAGTTGCCGCCTGACGCTGTATAGCGAGCGGTAGAATGGGTTGCCCTCGCCTGTCCCGATAATCGCGACACTGCGCGCGTCCAGCACCTCCGCGATGCCCTGCCGTGCCAGATATGCCGCGTAGTCGAACTCCTCCAACTCAGGCGGCTCCCCAATAGTCCCCTCGACCCGCAGGCGGTCTCCATATCGGAAGTAAGGCGCTTCGCGACGCTCGGCTATCTCGGCAGTCGCCCGCGCCGTCACCAGAAGCGTACCCTCCGCAGGCATCCACGCGCCGCCGTAAGGCCTGATGCGCTCTGCGCCCAGCCGGAAGCGAGCGAAGCTCCCCAATGCCTCCACATCACTCAGCACCACGCCCTCAACCTGCTGTGGACGAAGGCTTGCGTATGTGGGCAACGCCGTATCATCGTTCACCGCCACGCGCACAACACCGAGAATGAAAGTAAGCGCGATAAGCGCGGGCCAGGGCGACCTCCGCAGGCTGGCAAGCAGGAGCGCGCCCGAAAGCGCCGCGACGGCGAACAGGACAAGCGGCACCAGCGGGATGCCCAGGCCGAACTCCAGGGCGACAAGTGCCCCACCCACGAAAGATGCGGCAGCAGCTAGCAGTTTCATAGGATAAGAATATATATCATCGCGAAAGGACGCGCTGCTGTTTGCCACATTCCTGAGAAATTACTGCGAACTGCTAGAGTCTATCGGACTGCGAAGAAAATGACCCTGTACCGTGTTTGACCGCTAATAGAGGCTTGGCTATTATGGATGTATGAAGACTCTACGCATTTCACTGGTGGCTGCGCTCGTTGTCGCGTTCGTCATCGCCGCCACTGCTTGCTCGCAAGATGCTGGTCCTGCGTCAGCTCAACAACTCTCGACCTTTTCCGGCGAGGCGGTTCAGGAAGCCACGCCTGCGCCAAATGTGGAAGAACCCGCGCCTCACCTCCCTAAGGGTATTCCCGACAATCCATTCATCGCGCACTCCGCGCCCAACCCACCTCCTGCAACGCTGACATCTCTGCCATCCATATCGACTCTCGTCCACGAGATCGAGCCTGCGGTCGCCTCCATTTCAGTGGAGTCCGTCAGCCGCGGCATGTTCTTCGACTTCGCCAATGAGGGCGCAGGCACCGGTGTCGTCATCCGGCCCGATGGCTACATAGTGACCAACTTCCATGTCATTCAGGGCGCGAACGACATACAGGTAACGCTCTCCAATGGCAAGACCTACGACGCCAAGATTGTGGGTCGCGACATCATCACGGACCTGGCAGTTCTCAAGATCGACGACGAGAATCTGACGACCATCACCATGGGTGATTCGGACAACATCCATGTAGGCGACTGGGTGGTTGCGCTCGGCAACGCTCTCGCACTCAAGGGCGGTCCGACGGTCACGCTCGGCATCGTTAGCGCGCGAGGACGCACCCTCAGCACAGAGCGCGGCGATCTCTACGACCTCATTCAGACAGATGCCGCGATCAATGACGGCAACAGCGGTGGCCCGCTCATCAATCTCAATGGCGAGGTCATTGGCATCAATACCGCGATAATTCGTCAGGCGCAGGGTATCGGCTTCGCAATCAGCTCCACTGCCGCCCAGCCCATAATAAACAGCCTCATCACTCATGGTCGTGTGGTCAGGCCGCTTATAGGTTTAACGGGCGCAGATGTAACGCCCGCTCGCGCAAACCAGCTCGGCCTGAATGTTGATGAGGGCATCATCGTTACCCGCATGACTCTCGACGGCCCCGCCTACGAAGGCGGCATCCGCGTCGGCGATGTCATCACCAAGCTGAACGACATTCCCACACCCGACATGGCGGCATTCCTCACCCTGCTATGGACATTTGAGATAGACCAGGAGATCCAGGTCGAGTACATCCACGAGAACGAGACGCAGGTAACCGGCGTCACTCTCATCGAGCGACCGTCGCTCTAGCCAACCTCACCCGTAACAATCGCCACCATCCCCATCCCCAGGCTGCGCCGCCTTACATCCCGCAGTCCCGCGCTCTCCATCGCCTCCGCAAGCTGCCTCGCGCTCAGGAACTCGTCCACCGACTGCGGCAGGTACGAGTACGCCTCGCTATCCCCAGCCAGTACCGCCCCAAGCACCGGCGCCACCTTCTGAAAGCACCACGGCAATGCCCGATTATGCAGCCCCTTGCCCTCCATCCGCACGATCTCTAGCACCACCACGCGACCGCCCGGCTGCACGACCCGCGCCATCTCCCGCAGCGCGCGCGGCACATCGATGAAGTTTCGCACGCCAAAGCCCACAGTCACACACACGAAGCTGTCATCCTCGAACGGCAGCGCATGCGCGTCCCCCACTGAGAAGTCCGTCCTATCGCTCAACCCCTGCCGCGCCGCCTTGCCCTTTGCAAGCGCAAGCATCTCCGGCACAAAGTCCAGCCCCACCACATGCTCGACACTCGGCTTCCGCGCAAGGTCGAATGCGAAGTCCCCGGTGCCGCAGGCAACATCCAGCGCCGCGCCATCCAGCCCAGAACCAACGGCGTCATACGCCGCCAGTCGCCGCCATGCATAGTGCATGCCGCCCGTCATCACCGTGTTCAGCAGGTCGTACCGCCGCGATATGCGCCCGAACATGCGGCTCACATAGCGCGCGCGCTCCTCGCCTCGCAGTTGCGCCACTAGCCGCCGTCCCCTTCGCGCATCGCCTTGATCGCCAGCGGCAACTCTGGCAGTAGATCGCTTGCCACCATCCCCGTGTCGCCCAGCCTGCTTCGCACGCACTCACCTGCCAGCCCGTGCAAATACACACCAAGCGCCGCCGCATCTTCGAGTGACACCCCTTGTGATAGCAAGCCCGCAATGCTCCCCGCCAGCACATCACCAGTTCCCGCCGTCGCAAGCCCGGGATTGGCGAACGGAGACACCATCGCCCGCCCGACCGGATATGCGACGACCGTATGCGCTCCCTTCAGCACAACGATCTTATTCCACTGCGCTGCCGACTCAACCGCGACGCCTATGCGGTCCGCCTGCACCTGCCCGGTGCTCATACCCGTGAGACGCGCCATCTCCCCCGGATGCGGCGTCAGTACTGCCAAGTCAGTAAACCGCTCCCACCATCGCTCCGTTCGCGCCAGCGTGTTCAGCCCGTCCGCGTCAACCACCGTCGGTGGCAACTGCTCGTCTGATAACAACACGCTCTCGATGAACTTCTGCATATCCGCCGCCTGCCCCATGCCGCACCCAATCAGCAAGCTGTTGTAGTCGCCCAGCGCACCCAGCACATCGCCCGCAGACGATGGCAGCGCAACGCCCGGAGAAGACTCCCCAAGCGGCAGGTACGTCGGCTCCGTCGCCTTGCCCGCCACCGCCATCTGTATGGACGACGGCAGCGCAATCGTAACCAGCCCGCTGCCCACCCGCGTAGCCGCGCTCCCCGCCAGGTACGCCGCCCCGATGTAGTTCAGCGATCCCGCCACAACCATCGTCCTGCCGAAGCTACCCTTGTGCGAGTCCGATGGACGCAGGGGCAGCATCGGACGCATATTGCCATCGGTCATCAAAGACAGCGGCACATCACCATCCACGTTGTCCGGCAGCCCGATCTCCACCGTGTCCAGCCTGCCAATCCGCGATGCGGCAGTATATGCGTAATGCCCGACCTTGGGATATCCCATCGACAGGGTGATGTCCACCGCGGGACAAGCAGGATCGGCGTCACCGCTGTCTCCATCCATCCCGCTCGGCACATCGATAGCGACCGTTGACATTTCAGGACGCGCAGCCTTCGTCTCCGCCAGCATCAGCAGAATGTCTCGCACCGTTCCCTCAAGCGGTCTCAGGCGCCCGATTCCCAGCACCGCATCCACCACCACATGCGCCGTACCGAGAAGTCCCCGCAGCCGCCGCAGCCCGTCATCGCCCGATGCGGCAACGACCGAAATGCCGAGTCCGTTGACGATGTCCAGTTTCGGGTCGGGCGCGCGCCTGTCGCGGCAGATGTACACGCTTACTCGCGCACCCCAGCGATGCAGGTGCCGCGCCACCACAAGCCCGTCGCCGCCATTGTTGCCCGGCCCCACCAGCACAACCACCGGCACGCCGAACAGCGGGGAGAATCGCCGGCGGATGTAGCGCGCCGATTCCAGCCCGGCCCGCTCCATCAGCGCATCCTTGGACACGCCCATCTCCTCGGAGCGGTCCTCAATGCGCCGCATCTCGTCGGCGGTTACAATCTTCATCCGCGGTGGCCTCTCGCTAGCCGACCAGCGACTTCAGCAGCGCCTGTGTCCGCGCCACCGAAGCATCGGCATCATCGCCCACCGGAAACACCGATGCGACGAACTCGGTTGCTCCCGCGTCTGCAAACGCCCGGATCTGCCGCTCGACCTCCGCTTCATTCCCCACAACTGCGACCTCCGAAGGTCCCTCTACATCCTCCACATCCAGGATGCGGCGGTAGTTCACAAGAGTGCCGTACCGCTCGAACAGTTCCGCCGCCTGCGCTCTTCCCGCCGACTCGTCGTCCGTCACAGCGACCGGCAGCCCCACCACAACACGCGGGCTAGGCCTACCCGCATCCTCTGCCGCCGCGTTGATGCGAGGCGCCACATGCGAATCAATGGCTTTCACACCCGCCATCCAGGTAACGGTGCCATCCGCAACCGCGCCGCCCAGCCTTAGCATTCTCGGCGCGAGCGCAGAGACAATTACGGATACCGGCAGCCCGTCCGACAGAGCCAGCTCCGCATGCACGTTGTAGAAGTCGCCATCGAAGTCAACCTTGCCCTCATCTATGAGCGGCCGCAGCACCGCAAGGTACTCCTCCACATGCTTCGCCGGTCGGTCATAAGACAGCCCCAGCACATTCTCGATGCCGGGCTTGTGCGACGGCCCGATGCCCAGCGTCAGCCTTCCGCCTGCGGCAATCTGCGTTGTAATCGCCTGCTGCGCCAGCATCGTTGGATGACGCGGATATGTCGGCACGACCCCTGTGCCCAGCGTGATCCGCTCGGTCTGCGTTCCGACAAGCGCCAATGCCGTCAGCGCATCCGGCCCCCGCGCCGAAATGTGCGGCAGCCAGTAGCTGTCGAACCCGTCAGCCTCCGCCTGCACGCCCTGCGCCACGACCTCGTCCAGTCGTATCTTGTCCGTTGGCGCCCCTCCAACAAATAGCCCGATCTTCATGCAATTGCTCCTTAAATGTCCTGGTTAACCGGTTGCCGCTTATGACTGAGTCATCGCCGCGGCACAAGATTGCCACGCTCGCTCTCGCCGACCACCGACGCCACCGCGAACTCACGCGAGTGCGACAGCGATACCGCAATGTCGGTCAGCCCGATCTTCTCCGCGCGCGTCGTCGCCGTCCCGCTCAGTCGTATCGAAGGCGCCTGACCGCGCCCGCGCACCACCTCTATGTCCCGCCAGCGCACCCCGCGTACACCCGTGCCAAGCAGCTTCATTACTGCCTCTTTCGCGGCAAAACGGCTCGCCAACTGCGGCGCGCGCCCCCGGCAGTACGCCGCTTCGCCCTCCGTGTATATCCGCCGCAGAAAGCGCTCGCCGTACTGCGCGTAAACTCGCTTCACGCGCTCGATCTCGATTATGTCCACGCCGGTTACAAGCATATTTGTTATTAGGTGTTCAGTTGACAGTCAACAGTGTTTTCGTATGGCGGTTCGCCGGCAGGTCAGCTTATCGGTATTTGCGATCGAAATTTGAAGCCGGTCGGCTGGAAACTGACTACTGAGAACTGATAACTTCCGGTATCAGCGCTTCCCAGCCAATCGCCATGATATGCGCCCCTTGGCACATCGGGCGGATGTCTCCTATTATTTCCGCCGTAATCTCCGCGCTGGCACGGCGGCGCGAACCTACAGAGGCGGCAGCGGCATCCATGCGGCTGATAATCGCGTCCGGCACACTTATCCCCGGCACATTCGCGTTGAAGTTGCGCGCCATATTCCCCGACTTCAGCATGATGCAGCCCGCCAGAATCGGCACGCCGTAGCCCTCCACGCGCCGCATGAAGCCCTCGAAATCGCCCGCATCATACACAGCCTGCGTCTGGAAGAACGCCGCGCCCGCCTCAATCTTCTCCTCCATGCGCCCGATCTCGCGGTCGAGGTCGTCCGCTCCCGGATTGACCACCGCCCCAACTAGAAGCTCAGGCGATCCGCGCAGGTCCGCCCCCGACATATCGCTGCCAGCCTGCAAGCCGGTCAGCGATTGCAGCAGCGCCGTCGAGTTGATGTCGAATACAGGCTTGGCATCGGGATGGTCGCCGCCGCCAGGATGGTCCCCCGTCATCGTTACGATGTTACGCACGCCCAACGCCGCCGCCGCCAGCACATCCCCCTGCAGCGCGATGCGATTGCGGTCGCGGCAGGTAATCTGCAATATCGGCTCCAGACCCCTGTCAAGCAGCAGGTGGGCAGCAGCTATCGGAGCCATGCTCATCCGCGCCGTATGCGAGTCCGTCAGGTTGAACGCATCCACCACATCGCGCAGCGATTCCGCGCGTTCGAGCATCGGCGCGAGCTCCGTGCCCTTCGGCGGGTTAAGCTCGGTCGTAATCACGAACTTCCCCGATTGAAGCAGTGTAGAGAGAGAATTGTCAGTCATAGTAGTCCAGTGTGGGCGGCTTGGCTTAACTTGATAGGTGCGAACTGCTGGCATTCGCATAGACCCGTTAAGTTGATTATAATTTGGGTAAGATGCAATTGAAAGCGCAGGCAGGCTGGCACGCGTGGGCTATGGGCAACCTGAAAGGACGCACGACATGACCGCAACCCTGATTGACGGCACGAGCATAGCCGCGGAAGTTCGCTCAGAAGTCGGTGAAGTCGTTACGGAGATGCGCTCCAAGCACGGCATCGCGCCCGGTCTTGCGGTTGTGCTTATCGGCGACGACCCGGCGTCAGCGGTCTATGTCCGCATGAAGGAGCGCGCCGCAATTGAGGCAGGCATGGTCTCCGAGACAATCATGCTGCCCGCAGACACCTCGCAGGATGATGCGCTCGCAGTCGTACAACGCCTCAACGAAGACGCCCGCTACCACGGCATCCTTGTGCAGTTGCCTCTGCCCGACCAGATCGACGAAGACACCGTGATCCAGTCCATTAATCCCGATAAGGATGTGGACGGTCTGCACCCCTTCAACATGGGCCTCCTGATGGCAGGCAAGCCGCGCTTCATTCCGGCAACGCCTTCCGGCATTCAGCAGATGCTTCTGCGAACAGGCAACGACCCCTCCGGCAAGCACGTCGTAGTCTGCGGGCGCAGCAACATCGTCGGCAAGCCCATAATGAATCTGCTCATGCAGCGGCAAGACGGCGCGAACGCCACCGTCTCCGTCTGCCACACGCGCACCCGCGACCTCGCGGCGATGACCCGTCAGGCGGACATCCTCATCGCAGCCGTGGGCGTTCCTGAGATGATTACCGCTGACATGGTCAGCGAAGGCGCAGTGGTCATAGATGTCGGCGTGAACCGCGTGGACGCGCCGGAACGCAGGCGCGGCTATCGTCTGGTCGGCGATGTCGATTTCGACGCCGTATCGGAGAAGGCAGCCGCCATCACACCCGTCCCCGGCGGCGTCGGCCCCATGACCATCGCCATGCTCCTGCACAACACGCTCAACGCCGCGCGCTGGTCAATACACCCCGACCTCCGATGATGCCAAAGGCGGACAGCGGCATCCTACGCACCTCCGACTTCGACTACGATCTGCCTGAGTCGCTGATTGCCCAGACTCCGGTCGAGCCGCGCGACCACTCCCGCCTCATGTCGCTGAGCCGCACTGACGGCGGCATTCAGCATCATCGCTTCTACGACCTGCCCAAAATGCTACGCTCCGGCGACCTGATGGTCTTCAACGACAGCCGTGTGATGCCAGCCCGACTGCGCGGAAAGCGCACCACAGGCGGCGCAATCGAGCTTCTGCTGCTCTCGCGCTTGTCACCCGGTATCTGGCGCGCCATCGGACGCCCCGGGCGTCTTCTGCGCCTCGGCGCCGCATTCGAGGTCACGGGCGAAGGCGGTTCCATGCGCGGCGAGGTAATGGAGATCGAACATGAAGGCGAGCGCATCATCCGCCTCGACGGTGAGGAACACCTGCACGATGTCGGCGAAGTACCGCTGCCGCCGTACATTACTGAGACGCTAGCTGACTCCGAGCGCTACCAGACCGTCTATGCCCGCGAGGAGGGCAGCGCAGCCGCGCCAACTGCCGGCCTCCACTTCACCGATGAACTGTTGGAGCGAGTGCGGGCAATGGGCGTGCAAACCGTGTTCGTCACGCTGCATGTCGGCTGGGGCACATTCCGCCCTGTCAAGGACGACGATGTCACGGACCACACCATGCACGCCGAGTACTGGGAGCTTTCGTCCGAGGCAGCAGACGCCATACGATGCGCCAGGGTTGAAGGCCGCCGCGTCATCTCCGTCGGTACAACCGCCGTGCGCCTGTTGGAGAACGCCGCATCGCTGTCGGCTGACGACCTGCCGCATGCCGGCTCAGGCTGGGCAGACATCTTCATCACTCCCGGCTACCGCTTCAAAGTCGTGGACGCGCTGATAACCAACTTCCACCTGCCGCGCTCCACACTGCTCATGCTCACAAGCGCATTCTCAAGCCGCGACATAATGTTGCGCGCCTATAAAGAGGCTGTAACGCAGCAATACCGCTTCTACAGCTTCGGCGACGCCATGTTCATCCACTGATAGCCATTTGATTTAATAGGAGCCATCCGCTGACAGCGACTCAAAGACAGCAAGTACGCGATGGGAGTGGGGTATGAGGACATTCACACTGACCAACGAACTCTGGCTGCCCCAGCCGCCGGCCGAAATATTCCCCTTCTTCGCGGACGCCTCCAACCTAGAGCGCCTCACGCCGCCGTCCCTGCGCTTCCGGATACTCACGCCGCCTCCCATCGAAATGGCTGTGGGCACGCTAATAGACTACCGCATACGACTGCGCGGCATACCGATGCGCTGGCAGAGCGAGATCACCGAATGGCAGCCGCCCCATCGCTTCGTGGACGAGCAGCGGCGCGGTCCATACCGCCAGTGGATTCACGAGCACACCTTCACCTCTCAGGACGGTGGCACCCTCGCCAGAGACATCGTGCAATATGCCGTCCTTGGCGGCTCGATCATACAGCGCCTCTTCGTCGCCCCCGAACTCCGTCGAATCTTCGACTACCGTAACGCCACGCTGGAGAATTATTTTTCCGGATGAACTTCGCCCGAACAATCTTCTTCAATGTACTAGGCGTTGCACAAAACTGAAGTGCGCCTAATGCGCCCTCGTACATGCTTGCGCCATTTCCCTGCATATAGATAGCGTTGTATGTACTGCGCCCGTTCGTCAGGTGCAATCGGCGTCTTGAATGCGCAGTCGAAAGTGTGCAACCGCCATGATGTACACGAACACCATAACCAGCCGCTTCTTTCGCTCTTTTCAGCAGCGCAACTACCGGCTACTCTGGTTCTCGGACGGCGTTACCAGCTCCGCCGAGCAGATGGAATTCCTGGTGCTGGTGTGGTTCGTTGCTACACGCACGGAATCCGCCTTCCTCGTAACTCTGTACGGCGCTCTTCGCTTCACCGGCACCCTCTTCGCGCCCTTCTACGGCATCATCGTGGACCGCTACGACCGCCTGATGCTCCTGAGAATATCCCGCATAATCTTCACCGTCATCGCCCTCATAATCGCCGCGCTCTCTTTCCTGGGGCTTATACAGATCTGGCACATCTTCGTTCTCACCGGCGTGGCAGGCATGGTGCGCGCCTTCGATAATGTCACGCGCCAGACCCTCATGGCAGACATGGTGCCACGCCACAACCTCGGCAACGCAATAGCTCTCACCAGGACCGGGCGGGATACCACGCAGATTGTCAGTCCCGTAATCGGCGGCTTTCTGCTCGACTCGTTCGGGCTGGGCTGGGCGTATGTAGCGATAATCGCCCTGCTCATAGGCGGAACAGCCCTCACCATTCCGGTAAAGCCGCCGCCCAGATTCCCGGCAACTCGCGGCGAGCCTATATTCGTCACGCTCGTGGAAAGCTTCCGCTATGCCCGCAGCCACCAGGTCGTACTGGCGCTGCTCTTACTCGCATTCCTCGTCAACCTCACCGGCTTCCCGCTCAACCAGGGCCTTGTGCCCGTCTTCGCGCGCGACGTGCTGCTCACCGACTCCACGGGCTTGGGCTGGCTGCTCGGCGCATACTCGGCGGGCGCATTCATAGGCTCGATAGTCATAGCAGGAATCGGCGATATGGAACGGGCAGGCAGATTGATGTCGCTCGGCTCGGTCGGGTGGCACGCCGCGATCGTCGTGCTGGCCGCTTCCACGCTCTTCAACGTCTCTCTCGGTGTGCTCGCACTCGCGGGCTTGGTGCAGTCCTTTACTATGGTTACCATGTCCATTCTGCTACTCGTCAGCACACCCACTGAGATGCGCGGCCGCATGTTGGGCTTGCGATCCCTCGCCGTGTACGGTCTGCCGCTCGGCCTGCTCGCGTCGGGTGCCATCGCGGACACGGTGGGCATCACATTCGCCCTCATTGGAAACGGTGTCATCGGCATCGCCATCACGGTAGCCATTGTCCTCGCGCTCAGGGGCATCTGGCGCGCGTAGAGATATACCTGATTCCATTGAGCGCAATGTCCATCATCGCCGCCATCTGCACCGTCCATTCGCTAGCAGCGTTAACTTCGCCGAAACGACACCTCTTTAGACGATGTCCTGCGTATCGTTTATTATTTATAATAGATGCTTGTTGTATAGATTTGTAGATTCTGTGCTGGCATAGCCTTTCGGCTGCTAGTCGAGGTTTGACACTTGGATGAATCCGTTCTAGTACGGGACTTCGCCACGATTATGGCGGTCGCGGGCATCGCAATTGTCGTATTCCAGTGGCTCAAGCAGCCGCCGGTACTGGGCTACCTAATCGCGGGACTCATAGTCGGCCCGTACACGCTGCCCCTGCTCAACCTGCCCGCGCCCGTAACCCACACCGAGAGCATCCACCTGATGGCTGAGCTCGGCTTTATCATGCTGCTGTTCGCCATCGGGCTGGAGTTCGGCTGGCGTCGCATCCGGCAGCTGGGATTGCGCGTAATCCTCATCGGCACCATCGAGATCATCTTCATGATCGCCCTGGGCTACGAAGTCGCGACCCTGCTCGGATGGACTGCTACGGAGGCGATATTCCTCGGCGCCGCGCTATCTATCAGCAGTTCGGCGATCATCATCAAGGTACTCCGCGACACCGGCATGCTGCACGAGCGTCATGGCCGCCTGATTGTTGGCATCCTCGTCGTAGAGGACTTCGCTGCCGTCATTTTGCTGAGCCTCCTATCCGGCGTGGCGACCACCGGCACCGCAAGCTTCACCGAAGTCATGACCCTTGTAGCACGGCTGGGCGTCTTCTTCGTCTGCGCCCTCTTCATGGGCGCGCTCGTCGCCCCCCGTATCGTCAGGTTCGTGGCGCGCTTCCGCTCCAGGGAGGTGATGCTAATCGTCAGTCTGGCGATGTGCTTCGGACTCGCGCTCGTCGGCCAGCAGCTCCACATCTCGGCGGCAGTCGGCGCGTTCATCATCGGCACGGTGCTTGGCGACACCGAATACTCCGAAGTGCTAAACAACACAATCGCCCCCGTCCGCGACATCTTCTCCGCGCTCTTCTTCATCTCGATCGGGATGCTCATCGAGCTATCCGTGCTGGGCCAGTTCATCGTGCCCGCGCTGATAATCGCCGGCGTATTCATGGCGGGCAAGATGTTCGCCGCTACGCTCGGCACATTCATAACTGGTCACGATGGCAAGACCTCTCTGGGCGTCGGAATGGGCAAGCCGCAGATGGGAGAGTTCTCCCTGGCGATGGCAAAGGTCGGAGCGGACCACGCTGTCGTCAGCGCATTCCTGTACCCGGTAGTCGCGGCGGCATCGGCGATAACCTCCTTGCTCTACCCGCTGGTCGCCCGCTCCTCGACCGGCGTCGGCAATGTCCTGGAGCAGCGCTCTCCCCGCATGCTCCGCCAGTATGTGGGCAGCCTCTCCTACATCCTGATTTCAACGCGCACCCTGTTCGGTATGGAAGGCGAGGTCGCCAATGTCGTGCGCCAGGCAGGACGGGTCATGGTGGTCAACATCGGCGTCATCGTCGTCACCATTGGCGTGGGCACTTTCGCGCTCAGTTTTGCCGGAGACATTGCGCGCGGCCTGAACCTCCAGCAGGGCATCATCGGCCTCGTGCTGAGTTGCATAGTCGTGCTGCTTTGCGTCCCGCCCGCCGTCTTCATCTGGCGCGCGCTGCATCGCCTGACCGACGGACTCTCCAGCTTCATCCTTCGCGGCAGCCTGACCAACATTCATGTAATGGGCAGAACAGGGCTGCATGTCATCCTACGCAACAGCGTCGTAATCCTGATGGTCGTAATGCTGGCAATATGGAGCCTGCCATTCATCTCGCAGCTAGTCGTGCTCGGCAGCTTCTCCACGCCAATCGCCATACTGTTCCTGCTCGGAATCGTCGCCCTTCTGTGGCGTGTCTCCTTCAGAATCCACAGAGTGATGGTGAGCACATTCAGCCGCACATTCCTGGGCGACGAAAACGAATAGCCTCACCCGATAGCGCACCGCATCGCACCGCTGTATGATATGGGCAGATTGCGACGATTACCTAAGGAGGATCGAAAATGCGTCTCGAAGGAAAGGTAGCGCTCATCACAGGCGCGGCGGCAGGCGTTCAGGGCGAGGTTATGGGCTTCGGTGGCGCGGCTGCATGGCTGTTCGCCGGAGAGGGCGCGAAACTCGTGCTCACCGACATCCTGGAAGAGCAGGGCAGGCGCACCGAATCGCAGCTCCGCGAGCAGGGCTACGACGCCGTCTTCACCAAGCTTGATGTAACCAGCGAGTCCGACTGGGAAGCCGCCATCAAGCTCACCATCGACACATACGGCAAGCTCGACATCCTCGTCAATAACGCCGGCACCGGCGGGCGCATGCTCCTCATGGAAACGACCGAAGAGGCATGGGACGCGCAGATGGATGTCCACGCCAAGGGCGCATTCCTCGGCATGAAATACGCCGTCCCCGAAATGCGAAAGGCAGGCGGCGGCTCCATCATCAACGTCTCATCCATCTACGGGCTTGTCGGTAGCCGCACATCCACCGCATACCACGCCGCCAAGGGCGCGTCCCGCATCATCTCCAAGTCCGCCGCCATCCAGTACGCCGGCGAAGGCATCCGCGTTAACTCCATCCATCCCGGCTTCTGCCGCACGCCCATGACCAACGCCAGCTACCAGGACCCAGAGCACTACGAGCCGCTGCTGGAGCGCATCCCGATGGGCAGGGTAGGGAACCCGGAGGAACTCGCGCAGGGCATGCTCTACCTCGCATCCGACGAGTCCAGCTATGTCACCGGCGCCGAGATCGTCATAGACGGAGGCGTAACGGCCACATGACGCAGACGCAGGCAATAGAGACCGTCTGGTTCGTATATGGGGAGGACGGCAAGCCCCTCGGCAGGCTCTACGTGGAAGAAGGCGCGCCAGCACCCGAAGTCGGCGACAGCATACCCGACTCAGACGGCTGGACATCCGCCGTCATCACCGAAGTCCGCGAGCTAGCCCCCACCTGCGCCATGCGCCGCTTCCGCGTAACCATCGGCTAGCCCCTTCCCCACTAATGCCCCCTCTCCCCGCGAGAGAGGGTAGGGTGAGGGGAAGTCGTCCCTTCCCCCTCGACGAGGGAAGGTTAGGATGGGGGTGAAACGAACCGCTTCACCCTCTCATATTCATGTGGAAACGCCGCCCCAATCATAGTAAACTGAAAAGGTGAGCCAACGTAGCTCAGTCGGCAGAGCAGCTGTTTCGTAAACAGCAGGTCGACGGTTCGAGTCCGTCCGTTGGCTCCACCAAACTCTTGGGGGGCATGTGAGAAGCTCTTATTGAGACTGACACAGCTGGAATAAGGACCTGTGGAGGGGCGGGTGATAGTAGCTAGTCGGACATCGCCCCGTCGCCGCCATTGGTTGTGGCGAGACACCGCCTGTGGCAGACCTTCACTATTGATGGGAAGTGCCGACATTTCAGCGGATTTGGAACCGTGGTGAATACTGAAATTATGGTGATGTGCATGCATGCAAGAAGCCCCCTCGTGTATAGGATGCGTGTTGCCACATGCACCAGTTCCCTATGAAGGCACACTCGGGGGCAAGAAGACGCCCTAGACGCCTTCACAGGAAACGACAATTGTTCATGTTTGGATACATGTGGCTCTTTGACATTAATTCAACGGCAAGTGGTTGTCAACAAGAAGACGGAGTAATTTAGTGCGGGTCATGGTTCTGGTCAAGGCAACAGAAGACAGCGAAGCGGGCGTCATGCCCTCTACCGAACTCTTCGAAGCGATGGGCAGGTACAACCAGGAACTCGCCGAAGCCGGCATAATGAGATCCGGCGACGGCCTGAAGCCCACATCCGAAGGCAAGCGAATCAGGTTCGACGGCGCCGACCGCACCGTCACAGACGGTCCCTTCTCTGCCACCAACGAGATCGTCGCGGGCTTCTGGCTCTGGGAAGTCAAGGACATGGACGAAGCCGTCGAGTGGGTCAAGCGAGCTCCCAACCCCATGCCCGGCCCCAGCGAAATCGAAATCCGCCCCTTCTACGAATTCGAAGACTTCGGCGAAGCCAAGACCCCCGAACAGATCGAACGAGAAGAGCAAATGCGCGAGGAATTGGCAGAACGCTAATTCGGTAAGTGGCGTACTCATCCAACGCTCAGGAATGAGCCCGGGGGACAGGAAGATTGAAGTTATTCAAATGGAATGTATTAGGCGCAATTATCGTGGAATTGCCCGGAGGTTCCCTTCGCACGAGAGGCTGATGGATAAGTTCAGCTAAGGGGGAATTAGAACAGAAAGAAGGCTTGCTGACTGGAGGAATGGCGAAATATGGCACTTGAGGCGCTGTCACGACAGTAGTGGCGACACGCCCTCATAGGAATCGTGGAGGCACCTTCTTCAGTCGTGGTCGCACGAAAATCGTGACGGCACTTACATAATAGAGAACCCTAACTAACCCTGAACGGTATACCGCCCGCATGCCGGCGGAGACTTACCGAATAAAAAGGAGATATTGATGTCCGAGGGCTTAGCCCACGGCGCTGCCAGAGCTACCTTGATGTTCTGAATATCATTCAAATAGTCAACGTCCGTCCGTGGGCATCCGCGCCCAGGGCGGTGTTAAAAATCGTGAGGGCCGGCCGGCGGATCCTTCTCTCATGGAGGATTTCCCGGATTGGTTCTGGAGCTTAAGATCGATTAGCAACATTCTTTCGCTCCGCCGGTCGAGTCCTCTCCCCACCTAGCTGTCGGGCATCCTGCTATTGCTGGATGCCTTTTTTGCGTTCTCGAAAAGAGGGGGTTGACAGCAAATTTGTCCATGTTTTAGTCTGTATGCGCTAATCGATCACAAGCTACAGAATGAATATGGACAACTCCTCCACGGTGGATGCCGCTCCTCGCGGCGTTGCCCACTCACCTACATCCGTTGATGCTTTGCATCACCATGCCTGGCTGGTCTTACAGACCGGACTCGGGCACGCTCCCCGTGCGGTCCTGCACACCATCGTGGAAGCACACGCCCACTTTCAGGCGCGAAGCGACGATCAGACCTTCTTCATGGCGAGATCGCGTCTGGAGCCGGTGCTCCCGCGAGGCATGCAGTGGCGTACCTTCACCAACCACCGCTCATTTCTCGTAAGACTCGGCCTGCTTGAACTCGTCTGGCGCGCTCCGAACCAGCACTCCGGAAAAAGCCTCTGGCGCATTCGCTACGATCGCACCTTCTCCGTCCAACCACGTGAGCAGCTTGAGCTGCCCATAGAGGAGTTCGAGCCACTTTGCGATGCGGAGTTTGGCGGCAAGCCCGAGCGGGGTGCCAGAAGAGGCGAAGCGGCAGGCCCTGACGCTCATCCTGAGATGTCCGACGAGCAGTCCTTGGAGAAGGCGCACTTGGGGCGGCAGATCGCGCAGATGAAGTCGTGGCTCGCGAGCGGCGAACAGCGGCTTGCGGAGCTCGAATTCCGCTTCGAGACCCTCGTTGCCGCGGAGCGGGAGAGCGTCCCCGAAGCCGGAACGAGTTCCGTTACCGTCCCTAGGGCTGAGCGCCGCCGACGGGCGAGAGAAGCGGTGAAGCAAGCTCGCAGATCACCGTCGGATATTGGATCTCCGTTCCTGCAAGCTGTCGTAGCAACGATGAAGGAATTGGACATCGCGGTGGCTGATGATGATCTTAACCGGTTCAGAGAGGTGGAGGAGCTGTGGGACGAGCTTCATACAGGGGCGATTCCGGAGCACTTTCTGCGCTACGCGGTCCAGCGAATGTGTGAGGCCAAGCGCGACCGTCCCATCGGCTACGTCTTGGGCGTTCTGCGAAGCACAGTGAGAAAGGGCTACACCGAGGATAGGCCGTCGGGTGAGGAGATGCGGCCTCAAGGCCGGAGATATGGGGTTAGGTCTAATCGTTACTGAAGGGCGGCATTGATATAGGCGGAAATGGCATGGGAGGGAAATGGATGCTCAAAGATAGAAGTTCGGATTTGGAAATGCGCGTCGAGAAGCTGCTGCGTTCTGTAGGGGCGGATAGCTGGCGACTCACGCCTGAAGAGCGCGAGGACATAGTTGACAGGGTGTGCCAGCTGGATGAGGCGTGCGGCGGTTTGCCCGATGAATGGGGCAAGGACATCTGGGTGATGCTGTCGCGGGCCAACAGGATGAACCTGCAAGGTCTGGTTGCGGCGATAGAGGAATGTACCTCCCTAGGGGGTATGTTTCGAGGCGCGGATTGGGCGTGTGACGAGCTGCTGAGTTTCGTAGAGGGATGGCGCGCCGCCTATGGATTCCCTCCGCTTACGGAGAAGCAGCGAAGAGCTATGAGCGACAGAGTGAGACGGGCAAGCGAGAAGTCCGGCGGCCGCATGGCCACTCATTGGATGCTGACGCTCATCTGGATGGCTACCGAGCGAAGCCCGCAGTCCGACATATATGAGCCGATGATCGACGCGCTCGACTACTGCGTCAGACATGGCGGTCTCGATGCTCCTAACGGTCAGGCTGTGATGGCTGGATATCTGGGACCGCCCTCGGAGAGTAAGCCGGAACTGGTGATGATGCGCATTGCGCGTGAGGCGTCGGACTGGCTGAGTTTAGAGCAGCGGTTGCCGAAGGGTTTGGACGGATACACGAAGGTTCTCAATCTTGTGAAGTTGGCATGGCGGCGGAGGGATGTTCTTGCTGGTGGGGAGTGGGGTGGCGGCGAGAACTGGGCGGTCTGGTTCGGATGCGAATGGATTCGGCTGGTGAGCGAGGGGACCGACCCTGTGCCGGCCCTGATCTGGATACACATTCTGGACAGTCTGAGGAAACGGATGGGAGAAGGAAGCGAGAGGTGGTTGACAAGAGTCAGTCCGGTCTCGATGTGCGAAGAGGATGGCGTGTTCACTCTCGCCATTGATGACTCCTCGGATGCGCGCTTCGTGCTGGAGGAGTGGGGAACGGTGATTGAGGGTGAGATAGGCCGGATTGTTGGAAGGTCGATGAAGGTCGAGATTTGGGACGACGACTCGAATGTGTGGAGTCTGAGCGCGGCGTAACTCGCGCGTCTGATTGAAAGCGGACGAGATGAAACCGACGGTGAAGATCGTATTTCAGAAGCGCATGCCCGATGGGGCCCTGAGGCAGAGTACGCCTCTGTACGACAGGTCCTCGGGTTGCTCACGCATCGAGCACGCAATCGAGTATGTCCGGATGCTTCGAGCAGGTTGCGAGAATGGAACGCTGTCGTCGCAGGCACTGTGCGATATGGAGCCTAACCATGTGATGACCGCATACGTCGTCACAGCTCATCTTAGACGGACGCACATTGTGGGGGCCGAGGACGCCAACGTGCTGGAGTCGGACTTGCGGCTTGACACGATGGTACTCGGAGATGGGGAGTGGTTGGGAGACATCCGGCAAGTCCTGTTCTGCTGCATCGATCTGGACGGCGAGTTGTCCGCTGATGCGATTGTCGTTGAGGATGAGCCATGGTAGCGGCAGCTGAGTTTATCGGCGGCTGTCCCAGGTGCGGGGGTGGCTTCAGCTCACAGGTGGTGAGGCCCGAGCGGTTTGCCTGTGTTTACTGTGGATGGAGATGTTATGGGAACCTCGAGAAGCGGCGGGCAGGCGAGGGCCGGGCGCTGCGTCTGCGGTATCTGGGTACGAGTCCGACTCTGAGTCGTTTCCCCGCACTCGCTGCTTTGATAGTCCGCGGTGTCGGCACTGTCACTCAATCGCTTATGGTGCTGAGGATCGCGTGTCCTATGTGCCGCGAAGGAGGGGCGCTGACTGTCATGGACAGGTGCGGGCAGTCTTTTGAACGGTGGAGCTGCGCTCTCGGGCACGAGGTCAGGCTGCACCGTGTCGAGCGTGCGGAGGTCGTCGGGTGGTCCTGATACGCGGCTCTCACAGACTCGGACTCAGGCGAGGGGTCGGCCTGGCCGTTCTCGCGCTACTGGCAGTCCTCTTCGTACTCGTGGTGCCGGGCGACGTTTCCGCCCAAGAGCCACCTCCGCCGATAGAAACCCCGCCGACAGAGGGTGGTCTCGGTAACTGCTCCGAGGGCACGAAGGTGTCGGTGCTCAACAGCGGATTCAACGCGCTGCCCGAGGACCAGTCGAAGAGAGACGGTAACGGCGGCTTCGAGACCTTCATAGTTCTCAACTGTAAGACGTACGAGATTCGCTGGGAGTTACTTGACGACGCCGGCAGGATAGTACCCGGAGGTACTGGCGCGAACCGGATTAATGACAAGTTTGACGAGGTCGAATGGGTCAATCTGGAGATAATCGAGTACCAGCGGCATACCTCTGATGTTGTGGACTCCGAAGGCAACATTCTGTTTCGGGCGGGCGACGTTGTGGTGGACGAGGACGGCAACGGCATTCCCGCAACTGAGCAGTCGCCGGCGGTGACTGCCTACAGGTTCAAGTTTGAATTCGCCAACGACGAGGTGCAGCAGGGCACCGAGATGGTCAGGCCGCTGACGAACAACCGCGACTACCTGCTGAAGTTCGACATGGTGCCGTACGAGGGCGCTCCGAGTAACCACATACACGGCTGGGTCTTCGAAATCGTCGGCAAGCTCGGCGGCAACTGGTGGCAGAAGATAATCAGGGTTCTGTCGCCCATCAACTGGCTGGAGAAGGGCCTGACGTTCCTGTTCCAGGGAGTGGGAACGGCGATTCATGGCGGCATGTGCTTCGCGATGGGACAGTTCATGACCGATGGGGAGCGTGAGGCCTTCGACCGCTACGACTCCAACGGCGACGGGAAGATCACAACTGACGACGAGCTGGTGGAGAACGCAGACGACCCGCACAAGCCGAACGCCAATGGGAACTGCAAGAAACCCGACAAGTCCCCTCTGGAGGAGCTTGAAGAGCTTCGCACGGCCGCGTACATCGAAGTTAACGAGGAGCGGGCCCTAGCGGGGTTGCCACCGCTGCAGCGCAGGGAAAAGCGCGACACCTATCTTTCCGAAGTGCTCGACGGTCGCGACCCCCGCTCCGGAGATGTTCCTCTGGGCACGCAGGTCCACTACGAGTTTAGCCACATCACGCTTGCGCCCAGGATGGTACTGGAGAGAGTGGGCGCAGCCCCGCCTCAGCAGACTATGGAGGGCGGTATCACGACCTTTACCGGCTTGCTGACGGGAACGCCCCCCGAGCTGACCTACGAGCGTGGAATTGTGCGTATCGGCTGGTCGGCGCTTCTGAACGTGATGGTGGCGTTTCTGGCGCTGGTCATCGCGTGGATGGGTCTGAGTCAGATAGTGCGCAGCTTTATCGGCGGTCAGCGTACGATGGCCGACTGGCGTGAGACTGTGCCCCGGCTGATTCTAGCGCTGATTGCGGCGCTCACGAGCTACTGGTGGTGCTCGCTGCTCGTTGACGTGGCCGATGGGGTTTCGAGGTACATTGCCGCGGCGATGCGCGTCACTCCGGCGGACATCACCCTGACGCTCGGAAACGCTCTGTTCGCGATTGTCGCGAGGAACGTGTCGCATGCGTGGCTTGCTGCCGTTCCCGTCGCCGGAGTCCTGCTGGTTGCGATCAAGGTCGCGTTCACCGGACTGATAGTCATGCTGATGAAGATATTCGCTATCACTGTGCTCCTGGTCATCGCTCAGTTCGTGATGCGCATAGTGCTGCTGAACCTCCTGATAATCGTCTCGCCGCTGGGGATGTTGATGTGGGCCCTTCCTGAGACCTCCGGGTGGGGGCGCAGATGGGTCACGCTCTTCACAACGACACTCTTTCAGCACGGAATCCAGATCATAGCCTTCGCGGTCGCGATCTGGTTCGTGCGACTCGCCACGCCGGTCGGCATCGTCGCCGACACCGGTTCGATAAACAACGCGCTGCAGGCGGTGTTACCGACGCAGATGGTGTGGGCGCTTCTGATCGGCATCATGGGGATGATAGTTACATTCAAGGTGCCGAGCATCCTTGGGCAGGGCAGCTTGCAGGAGAGCTTCGTCAGCACGATTTCATTCGCCGCGATGGGATTCCGGGCTCTTGGGGTCATGGCGGGCGGGGGGGCTGGGGGGCCGTTGGGGGTCGGGGGGGTGGCCGGGGGGGGCGGGGGGGGCGGGACGGCGAGGCGGCCGAAGGTGGCGGCGGGGGCTGCCGTAGGCGGATTCAGGTCGCTCCGCGCCGGCTTCAGCGCGATACGGGGGGCGGGCTCCATCGTCTCTCCCGAGGTGGGCGGGCTGGCGCGACCCTCGTCGCAGGTAGGAGGAACGTCAACCTTTGGAGATGGCCTTGAGCAGGGATCAGCATTCACCGCCGAGAGGGTTGCTGCCACCACGAGTGCGGGTGGCCCTGTTTCCGGGAGGGCTGTGGGACCCGGGACGATTTCGGGCGATTCCGGTTCGGGTGATCAAGCTGCATACCGCGATCTGAGTCCGCGTGAGCAGCACCAGGCGAGTGTGCGGCAGATCGTTGGCGGCATCGGCGGCAGAGCGTACCTGCGTGGTCGCAGAGGCGGGCTGCAGGCGATAAGCCGCTGGTATTTACGAGAGAACGGCGCGATAAGGACATCAACGCCTCAGGAGAGAGCGCTCATCGACAACCTGAGCGTGGATCGCTTCAACAGGGCGTTCGAGGCGAGACCCGCGGCTCAGCCTCAAGCCGCCGCGCCGGCTGCTCCAAGCGGAATCAACGACGATACAAGGGCGAGAGCGCTGATGGGCAACGCCGACTTCGACAAGACAAGCGGAAGTGGCGTTGTTGCGGTCAACGACAGGTATGTCGCAGAGGGGTGGACGGTGCGGTCGGCGACGGCTGCCGAGCGGCGTGTCATCGGAGATATTGGACGTGATCGCTTCAACCGTGTGTTCAGCGCTCGGCGCGCCGATGCCGAGACGACCTCGATACCCCAGCGGCAGAGCTATTTCGACGCGATGCAGGCTCGCTCCGAGATGGGAGAGGGAGCTTTCAACCAGGCTCGTCAGGAAGGATTGAGCGCGCTCGGTGGTCCCTATGTCCTGGCGGGTGGACAGACAAGGCTCGCTACGGCGGCTGAGCGTCAGATGGTTTCGGTCCTGGGACGGCAGCGATTCAACAGGATATTCAGTTCGCAGCCGGCCTCGACCGCTGTGGGAACGACCGATGCCGGCGACTCTTCTGCAGGGCAAGTGACCCGAGGACAGGGAGACGCAGAGGGCGGTCGACCGTCGATCGCGGGCCAGATGGGACAGGCATTCCGTTCGGGTTACTCCGGATACATGGAACAGGCGCGCGTGCCTCTGGTGAAAGACCTGGACTCTGACCGTTTGATGGCGGAGACGGCCGAAGGAAAAGTCGCCCGGCAGACGCTAGGGGATGAGTTCCATGAGACAGCCGGCAGGCGCATTCGCTACGTGGGGAGCGGCGCGTGGCAGAACACGGGTGGGGCTATACGGCCTCTGACCGGAGAGCAGATGCATGCGCGGTCGGTGATGGGAAACGAGAAGTTCACACGGGCCATGGACAGCAGCATCAGGACGCAGGGGCAGCAAAACAGCCAGGGTGAGTACCTCGTAACGGAGAACGGTCAGCAGCGCGTTGCGACGCCGGCGGAAGCGAGCCTTATCGCGCCCGACCAACTGGGCGTCCAGGGATTCAACAGGGCAATGGGTTCGCGCAGCCAGTTCATGGGCGAGGGGAGCTTCGTGCGCGACGAGGGAACGACCAGGATGGCGACAGAGAACGAGTCTCGACTGCTCGACCAGGTGGGAGAACGTCGTTTCAATCAGGTGATGGGACGGCGCGTAGAGGACGCGGGCGAAGGGTATCGGACGGACACGATGCCCGAGGGCTCGGAGGTGCTCCAGCAGGCAGGAAGCGATAGCGCGCGCCTTGCGAGGCAGGCCCGCGAAGGTGGCGAGCGCCTCGCCGACCGCGGCAGGGAACTTGCCGAGGCAGCGGGGCGTACGAGGTTCTCGCAGGGACTGGGAGACTGGGGTCGCTCAACGGCCCAGGACCTGAGCGGACGCGAGGTGCGACCACCTTACGACGCGCAGCGCGTAGAGAACGAGGAACAGCGGCGGCGCTACTACGGTATGCGGAGCCCGGATGAGTAGAGGCAGTTGAGAGGAAGTGATTCTGTCGAACGGGGCCAAGATTGAGAGTACGGGTTGCGAAGGCATCAGGTTAACGGAGGTGTCGGGAAATGATCGAATTCGGATCTGAATTTGCGGTACAGGTTCAACAGGGAGCGGCGCTCGTCGAACCCATCGCCGAACAGGCGTATAGCGAGCAAAACCAATCGATTATCGAGGGGCTGTTTCGCGGCGGGCAGACGATAATCCGCTGGACCATGGGGGCTGGGATACTGGTGGCCGCGTTCTTCTGCATGTTGGGCTTCATGAAGCTCAATAGAGCGGCCGATGACCCGCAGATGTTCGCAAGGGCACGCAACCAGATTTTCTTGAGCATCGCCTCGGCAGGCGGCTGCACGCTGGCGTTCTTCTTCATAGGCGGTGGCGTGGAGTTCTTCTCTACTGCCTTTGGCGGGCAGAGTGTGGACGTGGGAGAGGTGGGAATCGTGCAGTCTGGAGCTACGGAGATTCGCATGGAAGGCGAGTTCATAGGTATGTACAACAACCAGGTTGTTCTCTGCGAGGAAAACTATCCGGGGCTGGGTTCGGGCGCCTTGGAGTGGACGTGGAAGCCTGGAACGGATACTGATGCTGACCAAAATGACGCTACGGGGCAATGTGAAAAGTGACGGCGACTCTAGGATTCATACCGGACTGGCGCTCCGGACGGCTGGTCACGAAGACTATGAAGAGAGAACTAGATAACTGGTTATGAAGTTGAATATATGGGAAACGGAGCTTGACGCAAGGGTGCTTGGCGCAATGGTTGCGGTAGGAACGCTTTTTGCGCTCTTTGCGATGCTGGCCGAGTCAGGTCTGGTGTTGACGGTCGTGAGATTCGCATACGGAGTCGTTGGCGCGATCGTCATTGGTTATACGACCTACTGCGTCCTTCAGAGTGGAAAGCTGCGCCAAGCGGCCGATGGGAACGCGTCGGAGATCGTCTATCGTCGCCGCATTCTTTACGGACTGTTCTACATTGCGGTTGTGTTTGGTGTCATAGGCATACTGAGGATAGTCGCATGGATAGGCTGAGGATATCGATGATCAAGAACGGGACTTTCGTCATCACGAGTGTCGTCGTTGTGGTGGCAGGCGTCATATGAAATGCGACTCTTGCGGCACGGCTTGGGAGCTTTAGTCGTGGTAGATGGCGGTGACGATGAGTATGAGCACATAACCGCTGTTCTGACACTCTTTCCGGAGGATTAACGTAGTGAGCCTGATGAAGTTGATGGTCTGGTTGGTAGCAGTCCCCATCGGACTGTTCCTGCTCTACGTCGCAGTGGTGTCGGGTGCGGTGATGATAGTCGGCATATTTGCGGGCGGCGGTGAATTGACAGGTGTGGGCTTTGCGGGCCTGGTCTGCACCGTCGTTCTGACAGTTGCACCGGTGGTCTGGTATACGTCGAGGCGGAAAAAGAGACGGGTGATCGAGGACGAGAGTATGCGGTTGTAGTCGGAGACCGCAGACAGTTTTACGGGGGATTCATAGTGACACTGAGAGTGTTTGTAACGGGACAGAGCGCGAAGCGATATGGAGGGCCCGGCGCCTTCGTGGTCGTATTCCCGCTCGACGGGAAGTATGCCACCAGGCGGAGCGTGGCTTGACGGAGCCATTCTGCCCCCGGGGAGTGAGAGTCGCGGAAACCGAACCGGAAACGGGTACGAGCATGAGTGAACAGAGGGAGCTGGAACGGGGAGAGTTCGTAATTCACATGAGTTTCGTGGTGCGAGTGTGGCAATGCATGAGAAAGGCGAGTGGAATTGATTGAGGGATGCCCATACTGCGGAGAAGTTCTGGAGATACCGTTGCCCAAGCAAGGTGGTCCCTTGCCGGGAGAGTCAATCAGGTGTGCGACCTGCGAGCGGACGTTTTCACTCCAGTGGGGAGACAGGCTCCGCCAGCACGGTCAGTCGGGGCTGGACGGGGCCCTGAAGAGATTACTCTTCCAGCTCGGGGATATGGTTACGGGTTTCGTCTCGGCGGTGCTGATGCTTATGACACTGGTTTTCTGGGCGTTCATGATGTTTCTGCTGGGTTGGGTGTTCGGAGACGATGTATTCGCTGTAGTTAAGCTGGTGTTCAGCTAGAAGGTAACTTCCGGCTTGAGAGAGAGGGATATGTCCCTGGAAACGGGAGTCATTGAATTGCTGGGGTATGCGGAGCGGGCAGACTCGCTGGTGAGCGCCGCTCTCGAGGTCGGCGTTCGGGCTACCGGACTCCCGCAGGAGGCGTTCTTTGAGGGAATGGAGGAGGCAAATGTCGTCCTCGATATGTCCAGGACCGCAGCTCGACTGATTATTCTGGTCACGGTGCTGGCTGCCGTTGGGTACTGGCTGTACGCGATGTTCGTGCTGATGTCGTCCGGCGGAGATACCAAGGGTGTGGAGCGAAGCAGGGAGATCATCTGGAGCGTGGTCAAGGGATTGATGTTGGGAGTGTGCTCCTACCTGATTATCAACGGTGCAGTGACGTTATACATCAACTCAGCGGATATAGGAAACGTGGTGAGATTCTGGGAAGAGAGCGAGTTCGAGGGCGAGTTCAATCTGAATGAGTTGCTCACGAGCGAGGTCGCAGTTGAAGGAGAGGTCCTGATGCTCGGTGGTGGCGGAAGGCCCATATCGTGCCAGGAGGATCTTGACGATGTGGCGGAGGATGCGGGCTGGGCGTGGAACACCGACCTTGGCGGAACGGGGGTGCGTGGTTGCGTAAGGACGAACTGAGGCAGACAGGCCCGGAGGGATGTCTCGGATGACGAATGAAGAAGACAGATTGGTCGGTGACACGCTCGATAAGCTGGCGGCCCTTCTGGGGGTGTCGCGGAAGCAGGCGCTTGCGGCTGCTCTCACGATCCTCGCGGTGGTCGTCCTGAGCTTCTACCTGGCAGTGACGTCTGGCGTGAGTCTCTACAGACAGTATGCGACAGGTGGCGCGCAGCCTACGCCGCAAGCTGGCGGTGAGCGGGCTCTTCTGGAACGCGCGGAGCTGCCTACTCTTCTGGAGGTGGGAGAGTTCCTGCCCGATGCGGCGGTGACGGGTGAGGGCACATCCCTGCGTTGCGGCCCGGTCCTGTCCGGAGAGGCCGGTCTGCGACGCGGATGGGTGTGGGACGATCGTGAACCTGGCTGCAGGCGCGTGCGTCAGCTGCAGTGAGTGATATTACGAGGGACGGAATGAATGGAGAATCTGGATATCAGATGTTACGAAGATGGCTGATGGAGCGAGTCGAGCGCACGAGTGCGCGGCGCGGCGCGGAAGAACTGGAACTCAATATGCCTGCGCTGATTGCGGAACTGTACTCGCATGGTGAGATACGGCCGGAAGTGCTTGAGGCAACGAACAAGTGGTTTCGAGATAACGATATCTGCCTGTCCGCTATCAGCGCAGAGTCCGGGTGGGGCACCGAGCGGAAGCGTTGGCGGCTGATCGAGGAGCTCTGCGCCGAGGGCGTGAATCTGCGCATGGTATCGGGCACGGGAGGGCCGAAGGCGGAGCTTGTCGACGAGCTTGGCGCTGACGAGGTCGCGACTCTGCCAGGGTCTTTTGCATGACGCAAGTCATTGGGAATAACGGCATCGATTCCTGTCGTGATGCGTTCAGTGCAGGAAATTACCGATCAAAAGGACTGACTCGATGCATGTACATGTATTTGACGGAAGGAAGTTAATTGGTCTGTGGGCGGCGGCGGTATTGGCGGGGCTGTTGATGGTGGTGACTGCCGGCTGTGGTTGGCAGGATGACTTTACGGAGCCGGTGGCTTTGGAGACTGTTGCCCCTTCGAAGACAGCGGGGCCGCCTTCGCCGCCGGTCGCGGCCGTTGAGCTGGTACAGGCAACGGCGACGCCGTACTCGCAGAGCGTGCCTTCGCCGGTCGTGGTGACGGCTACACCCGCCGTGGAGTTGGCGGAGCCTGTATCGGCTCAGGATATTGACTGTGGAGATTTTGGGGATTGGATCGAGGCACAGGAGTTCTTTCTTTGGAACGGGGGTCCTGGAGAGGACCCCAACATGCTGGATACGGACATGGATGGAATCGCCTGTAACGCGGAGACCGACCGTGGCTACGAGTTCAGGGTGTTTGCGAGCAGCGATATACCTCCCCCGACACCGGTGATGTCGGAGGTCGCGGCGACGGCGACTGTGGGGAGCCCACAGGGAGCGCAGCCGACCGCTGTTCCTGTTGCAACGTCTGCCGTTCAGCAGCCCCCGACACAATCCCCTACCGCGACGCCCGTGACGGCTGGTGATTGGCCGACTCCCGAGGAGGTCGGTGCGATCGAATTGGGCAAATTCAAGGAGAGGGGTTATTTCTACAAGTTTGTCAGCAACGGAAGGACCATCCATGTCTATGAATCGCCGAAGCGTGCTCGTGAAGTCACATGCGGACCGGAGATCGGTACCGCATTCGACAGCAGCAATCCTACGTGGAGCGACAGCAGCCACTGGATTTATGTCTGGAGCGTGAAAGTGGGATGGGGTTCGGGTAGTTGCCTCGGGATAAGCAAGTATGAAGACTGGGCGAACAAGCCGTTGCCTGCGCCGCCCCTTGAACGAAGGGATTGGGATGATCTCTTCGTGAAATGGGGAGAGCCCTTGAAATTCGCTTTGGACGACACCGTATGGGACTTCAGCCTCGCCGATTGGAGAGACGCTCACTATGTGGTTCACGATCGCATCGTTCTGGAGGATGGCTGGGTGAGCAAGTGCGATGAGACAACGTTGCCGTGGGCTGCGTGGGGAAGGGAGCGCGGCTTCTACACCATATCCATCGAGGACGAAGAGGCGATGAAGCGGCAAGAGTGGACGGATGAGCAGGTTGCGAGGAAGGAGGAAGGTAGAGCGCGTGGACTGTACTTCATTTACAAGGGACTGGGTGCTGAATTTGGAGATGGAAATTACTGCTGGCACGTGCCCAATCATGAGGAGATACCACCGCACCGGCCGTGCCTTGAGTGCCAATGGAGGGACTGGTAAGGAAGGAGGAACTGAGTCTATATGACGACGGAGCGCAGTGACGGCGGAGGCTGGCGCACGCATGAGGTGCCGACGTTCACGCAGGCAGAGGATACCTGGCTCTTCGGGCTGACGGCGAAGCAGCTGCTCGGCGTGGTGATAGCCGTGGTGCTCGGCTGGGTCGTCTTTCAATTCGTACCCCTTTGGTTCCTTCCATTTCTTGTAAGGCTCGGTGTAGGCGCGGTCGTCGGGGTGCTCGTGGCCTGTTTCGTCGCGATCAGGCCCGGCGGTCGCTCGATGTTCGGGATAGTCAGCGAGTACTTCGGCTTTCGCTTCGGATCTCGCTACCACGTGAGCGAGGTCAGGGACCTCATAAGAAGGCGTCCTATGGAACGGTCCCAGCGTAGGAGCAGACGGCGAGGCAGGCGCCTGCAGATGACTGTGCCGCTCTCAGGGCGGAAGATTTCGCTGGAGGTTAGGCTGCCGTTCGGACCGATCGGAGGCGGAAGCTCTGCTGCCGTGATCCTGCTGATTGTCCTTGCCGGATCTGCAATGGTGGGGTGCGGTTCGGACCGGGCGGAAGCACAGGTGGCGGACGACTACAGGGGACGGCGAGTTTACCTGCAATCCGTCGTGGTGAAGCTGAGTGGATCGAGGAACGATGGCGCGGGGGCGGCGACGATCAGGCTAAAGGCGGCTGCGCCGCTAAAGGAAGCGGGTCCCCGGGTCAACGAGACGCTTCAGTCGGTGATTGAGCTCGAATCTCACAGGACGCGAGTTCAGCCCGGTTGGACGTTCGTCGGGTCTGTCGGGCCAATCGCTCCATTGCAGGCACTGGAAACCGAAGAAGAGTTCGTCTTCGAGAACGTTTACATCGGAGACCGTGGCGGCATAAGGCCCTACTGTGACATCGCTACACGGGAGGGCTACTACATCAACAGGCAGTCTCCGCCTCGGATAAGTTACCGAGTCCACTCCGAGCACTGCCGCATTCGCGCGCAGGGCACCACCTCGGTTCCTATTGAAGGACTGTTGGCGAGAGACGCGATATCAAAACCTGTGCTCTCTGTTAACTGGCAGGATCGCAAGCGCAACCAGGGAGCACTATCGATCGGAGAGGGGATGTTGCCCTACCCGAAGGTTAGGGTGATTTCGGTCACTCCTGTGGAAGACATGAATGATGGTGATGCCTTGTTACTGGACAGGTTCGAGATCTGCAACGGCAACGATGTCGAAATTATGAGCCTCGGCATTCAGAGCGAGCGCCCCGACGACCCTGGGTCTGATGACTACTTCGATGGCGCTTCGGGGCAGAGGATCGTCGGTGAGGTTAGGACGTGTCCGCTTGTGGCTCCGGAGAACGTGCGGGTGATACTCGAGGAGATGGCGGTGTTCGCGCAGGGGGATGCGGACTTCGAGATAAGGGTAAGACCCGTAGTGAGCACAATTCAGCCGCAGGATATCGTGAACAGAGCGACGCTCTTCGTTCTAGACAGCAACGGTGTCGCAGGGCCTGAATTTCGGGTTCTCAGGCCGGAAGACGACGGATTCGATCCTCTGAAGCCGAACATCGTGAAGTTCAACGTCGCGCCACCCACTCTCGAGGACAAGATCAACAGCACAGACCCGGACAGCTCAATCATACAGCTGCGGCTCGACCTCGAGCATCGGGTGACGGTGAAGAGACCGGTATACCAGCCGGTGGATCACTACAATCAGCGCCTGGAGCGACATATCAGCAGCTGTTCGTGCTCCTGCAGCAGGAGTGGAGGCTGCCCGGGCGGTTGCAGTTGCAGCAAGAATTCCAGCCGGTCATATGCGGATTATGAATACTGGCCTGAGCACTGGCGGGTGGAGAAGGACGCGCGGCAGTATCTTCACGAATCCGAGGACTCCAACGTCGTGCTGGTATTCGAGCAGAGCTTTCTGTTCGAGAAATTGCTCGTGACGTTCGACCGGCCTTATGAGGAGCTGGTGTACGTCGACCCGACGCCGGAACCGGGCGAAGTGCGCGAACCTGACTACTACGAGGAGGGACGCGTTATCGGGTTGTGGGATGGCGAACCGTTACATTGTGGGCCCGACATTGCCCAGGACGACGAGGGGCGCTGGACCGGGTGGACGTGGGTGGAGCCGGGCACGAACAGCAAGGGAGAGGCTTTCGGTGGCTGCAGGCGCGCCTTCGCGTGCAAGCTCAAGATTCCTGAGCAGGAGGAACCGTTCGGACCGGACGGCACGCCCACGGAGGAAGACTATGAGTGCGTCAACAATTAGTCGGTCGCGGCTGGCCGTTGCTATGGTGGCCGCGCTGCTAGCGGTTGTGACGGGGCTGGCAAGTCCTGAAGAGGCGTACGCACAGGAGCCGGAGGGAGTCGATGGGCCGTGGTTGAACATATTCCAGCTGTTCTGGTTTACGGAGCCAGACTACGCGAACGATGGCACTGACCAGGAGTACAACGTGTACTACGGGCAGAGGTTTGAGTACGGCAAGGACAGGCGGCCCAAGTGCTGGTATCACCATGAAGACGGGCCGGATGCTGACAAGGTGAACTCGCTGTACCTGATGATGTCGTGCCGCGTGGGGATCGTTGTGGGACTGGTGACGTGGGCTGCGGTTGGTGTGGCTCTGATGACGATGGCTTGGAGCGGGCTGATGCACGTGGTGGACTCGGGCGCGGGAGGTGAACGCGCCGGGGTGCTGCGGAACATGATAACGAGTCCGCTGGTTGGCCTGCTGCTGGTGTTCATGGCATACGTGATCGCGACTCTGATTTATGTCGTGATGCGCTACAACTTCGAGAGATACCTGAATCCGGATGTGTGGAATACATAAGCCTATGGTTTTGAGTTGTGCCATGACGCACGGGACGGATAGGAGCGAAGGTGGGTGCAGGCTAGGTAGATGGCTGTGCAGACGAGCATCGGGAGATGGTGAGGATATGGTGTCTTCACTCGGGCAGCATTAAACAAGGGAGTGTTGGAGATGGCAGTTGCCACTGAAGAACGAGTAGAGCGGGAAGGATACGAGGTACGTGGCGAGTTGGAAGGGACTTCGCAAGGGGGGCAGAACGGTGTGGTCAAAAGAGGGGCGCGAGTGTTCACGAGAGTGGGGGGAAGAGTCGCAGGAGTGACGGCGGGAGCAGCTGGCCGTCTGCTGCGCCTGAGAGGCTCGGAAGATGATGACGGGGTGATACCGGCGCACATAGATCCGGACTTGGAAGAGCGGGAACGCCAGGCCGAAATGGAGCGCGAATGGCCTTCGGACAACCTCGATGAAGTGCCTGATGTCCTGGGGTACCTGGGGTACAGCCACATTGAGAACGGCAATCGCATCGTGAGGGCTGACAGGCGCAAGATGGTGGTATTTCAGGTGAAAGGGCAGGAGAACGACGAAGCCAGCGTCAGGAGTTTCGCCGGCGCTCTAAATTCGCTCCAGGGGCAAGTTCAGTTTCTGATAAGGCAGCATCCGCCGCGCCTGAACGAGTTCCGATTGAAAATGCGGGAGCAACGACAGGCCGCCGAGGGCGAGAAGCCCTTGAGTGGGAGGCTTCGAATGGCTGCGGAGTCGCTTGACGTTCTTCTTGGGGACATGGAGAGCCGTGAGGGGCTGATGGACAGGCGCTTCTACATCATCTGTGACGCGGAACGCATGGACGAGGTGATGGCGGCGGTCAGTCGAGTGCAGCTTACCGCAGGTGTTCTGGCTGACCGAGCGCTCGACATATTGCTTCTGAGTTGTGCATTCGGGCAGTCTCCCGCCGATCTTCCGGAACAGGAGAGCATCCGATACAGAACCGAGGTTTCTCACGTCCGGAGCGACAATGGCGACTACCGGAAGACGATCTGGCTGAAGGTCTTCCCGCGCCAGATAAGTCTCGGCTTTCTGGAGTCGATCCTGACACAGGGAATACCGATGGACGTGTCGGTGCAAGTGTCGCAGGTTCCTTCGGCGCAGGCGTTGTCAAACCTTCAGAGCCAGCTCACGAAGATGCAGGCATCGGCGACGATCCAATTGAAGCGTAAAGGCATAGTCGATGAGAAGGAAAAAATAGCTATAGAGGACATCGTTCGGCTGCGCAGTCAGGTGATGCGTGGTGTTGAGCGGATGTTCAACGTTTGCCTCGCGGTTACGGTCCACGCTCCATCGGAGCGGAAGCTCGAAGAGTACCTTACGGTGCTGCGTTCGGTATTCACGTCGGTGATGGCGCAGCTGGAGGAACTGCCCCGTGTGCAGGCGAAGGCGCTGCGGTTGACGATGCCGCTCTGCGAAAACTCACTCCGCAAGTGGACAGTAGTGGATACGAGCAGCGTCGCTCTGCTCTACCCTTTCGGCCCTCCCGACATGGACGCCCGGGATGGCACACTCATCGGATTGGACACGAACGCTCGAAGCCTCGTCACGTTCGACAAGTTCAACTCGCCGGTGGCACAGAACCTGAATACGGCGATTCTCGCGACCAGCGGGGCCGGCAAGAGCTACAGCGCGAAACTTGGCATCCTGCGACAGCTGACGAGGGGCGTTCGGGCTTACATCGTTGACCCTGAGGGTGAGTACGTTGATACGGCGATCGCTGCCGGTGGTCGCGTTCTTACTCCCGGCGTGCCCGGGCAGGGCATGAACCCATTCGTTGTTGCCGAGACGGGTGCGGAGCTAATGGAGCGAATCCAGAACCTGATCAACCTGGTGCAGGTGATGATAGGACAGAATCTGGACCCCACGCTGAGGGCAAGCCTGGACAACGCCATGACGACCTACTACGAGAGGGTGGCGGCCGAAGGTGAGGAAGGCAACTGGTCGGGGCTGTACGGGCACCTTGAGAAGACGGAGCCCGCTCTTGCCGCTATGGTGCGGCCATTCTACTCGGGCAGTATGCGCTACCTGCTTTCGGACGAAGGCACGGACCTTCTGACGGATGAGCCGCCAATCACGGTCTTCAACCTGCGACTGATCAAGCCGGAGATGAGTGCGGCAGCGGCGATGGTATGCGCAGAGGTGGTTTGGACGATGGCTGCGCGTGACCCCAGGCCTCGGGAGCTGATCGTCGACGAGGTGTGGAGGATCATCCAGGTGCCAGAGGGCGCCGAGTTCATGATGAACACCGCAAAGAGAGCACGGAAGCACGTCCTGGGACTGACGAGCATAACTCAGGACGTAAACGACCTGTTGGCTGTGAACACTAGCGAGGGAGTCAGGGGCAACAGCGGGCGCGCGGTCATTCAGAATGCCAGCTACAAACTGTTGCTGCGACAGGACCCGGCGGTGGTGGGAACGATCGCTGACACCTTCCAGTTACCACGCGAGTTGGCCGAGCAGCTGCCATCATATCCGACCGGACAGGGATTGCTCCTGACGCCGATGGGGCGCTTCCCCGTTGAGATGGAATCAGCACCAATGGAGCACGAGATCATCGAGTGGGAGGCGGGTTCTCATTGATTGTCAATTGAACGCGAGAGGTCAGGACTATGGCGAACGAACATGGTGATGCAAGCAGCGGCAAGGTGCGGCATAGAAAGTGCGTTCATCTTCGGGACCCGGATGAATGCGCTGACTGCGCCAGACTGCGGAGCATCAGGTTTTACAAGGCGGTGATGTGGATATCCGCGCTGTGTGGAGTGGCGCTTACGGTGACGCTGATAGCCACCTGGTAGCAGACGGAGATAAGGCCGCAGAACGAACGGTAAGAGAGACAGACAACGGAAGGAGAATGATCGTGAAGACGGACGGAACACTGTTGAGGGTGATGCCACCTCGCCTCGGTGAACATACCCTTCTCAGCTTTGAGAACCTCCTGGAGTCACTCGATGCGGATGAGCCTTTCAGCCTCGAGCTTGTGGCGGAGCAGGGCGGCGTATCGATGCTCGTGAGAAGCGAGCATCCTGACCGCGTCGCCCAGCAGCTGAGAGCGCACTATCCGGAAGTGGGTCTGCAGTACGTTGAAGAGTGTGACGACCCAATGAGATTTAGCGATGAGGAGATTGTATGGATGCAGAGGTTGCGCCCTGAGGGAAGTGAATGGCTTCCGCTGCAGGTGTACGACGACACAGGACTGCTCGATTACGGATCGGACCCGTTCGTGGACATGCTGGGCGGGTTGTCGAGCGATGTGCGACCTGGGGAGAGGTTGGTTTCGCGACTGGTGCTGAGTCAGATGTCGCACGACTGGTCTGAAGCGTGGCGGGCGCGGGCGATGATCGGAGCGGGCAGCGAAAACCAGAAGGCGGCCGAAACGGAGCGCGTGAACCAGCAGATCGAGCGAACGAGCAGGGGGAAGTCCCCGAATGGTGGCGGTGCCAGGGCTGACCAGGGCGACATCGGGAGCGACTCCATGACGCTGTGGATTCTGTATGCGCTCGTCGGGGCGATGGCAGCGCTGCTTGTTGGCATGTGGTTCAAGCAGCTCTGGGAATCCGGGCAGATCTGGCAGATCGCCCTGTACGGCGTCGTAGGAACGGCTGTGACTGCCGGCATCCTGTTCCTGTTCTGGAAGCTGGGGCTCTTCAGGAAGATACCCAAGCAGGAGTATTACGATCCGCAACAGGTCGCGACTCGTATCTCGGGTGCGGCATTCAGACTCGAAGTCCAACTGTTCGCCGTCGTGAACGGGGAGTCCCGGCCCACGCGCTCGCGTGAGCTTCTCGAGCCGGTCGTCGGAGCGTACCGGGGCTTCGACAACCCGCTGGGATGCAGGTTCGGGGTGGGTGAACTGGTCAAGGTGGAGGATGCTGGGCTGAATGGAAGTCTCCTCAGCTTCGAGGTGGACAATCGCAAATGGCGCCTATTCCGACAGCCTGACGTTCGTGGGAAGGGGATTGTGGGAGTGCGCGAGGTGGCGGCTCTCTGGCACGTGCCAGGAGAGTCTGCGAAGGTGGACGGCCTGGAGCGTGCCGGCAGCAGGAGGTTGCCGCTGCCCAGGGCTCTTGGAGCAGGGGCGCTTGTTGGAGAAGAGATCGTTGGTGACGGCGAAACCCGGCTTGTCCACTTTCCGCCGCAGGCGATGCGACGGCATCACCTGTACGCCGCCAGGACGCAGATGGGAAAGTCAACGCTCATGGGACATGTCGTGGGCAGCAGACTGCTGGAGAAGGCGGCCGGACGCGATGACCAGGCTGTTGTGGTCGTGGACCCGCACGCGGATCTCGTTGGTGGGATACTCCAACGTGTTCCGGAGGAAGTCGCCGGGCGAGTGCGCCTGATAGACCTGGGTGACAAGACACGCAGGTGTGGGATCAACCTGTTGGATGTTCATGTCTTTCTGGACCGGGAGACCACGGTGGACACCATCGTGCGAGTGGCTCGCGCCCTGTGGGATCAGTGGGGAGGCAGGATGCAGACGATATTGGAGCACACATTAAAAGCTCTCTATGAGGCGAACAAGACTCTGCGGCGTGAAGAGCAGTACACGCTGCTGGATGGGCGGCTGATGCTCACGGACGAGGGCTTCCGCAACGGTGTGCTGAGGCGCGTGCGAGATCCGTTCATCCTCAACTGGTGGCAGAGCGACTTCGGCGGCTGGAGGGTCGACTACCTGGTGGACGCCGTCGCACCGGTGCAGACGCGGCTGGCTCAGTACGCTGGCTCGGCGGCGGCTCGCGAGATTCTCGGACAGCGCAGCTGTACGCTCGATGTGGGAGAAGCCATACGAAATGGCGACGTTCTGCTCGTAAGTACGGACCAGGGCGCTGTGGGGCGACACGTATCGGCCCTGGTCGGGGCGGCAATGCTGAACCTCGTGGAGTTAGTAGTCAGGCAGGAGGGAGAGAGAATGGCATCCGAACGCGGAGGAGCGATGGTGGTCGTGGACGAGATGCAGACGATACCGGGTGTCGAGTACGAGGATATGCTTTCGGAGCTGCTCAAGTATCGAGGGTCCCTCGTGTTGGCGACACAGAGTCTCTCAAGGCTGGATGAGCTCTCTCCTACCATGCGGGACTCGATACTGGCCAACGCCGGCTGCCTCTGCGTGTTCCAAGTGAACGCCGTCGACGCCAAGAGACTGCTCCCCGAGCTTGACAGTGAGCGCCTCGATGAGGAGGACATTACCGGTTTGGCCGCGCACAACTGCTACGGCAGGCTGGACCTGGGCGGACCGCGCCCCGAGTATTTCTCCATGCGGTTGCTGCCGCCGCAGCCCGGCAACTCAGCGATTTCCGAAGCTATACGGCTGGCGTCGGACGCCTACACGAGGCCGCAATCAGAGGTCGCTGCTGAGCAGACGGATTACATGGACGACCAGATGAGAGACTTCCGCGACATGCTTGATCGAACGGGTGATGACGGCCTGGACTTTGGACAGGGTACCGGAGGCGGGAGAGGCGGCAGACGTGGCCGCGGTGGAAAGGATGAGGATGCCGGAGGTGAAAATGTGGAGAAGGACGGCCTGGAGGACGACCAGGCGGACAATGAGCAAGACGACGAGGATACTGATGCTGAAGCAGCAGACTAACGGGCGCAAGAAACTCAGGCCCGGGGTATTGAAGAACTAAGGATGGTGCAGATTTGGATAAGCATTCCGTTGTGCTGATGGGATCGCACAGCGAACCCGTTGCGGATGGTAGCGGTTGCACCGTTTGCGGAGTGCGGGGAGCTAGCGGTGCTGCTACGGGTTGACCTTCCGAATGTTAAGGCCGGCCTAAGCAGTCTCAAGGTAGGAGATGGACATGGCTAAGAGAGCTGGACGGAGGAGGTCGGGACTGAGGAACGCTGCCGCAAGGCATGAGAGTTATCAGGCTAAGTGCATGCGGTGCATGGGAATACGTCGCAGGATGCGGGAGCTGCGCAGGTTGACGTTTACCCAACAGGTTCACTTCGAGGCGAACGAGGACTACTTCGAGGACGTCGATGGCATCGAGTTCCGTTACTTTCATGCTTTCAATTACTGGGGTGATGACGAACTCTCGGATGCGACTAAGGCGCGGGTGTGTTACGTCGGGGCTGTTGCGATGCAGGAATCGGAGTCCCTTGTGGAGGTTCTGGCGAAGGACGTGGCTGCGGTGGGCTGTCCCAGCCGAGCGCCCGAGGTGCTGCATATCCACAGCTACAAGGTCTGGAACAAAAGCGACGAGGCCGGTGAGCTGCTTCAGGACAGACTTCTGGACGATGTGCTGTACACGATCGGTGATGAGTACGATTGGGTGAGGCGAAGGGACAAGGAGCTGCCGGGCGACGAGTACGAGTGGGACGAGAATGATTCGGAAGATGTGGACGCCGCGGTGACGAGGAATAGGGCTTTTCTGCGTAACCTTGAGCTGAGCGTGGAGAACTTGATCTTCTTTCTGAACGAGTGCTATGAGATCGGTGACTTCGAGTGGTGCGGCAAGCTGCCTGTGGTCTGGTTGCAGTCGGCCGACAGCGAGTGCTGCACGTTCTTGACCGGTTGCAAAGCCGCCGTGGGAATTGGTGCGCGCTATCGAGTTGGAAGTGCGATGTCAGGACAAATTGCAAGAGGCTGATATGAGCACAAGTGCAATTTAGAGACTCGACCCTGAACATATTGAAGAATGAGGATAGGGCAGACTTGGAGAGGGATTCTGTTGTGCTGATGGGTTCGGACAGTGAGCTGTTGCGGATGATTGCGGTTGCGCCGTTTGCGGAGTACGGAGACCTGGCGGCACTGCTAGGGGTTGACACTCCGAATGTGAAGGCCGGTCTATGTAGGCTCCTGGAGCACAGATTGGTGTATTACGCTCGTCACGAGGTCTCGTGTGGGAAGTTCGTGAGACGCTGGTTCCTGACAAACTGGGGGACGTTCTATCTGGCCTGGATGGAGGGTGAGGAGTTCGAGGACATCGTGCGGCGGTATCCGATCTCTGAGAGCTGGCGGGACAGGTTTCTGAGAAACCTGGACCTGGTTTCCAACATCTATGGCATCGTCAGGCAGCTCGCCGGGGTGACTTCTGGAGATATTGACTGGCGCTGGGTTGTGAGCGAACGGCTGGGAGGATTCGTCTCGGTGGGAAGGCGGAGCTTCGGGGTGCTCCATCTCGGACGATCCGTCGAGAACGAGGATGCTGCCAGCATCATGTGCAACATTGGGCGCCTGCAGAAGACGCAGGGATACCCGAACATGCTGGTGCTGAGGCCGGGCCCGCTTGCCGTTGACAAGCTGGTTTCGGACTGCCGCGACGCGTTTGGCGGCTGGATCTACGTGGCGGCGGCGGACGGGCTCACCAGGGATGGAGAAAGGACTCTCTGGCGCAGGTTCGGGTGCTTGCCGATGGACTTGGGAGAGGTGGTTCGGAATGCCAGGCCTGTGAGTTTCAATGAGGATTCAGAGTATGGTCCGCGGGGGGCGGCGTTGAATGAGGCTTCGCTCGGGCGCATGATCGCACACGTGGTCTTTACCGGAGATCACCTGGGGGTGGCGCAGCGCAGGATACTTGAACTGCTTTTCGAGTGGCCGCTCGCAAGCGCGTCGTTCGTTGGAACTCTGCTGGACATTCAGTCCAACGCTCTTGATGAAATGTTGAAGGATCTTGTTGGTAGAAACCTGGTGGCAAAAGTATCCGTGAAGGGTCTGTCGCATGAACGTCTCTGCCTTTCAGACGAGGGACTGAGGTGGTTCGCCGAGCGGGACGGAGAGAGGAGTGACGATCTACTTCGCCGGAGGAGCAAGGGACGGCTTGGAGTGGGCGGTTCCGGCCAGAATGACTCCCATGCCGGCTATGAGATGCGAGAGGTGTGGCGCTGGCGTCAAAGGTGGGACCGGAATATGAGCGTTCTCGAATGGTTCTATCGCGACCTTGGCGAGCGTGAGACTGTCAGGTTTCGCGAGGCGGTTCCTGGTGCGCAATGGGCGCGCATGGTGGAAGTGGGAAGGACACAGATGGTATTCACTCCGGAAGTTATCCTGCGCGTGGTTCAAGACGAGACGTATCGAGATGTCTTCCTCGATATGGTGCAGGAGAGCCAGGTGAGCCGGGCGGTTCAGATGAGAATTGGGAGCTTCCTGGCGTATGCCCGCTCGGTGGAAGCGACGATTGATTTCATAGAACGGAAGCCTCTTTTGCTGGTTGTGGTTAAGGAGGAGAGGATCTCACGCGCTCTGAGGACAATCATGAGTCGTAGATTCCGCTTTCCGGTGCCCGTGTTTGTTGCTGCGCTTGTGGATATGCACGCGAACACTCCGTTTGGGCGCGTCTGGAAGAATGCTTCTGAGCAGGGCGACAGTGCGCTTACCTTCAATGAGATGGTGAATAAGGAAGTGATGACGCCGGGGTACCGCGACTATGGATCCTCGCAGGTATTCGATGATGTTGACGGACGGGGCAGAGAGTTCCGGCGGGGTGCAGGATTGCAGTCATGGCTCAAGGATGCTGGAGAGAGCAGGATAAGGCAGCGCTGATGCCTGATGTGAATTGACGAAGGGGATCATTGGATGAATGAGGCGCTGGGGGCGGACATAGTGCAGATTGCCCTGAGTGTGCTTGGCTGGCTCTGGTGGCTATCGGCGGCGGTGGCGATTGGTGTCATTCGGCGGACCGATGTGCGGCTGTGCGCTGAGGACGGGGATTTGTCGGGACCGAGAGGGGTCATGCAGCGACAGCTGAATGTGACGAAGAAGGTCAGGCCATGGCTTCATAACCGGATATGGTGGAGCTGGACGTCGCTGTCATTCACGGGTATGGGACTTGTCATTCTTGGCGCTGGTGTCGTTCTTGGGGGTGTTGACGGACCGTATCGGAACGTCTATGGGGAATTTTCAGTGCTGGCGGGACTGGTGACAATTGTGCCGACTGTGCAGGCTGGCGCGGGGCTGGCCTTCTTTCGTATGGAATTTGACGCTGCAGCGCTGCAGCGTGAGATGTACGAAGAGTACAGGAATTGGAAGTGGCGGCGGTGGTTTGATTCGGAGGGGATGGCGAGCTTCTGGATGGCAGTCCTGTGGGGCGCGTTGAGTATCGCCTGGGTTGCTCTGGGTATTCGGGTGTGCTATGCGATCTCCTCGTGAGTTGACTGGAGGAGAGCACTGGGAGAACCTCGCAACGTCGTGAGCTGAATGAGAGTTGGCGTTCGTGGTAGATGAGGGGACTCGATGACAAGGCCTGCCGGATTGAACAGCGACGAAGTGGCGATACGCGCTCTTGGACGGATGCCGTTCCTGGAGAGGCGTGAGCTTTCGGCTGTCTCATCGCTGGCGGAGAGGACTGCCCTGGATGCTCTGCATCGACTTGAAAGGGAGGGCCTTGCCCATGCGGTCAGACACTCTCTGAACGAGAAGTCTCGGCTACGGCGGTGGTATCTGACGCCGAGAGGAATCGAAAGATTTGCGGACATGGAAGGGCTGACGGTGGGGGAGGCTGTGAGGCTCTTCCCTTTATCCTGGGAATGGCGGCGCTGGCTGCTGAGACGCATGGACACAGTGGCAACCTGCTACCGAATCGCACTGGATGCTTCCCTACCTTATCAAGGACGGCTGCGTTGGCGGTGGGAACGGTCGGGACCTCTCGACGCTTTTCTGACTCTTACAGACGGACGGACTCTGGGAATTGCACGGTTCGGACCGGCTCTCCCCCGGCGGTCGATGTACAGTCGCCTGGGGAGCCTGATGGAGATGCATCGACGCAGCACCTTGTTCGCGGCTCTTCTCGTCGTGCCAAGCTCGATCGAAGCCCACGGTATCCTGGAGCGGATGAAAGGAGAAGGGCTCGATCTCTCGCTCGCGGTGGAGGAAGACGTTCGACATTCGCGTCCTGGTGATGCCCTGTGGCGCAGTCATACCTACCGTCCCGATACTGCGTTCCCGATCGATGGGGTAATCAAAGGCGTTGTGAGACGGCCGGCGGCGCCAACTGGAGCACCACCGCGGCGTGCGGCGGTGCCGGCGGGGTTGGTCGGAGACGTAGAGAACGATCTCGACCTAGTGGCGTGTAACCTTGGGCAGCCCGCCAGCAGAATGCTGGACACTCTTGCGGACTGGCCCCTGATGCGTCTGACGGAGCTGGCAGAGTTCCTTGGTATCAGTTTGAGGCACGCGAAGGACGGCAGAGCACAGCTCGCGCGGCTTGGGCTGATCGTGAGACTGAGGTTCGGCAGAACTGCTGAGGAGAGGCGGGAAACCGGGACACGGCTGGCACTCAGCATCGACGGTCTCAGGTATCTCTCTTGGAGAGACCGAACGAGGCTGTCAGATCTTACGGCTTTCTGGGGAATCCATCCGGATAAGAATGGTGATGACGCTCTCAGACTGGCGAGCTATCGAATTCGGGGATCTAAGTTGCGTGTTCTCACGCGAGAACTTAGACACACGGACGGCGTTCACCACTTCGTCTCAACACTGAATGCGGCATGCCGGGAGACGGATGTGTGGAAAAAGCTTGACTTAATCCCGCCACATAGATGGGAAAGGTGGTTCCATTACAACAACCGGCGTTACGGCCTGAAGCCAGATGCTACAGGACAATATACATGGCGAGGCATCGGCGTATCTCTACTGCTTGAGTATGAGGAGCGTGCGATTGGCCCAGCATATATGCGGGATCGACTTATTCGTTATCAGCGATACTATCACGCTCTGGAGACCAGTGCCGACTTTGACGGACGTTGGGCGGTCCTGGTCATATTTGATGACGCAGCTTCAGCGAGCAGATTCTCAACACTGTCCGCAAGGCATATGCGACGAGGGCGCACATTCTCATCGAAACTGCCCCTATTCGTATCAAGCAGCGACGTTCTCGAACGTGACGGGGTGTTGAAATCGGCTTGGATCACCCCGGGGAATCTGGAGTCTGGCCGTGTCGGACTAGATACCGCCGCTAGCTCTACATAAGAAGGGAAACGCAAGACTACCAGGAGGATCGTTCGAAGATAGGGAACATGTGGTCTACGATTGGATGGACTGAATTGCATGCCAATACCCCGCATAGAAAAAGAGACGGTGGTCGGTGGGGGAAAAGAGAATGTGAGGGGTATGGGTTTACGTGGAAATAAAGCAGCGCAAGGGTGGTCGGTCGGTGCGAGGAGAAGACAGAAAACGCGAGCAATTTTAGACGGGAGTGTAGGGCAGGTGGTCGGTCGGTGGTCGGTGATGAAAGTGGATAGGAGCACACGTATGGGGAGCGAGCAAGAATACCTGCGCGTGGACGAGATGCGTGAGTGGTTACGGGCCTGGGTGAAGAAGACCAGCCAGAGGCGAGTGTCAGAAGCCCTCGGAGTGAACCGTGACCCACTGAGGCGCGCGCTGCAAGGGACGGGCGACGTGACGGGGATTGTGCGAGAGGCGGTTGAGAGGTACGCGGCGGCGAACGGGATACGGATAATCGACACCGACTCTTCATCCTCTATCGGGAAAAGCGATGACGACGGCAATCGTGCTGATGATGCGGACGACAATACCCCGGCCGGGAGTGAAGCAGAGCGCCAGGAGAACGACGCTGCAGGTCTAGAGACACACGGCGAGGCTGATGGAAGGCGTACTCAGGACGATGAGGGCAAACCTGACAGCCCAGACCACGCCGAGGACGGGCCGGAGGACGGCGCGGATGAAGCATCCCCGGACGAAGTTGAGGGAAGTAGCCAGTCCGACGCACCGGGGCATGACAGAGACGACGCGCAGGGCAAGGAGACTTCATCCCTATTGGGAAAGATAGAAGACACCTCGACGCCAGCTGAGTTGGCTGAGGTCGTGGGCGCGGCTGGCAGTGGGTACGTGATCCTGCACCTATTGGGCTACACGGTGACGCACTCTTCTACCTTCACACACGAGAAGAGGTTTGCTTTGCCGACGAGGGAGCGAAGCGAGTAGCATTCGCTCCCGACACGGAGGTGTTCGAGTGTGGACTAACTGCGGCGGAATTGCGATACGGCGTGCATCCGCACCAGAGGCAGAAGCGGTACGCCGTCGAGCGTCACGGTGACAGACCCTTGCTTATCGGCATACGGATGGCGGCGCTCGTACCCGAAGAGCCCTACCCAGATGAGAAGTGGTTCTTTGGTTCGGAAGGAAGCGTCATCGACGGAGAACGTCTGCCTAGCGCCGCTGAGCTAATTGCATCCCGACGCAAGCTACTCGTGCTGTCGGATAGCTTTCCAGAGGACGGCTCTGGAAAGCGTCTCACGCCGTGGCAGCTAGCGCTAATGAACGAACGAATGCGTGTGGAACTCCGGATGGTGAGCAGTCACTACGCGCTGACGATAGGTGAGCATGTCGATGGTGCCCGCACTTGGGCTCCGTCCACACGTCTCGGGATTGAGACACGCTGGCGCCATGCTGAGATTGAGGCGAACGAAGCCGCGATACGGCTGGAATTGCGAACCCGACGACGACGGGCTGTGCTGCTCTGGCTCCGCATCTTGCGCTGAAGCGCCTTCGAACAACCAGCAAGCCGGACTTAGACGGCGCCGTCTGCGGTGACAGGGAATGGAGCGTCGCGGCTCCGCCCTGGTCAAAGGAGTATCTCAGGGAGTGGCGGCCGGAAGACTTCGAACAGGCACCCTCGGACAACGGTACACGACCGAAGTGAGACACAGTATGACAGTATGAAGGTAACGAAAGAAGCGGGTCCAGGTTTCGCAGCCCTGAAAGCGACCCTCAACGCCGGCGAGCATATTCTTGTCGAACCGGGAGCGATGATAGCCCAGCGCAATCTCCGAATGGTCACCGGAATGCCAAAGGGCGGGATTTTCTCCGAAATGCGCAGACTGCTTGCTGCGCAGTCCTTCTCCTCGATGATGACGCACTCTCCAAGATTGCGAACTCTTGTACGTTGTCGCGTCCGATAAGGAAGAGGCCCAGCCTGCCAACGAATCTGCCTTGATCGTAGAACAACCCGGTGAAAGACTCACCCAAACCTCATCTCTTCTCCTTGTATGTTGATTCTGACATGTACAATGACCTTTTCGAGGTGGAGCGAGGTGCGGTAGACCGTCCTCTCCTTGGTCATCAGAGACCGACCGATAGTCAGGGAGGGTCGCCGCACCTTTTCCTAATGGAGCCCGAACAGTATCTGTGTTAGATGTCAAGAAGGTATGAAGGTTTGAGAAGTAGATTGCCACGCCTCCTGTTTCACCCAGGGAGTCCTCCGGCGTGCTACAGCATTCAGATGCAATAGCATCTTGCGCATAACCGCTATCAGTGCGACTTTGCCCACCTTACCCCGCTTCCGAAGACCTTGATAAAAGCGTCTGTGAACTCCTTCCACCTTGATCACCGACATAGCAGCCATATATAGCACCGCGCGCACCGTGGATCGACCGCCTCGAATGGACCGATTTCCCCGCTTCTTACCACTGTCTCTGGACCACGGAGCGAGCCCCACCAGAGATGCCAGCGCCTTGCCGTCCCTCTGGCCCAATTCGGGCAGATAGGCAACCAGCGTAGCTGCCGTAAGCTGTCCTACTCCCGGTACACTGCGGTACAGGTCCGCCTGTCTGCACAGATTTTCACTGTGCTTCAACAGTTCGATGTACTCCTTATTCAGGCGCTCTATCTCCTTGTCGAGCCAGCGGATATGCCTTCTGGTTGACTTACCGACGATTGCACTTATGCCCTTGTCGAGGCGGCTACGGTCCTGGACCCTCTGCTCGACCAGTTGCCGACGCCTACTCAACAGCTGCTGTAATTCCTCGCGCTCTTCATCAGCCTCCTGTTTATGGGTATCCGACTCTGAGAACACCAAGCCGTAGCGGGACAGCACCTGGGCATCGAGAGGGTCGGTCTTGGCCTCGTAGCCACATGCGCGAGCGAAGGCACGGACGCGAAGAGGATGAGCCACCTGCACACCTATCGCCGTTGCCCTCAGCCTGCTCACCAGAAGCCGTTCATAACCGCCGGTGGACTCACACACCGCTCTCGTCACGTACATCCGGTCTATATGCTTCAGTAGGCTTCGTATGCCCCTGCAGCTGTTCTCGAAACGCCGCACGAGACATTCAGAAACCGATACGTCCAGAGTTGCCTTCGACACGTCAATGCCAGCTACGACGATCATTTCCTGACCTCCCTATGTACTAAGTGTCTGTCACTGTCCTCCGCACTTGTAGATGCGGGCCTTCTGCCCTTGTATCCGTTCGGAGCAACATGTGCGATGGGAGGGGTGCCATACTGTTCGACGGCGCAGTTCAGTCGCCTGACTCACCCAGTTGCCAACGACGCGCCCCTCCCACTTAACCTCACAGATTCCATAATCTATAGGTCAGATACAGCATACAAGTTGCCAGGGCCGACCGAGCCCGCATCCTGCAAGGACGGGCCAGTATTCAAAGGAGATGCTCATGGAACGGCAAGAGACCTATGTAGGCATTGATGTAGCCAAAGCCGGGATGGACATCGCGGTCTTTCCTTCGGACGAAAGATGGTCAACCTTGAATGACGATGCAGGGATCCGACAACTGGTATCCCGCTTAAAGACTCTTGAACCTGCCCTCGTTCTGTTGGAGGCATCCGGAGGCTTGGAACTGCCCATTGTGGCGGCTCTGGCGGTCGAGGAGTTGCCGGTCGTCGTCGTCAACCCGCGCCAGGTACGTGACTTCGCCAGGGCAACTGGGAAACTGGCAAAGACCGACACTCTGGACGCGGTAGTGCTGGCCCACTTCGGCGAAGCGGTCCGGCCACCGGTGCGCCCTCTGCGAGACTCAGAGACCC
>MPND01000046.1 GCA_002238855.1 SAR202 cluster bacterium bin90
GCGGCGGCGGCGGATGCAGAGGCGCTCAGCTCAACCGGTTACACAGGAATTCCGGACGACAGCCCTTTTGCGGTGACGGTGCCGGGTGCGGTGAGCGGATGGCAGGCATTACTGGAGAGGTTCGGGAACTTAGAAATGGCGGATGTGCTGCGGCCGGCGATTGACTATGCCGAGAGCGGGTATCCGGTGTCGGAGATGGTCGCGTACCAGTGGGAAGGCGCGCAGTCGCGTTTGAAACAGCATTCTAGCGGCGAAGAACTGCTGCTGGGCGGCAGAGCGCCGCGTGCGGGTGAGATTATGAGCATGCCGTCGCTCGCCGATTCGCTGCGGACGATTGCGTATGGCGGAGCGGACGCGTTCTATAAGGGGCACATAGCTGAGCGGATTGCGGCATTCGTGCAGGAGCGCGGCGGGTGGCTGACGACTGATGACATATCGGAGCACGAGGCAACCTGGGAGGAGCCGATCACTACGAATTATCGCGGTGTTGATGTTTGGCAGTGCCCTCCGAACAACCAAGGGGTGAATGTACTGCTGGGGCTGAATATCGCGGAAGGGTTCGACATCGGGGCGATGGGAGCGCAGTCTGCGGACCGGCATCACTACCTGATAGAGAGCGCAAGGCTCGCGCTGACGGACGGGATGTATCATATAACGGACCCGGCGCAGATGCGGATGGACACGGGAAGGTTGATATCGAAGAGCTACGCGGCGGGGCGGCGGCGCTTCATTCGAGAAGAGCATGCGATGGACAATGTCCCGCGCGGCGTGAAGCCTTCGGACGGCGATACGGTTTACATTACCTGTGTGGACGGCGAAGGGAATGCCTGCTCGCTGATTAACAGTGTGTACTCTGACTTTGGGACGGGGCTGGTCGTGCCGGGAACGGGGATTGCGCTGCACAGCAGAGGAGCATCGTTCTCGCTGGACCCCAGTCATCCGAATGTGCTGGCGCCGAAGAAGCGGCCGTTCCACACGCTGATACCGGGAATGGCGACGAAGGACGGCGATCTGTGGCTGAGCTACGGGGTGATGGGAACGGTGCAGCAGGCTCAGGGGCAGATCCAAGTGCTGAGCAATATGATCGACTTCGGGATGACGCCGCAGGATGCTCTCGACGCGGCGAGATTCAGCTACAGGCCGCTTGAGGGCGAGGTCGGGCTGGAGCCACGCATTCCGGAGAAAGTCGCCGACGAATTGCGGGGGCGTGGGCATCGAATTGTCATCACGGAGTCGCACCCGCTTTATTTCGGGGGCGGCCAGGTGATCGCTAGAGACGCGGAGAGCGGCGCACTCACGGGCGGGAGCGAGCCGCGCAATGACGGGTGCGCGGTGGGATGGTGAGGGCGCACCGCCCTACTCTGCTGACATTGGCTGTGTAATTCGGCGTGCCCATGGAGTCTCCGCAATCTCGCAGAGGGCACCGCTGGGCGATATGAAGCGGCTGGTTACCTGTCCCCACGGTTCGGTCTTTGTGGGCTGAACCACTTCTACGGCGGCATTGTCGAGATGCTGTGCGGCCTCTGCTACCTCGTCCACCTCGAAGGCGATTGTGAAACCAAGAGGAACGCGTTCTGCGGCGTCGCGGCTGCCGTAGGTGGCTTGGGCGGCTTCGGCTCGGGACCAGATGCCGAAATGAAGAACACCGGGAACGGTCGCGGTTGCGTAGCCTTCGCTGAGGGACTCGACCTCCAACCCAAGTGTGTCGCGGTAGAATTGGATGGCTGCTTCAACGTCTTCGACTATCTCTGCGACTCCGGCGAAGTGCCTGAGCATGATTGTCTCCTTTTCCTGTGAAATGATTGGGTGTGATGCCGTGAGACTGCCATCGCCGAAAAGGGATGCGGCGATGACGGTCTCACGGATTGAAGGGAGGACTAGTTGTGCGCTCGGTCGTGATCCTACGGAGACTTGAAGAGCGACATGCGGTTACCGGCGACGTCGTTGAATATCGCGAGTGAGCCGAAGCCGCCAGGAATCTCGTTAGGCTGCATCAGGGCGGTCCCGCCGAGGCTCACAGCCTTGTCAAGATATGCCTGCAGGTCGTTGACCTCAACGGCGATGCCGGGAGCATTTGGCGGCATGCCTTCCATGTGCTCGAATATGCCGCCGCCGATGCCGTTACCGCCGTAGTTATCGGGCTCCTGCTGCACGAGGCGGTAAGTCATTCCGCCGCCCATGTCCATGGCGTTAATCTTCCAGTCGAAAATCTTGGTGTAGAAGTCTTCGAGGGCTGCCGCATCGCTACCGCCAAGTTCGAAGTGAACTACGGGAGGGGCATCGCTCTTTGGCGGCAAGTCGCCTTCCATTGCCGGGGGCACCGAGTAGAGGCCAATGGCGTTGTGGGCAGGGTCCATAAACATAGCTACCGAACCCACCTCCGGCGCAATCTCCGTCGGCGGCATGATGGTTGAGCCACCATTTTCGGAAATCCTATCCAGGGCTGCCTGAAGGTCATCGACCTCAATGTAGAATGTGACGTAGTTGCGGACGGGCATATCCATTTCCTCGGTGGTCTCCATGATGCCGCCGCCGATGCCTCCTTCGGTCCACATAACTACACCGTAGTTGCCCATCTCAGGGCCCTGCACCTGCACGTCCCAGCCGAACAGGTCGGTATAGAACTGCCGCAAAGCGGGGCCGTCGGGGCCTCCAATTTCAAAGTGTATTACTGGGTTTCCCATTACTCCTCCTAGTGTTTGAGTAAGATTCTGCCTGCTGGTGGATTGAATAGAACAAGGTTAGAACGAACAATTATTCGTGTCAAGCGCGTTGTGGGCAGGAATTGGGCGAATTTTCAGATCGGGGGATTCGCCATGTCCTATGGGCGACTTTCAGCCGGCTGAGGTCTCTCAACGCATGTGAGCCTCGCCGACATTGGCGACGGTGCTGGGGGAAGGCAGGGAGTTGCAGGGACTTATTGGGGTGTGGAGGTGGCGAGCTGCTTGGCGCGCTCGTAGTCGCGGATGCCTTCGTCGCGGTGGCCGGTCGCCCAGAGTGCCATGCCACGGTTGTTGTAGGCGTACCAGTAGTGGGGGTCAAGCTCGATTGCCCGGGTGAAGTGGGTTATCGCGTCATCGTACTCTTCCCTATCGGAGAGCGCCATGCCGAGATTGTTGTGGGCGTCCCGGTAGTCTTGGTCGAGGTCAAGCGCCTTGCGATAGTCGGCGATTGCGAGATCGGTATTGCCACTGTTGCGAAATGCTATGCCGCGGTTGTTGTAGGCGACGGAGTCATCGGGAGTTAACTCGATCGCTTTGCTGTAGTCGCTGACGGCGAACTCATACGCCCCGCGATCGAGGTATGCGTTTCCCCGCAGGAACCAGGTGCGAGCATCGTCCGGGTTGGCGTGGATGGCGTCCGTGAGGCTGTGAGTTACCTGCGTGAGATGATCCATGTCACTCATCGCGCTCAGATTGGGATCGTTTTTCCAATTCATGGGTTCCCTCTTGTATGGCGGAATGTAAGGGGCAAGGAATCCTTGCGTCCGTGTCATTCTCGCTGAGCGTTGTGTCAGATGGCAAGTCATCAGACCTGACGAGTGTCAATCTTTTCGGGGTGCAGCCTTCACTATTAGGACAACGAAGCATTCAGTCCTGCGCTCTCGCGCCGGAACATTTAACAAATGTATATTCTTTGCACAAGACAATCTGTTATAATGATTTTACGCGTCGCATTGACGCCCCCAAGACTGGCCTCTTAAATTGGCCCACAAGGTATTCACAATTCCCTCAAGTTTCCACAGAGTGCCCTTCATCTGCTATCTCAATAAACGGCCGCCTCGCGTTGTGTCGTATGTGCGGCCGTCTCTAGTCCTAGGAGTCTGAATTCGTATGACATTACAATCCGTAAGCGCACGTCCGCGTGCATCCCGTCGGTCACAGCGTCACGCAGTCATCTGCGCCGACTGCAATGAGTCCACGACCGTGCCATTCCGCCCCACTTCTGGCAGGCCGGTGTATTGTCGATCCTGCTTCAATGCGCGCAGGAACGGCCAATCCGGTAATCCTGATACAGCCGAGGCACAAGAGAGAGTGCCAGCTGGCGGAAGTGTTCTCCGTGACGAACCCGGTCCTTCAAACGGGTCCGCACCGTCCGACGAGGAAGTGTTTCCCGGCATGGCATTGAGAGCCGCTACAAGACGTGCTCTTTCCTTGATGGACATTTCGGAGCCCACACCAATTCAGACAGAGTCCATCCCTCCTCTTCTTGACGGTCGAGACCTGATCGGACAGGCGCGCACGGGTTCAGGGAAGACGCTGGCGTTTGCGGTGCCACTCACTGAGCAGTGCGACCCGTCAGTCCGCCGGGTTCAGGCGCTCGTGCTTGTTCCTACGCGCGAGCTTGCCATTCAGGTTGCAGATGTCACCAAAGCCCTGTGCGCATCACAGCGGCTGCGGGTAACGCTTCTGTATGGCGGACGCTCCGCGAATCCGGAATACGCGGAGTTGAGAAAAGGGGCGCAGATCATCATTGGGACGCCCGGCCGCACGCTCGACCATTTGCGGCAGGGAACGCTCGACCTGCGGTCAGTGCGATTTCTCGTACTGGACGAGGCGGATGAGATGCTGGACAGGGGTTTTGCAAAAGATGTTGAAGCAATCCTCAGTGAGACGCCATCAGAGCGCCAGACCGCACTTCTATCTGCCACGGTGCCCGAGTGGGTGGCCACTACCGCTAAGAAGCACTTGCGCAGTCCTGTGAATGTGGAAATAGACACAGATATGCGCGCGCTGCCTACCGTGGAGCACACAGTCTATACTATTCACCCGGGTGAGAAGATGCGAGCGCTTCAGATGCTACTAGACGAGCACGACGGCTCTCCGGTAATCGTTTTTGGCCGGACCAAGCACGGCGTCAAGAAACTGGCAAAACAGCTGGACTCGCGCGGCTATCCTGTTGGGGCGCTTCAAGGGAATTTGAGCCAGAACGCGCGCGAACGCGTGATGAAGGAATTCCGCAGCGGCGCCACACCCATTCTGGTGGCGACTAATGTGGCAGCGCGCGGCCTAGACATCGACGGCGTCGCACAGGTCATCAACTTTGACTTGCCGGATACGGACTTGCTCTTTACGCATCGAGTGGGCCGCACCGGTCGCATGGGACGTTCTGGCGAGGCTGTGACATTCGTTACGCCTGATGAGGAGCGCAAGTGGAGGGAAATCGAGCGCGGGCTGGGACAGAGATTTTCCGTAAGACGCTGGAATGGCTCCTCCTGAGAAGCGATGGCAGATTAGGCTTGCGGGCGTGCCGACAGGCAAACCCTGAGCGCCTCGTTAGTTTAGCCGCCTGATTCGGGCCCGCAAGAATATCGGCTGCAGCGTTAATTCCAGAAAGCGGCGTGAAGTCCAACTACCATCATATTTGACCATTTAAATATGAAGATGTACGGCATTCTCTATCGCAGTGCATCTTCCATCAGGATTCTCATTTTCTTGTGAGTAGCACCTAGCGAACCGAGAGATTGGTACGCAGGTGTCCAAGTATTCGGAGTGCCCTATTTTGACTGAGTGCAAGAACGAAAATATTCGCAACCTGGCTATCATTGCCCATGTGGACCACGGCAAGACGACCCTTGTGGACGCGCTGCTGAAACAGGGTAAGGTCTTTCGGTCTCACCAGCAGGTGGGCGCGCTGATAATGGATACCAATCCTCTCGAACGGGAGCGCGGAATCACTATTCTCGCCAAGAATGCTTCCGTCTCCTATGGCGATGTGCGGATCAATATTATCGACACGCCTGGGCATGCCGACTTCAGCGGTGAAGTTGAGCGTGTGATGAATATGGCGGACGGCTGTCTGCTATTGGTGGACGCGGTGGACGGACCGATGCCACAGACGACCTATGTACTTCGTCAGGCATTGCAGCAGAATGTTACGCCGATGGTTGTCATCAACAAGATAGACCGTCCTGAGGCTCGCGCTGCCGAAGTGGTGACGATGATCCAAGACCTGTTCCTGGAACTGGCTACTGATGTGGAACAGCTTGACTTTCCGGTTCTATACGCTTCTGCTCGGGACGGCTATGCCACTGCCGACCCGGGAACTCCGGGGAGGGATATGCAGCCTCTCTTCGACGCGATAGTGGAGTCGGTGCCCCCGCCGGGGGGCGATCTGGACGCTCCGCTGCAGATGCTGGTGGCAGCGCTGGACTACGATAATTACCTGGGCCAGGTGTCGATTGGCCGCATATCCAATGGCACACTTAGTTTGCGAGATGATGTTGCCCTGCTGGGACGTGACGGCGAAATCAGTAGCCACAACATAGAGCGTATCTTCGTGTTCCGCGGCATGGAGCGGGTGGAAGTCTCTGAAGCATACGCTGGTGATATCGTAGCGGTTGCAGGACTTGAAGGCGTGTCCATCGGCGATACGATAACTTCGACCGAGAGCCCTGAGGCGTTGCCTACAATCGACATCAACGAGCCCACGGTGAGCATGACTTTCGGCGTGAGCACTTCGCCATTCATGGGGCGGGATGGCATACACTGCACTTCGCGCAATCTTCATGAGCGGCTGATGAGAGAGCTGCGGACCAACATCAGCCTGCGAGTGGAAACCACTTCTAGCCCGGATGTGTTCGTCGTTGCAGGACGCGGCGAACTGCACCTATCGATTCTGGTCGAGACTATGCGCCGCGAGCAGTTCGAGTTCCAGGTTTCACGACCCATCCCCGTCACCAAGATGATTGACGGCAAAGAATATGAGCCTTACGAAATCCTGAATATCACCACTCATGAGCAGTATGTTGGCGCGCTGACCGAGTATCTTTCTACGCACCTGGCACAGCTTCGAGACATGCGCTATGACGACAACGGCTATGTGGACCTGGAGTACAAGATACCGACCCGAGGACTGATCGGATTCAATGCCTTCTTTCTTCAGACAACACGCGGCGATGGAGTGAAGAGCAGTTTCTTTACCTCTTACGAGCCGATGGAGGGGGAGATAAAGTCTCAGGGCGGCGGAGTGCTGGTGGCATCCGAGGCCGGAACGGCAGTCACTTATGGGCTGCTCAACGCGCAGGGACGGGGTGAGACGTTCATTGACCCGGGCACTATGGTCTATGAGGGGATGATCGTCGGCTCGCACAGGCGTGACGGAGACATCGAGATTAATGTCTGCAAGCAGAAGAAGCTGACGAATGTGCGCTCGTCGACCGCCGACATTGCGAAGCGGCTGAACGCCACTATGCATATGAGCCTCGAGGAGGCGCTGGCGTTCATCGCTGATGACGAACTGCTGGAAGTGACACCCTTGAATCTTAGACTCCGGAAGGCGGAACTGTCCGCACACGCGCGCAAGCGCCACCGCAGGGACGAGGCGCGAGCGCGGGTCTAAGAGGATCCTATACCAGCCGTCGGGCGATTGCTCTCTCTAAGTGGGTCAATGCCGGATGTTGCCTGCGGTTATTGAGACGCAGATCGCCTCATCAGGTATGACAGGCACCGTTGCTTTCCATTGAGGGCGGTACGTCCAGCACGGGATTAGTGTCGAAGAAGCCCACAGGCTTGAGGCTGAAGCCGCAGTATGCGACCGGCGAGATGGGCCAGTCCTCTGGACGTGGTACGTGATGGTAGCCCAGGGTGTACCAGAGGACCACGTCGGTGTTATCCACGCTGCGGTCGCCTTTTGTGTACTCAGGAAGGCCGGCCCCACCGGGATGCTGGTTTGGGTAAGAACCGGTTGCCGACATTTCCTCCGGGGCGTAAGGCGTGACCCAGAGGTGCTTTGCCATGAACCCTGCCCGCTTCATAATGCTGGAGCTGGGATGGTGGAATGGGAGAATGTTCTCGCCTGGCATGAGCTTATAGCCCACGTGTCCTCCGAGCACGTTCTTCACTGATGGGTTGGAAACCACCCAGTAGCGACCGCTCATGGGGTCGATGACCCTCCGGGCTTCCAGCTCTGTCTTGAGCGGGGTCGCTTCGGCATAGAAGGCATTGCCGTGAGGATTATCCGGGCCGAGCGGTTCTGCCACCGTATTCACTTCATGGACAGTGTTCGATTCGCCGTGCACGCTCATGTCCAAGCGGAAGTTGAAGAAGTGCTGATGGATATGAGCGTTAAGCTGGGGAGCCACTATCGTCCCGTACTTGGGTGTCTCGCCTTCCGCAATGGCTGATGTGTTTATAATGCCTGTCAGCTTCACTTCCATCTGGATTGTCCCGTCCTGATAGAAATACCAGAAGAAGCCGTACTCATAGTTGCCCACGGTTGCAATGCTGGAAATGACCAGTCTCCTGGAGCGACGCACCTCGACCTTGCCGGTGCGGAAGTCGGTATGCTTCCAGAGGATGCCATAGTCCTCCTCGTGCATGCATACGGCGTTAGGTATGGTAAATGCCTCTCCGTGACCGTCATTGAGGTGGGCGTCAAAGTAGTAGATTTCTCCCAGGCAGTCGCAGCCGAGTGTAAGAGGGTTGGTCAGGGAACCGATTCCGTACTCTCCGGCATCGAAGGCGTTCTTGCGGTAGTGGTCCTTGCCGGGTTCGCCGTAGGGTACGACCATGTCGGACAGGGCTGCCCGGTACAAGATCGGCCTGATTCGCCCTTGGTCCTCGTAGCCGACGGTGTGAATCACCAGCCCTTCGCGGGGGGTGAACCCTATCCGCAAATGCCACTTCTGCCAGGAAACGCTGTGGCCGTCCACTATGAAGCTGGGACCTTCCGGCTGAGTGATCTCAAGCGGCTTCAGGTCCTGGCGGAAGTCGCCGACGAACTCGGCGGCGTAGTTGCCGTCCTCTGGTGGCAGCGGAACCACTCCGTAGTCGTCTATTCGCATTATTTCCATCTTGTTCAGGTCAACAAGGGCGCTGAGTCCCTCGATGGGGCGGGCATAGCCGTTATCCGTCGGACTTGAACGCAGGAAGTTTCGCGTGATAACCAGTCGTCGTCCTTCTTCGTCGGGGAATCCGAAATTGCCCGCCGACCACGGATCGACCATGACCAGGTCCGGGTCGGATATGCCGCGCTTCTCAAGAGCTTTGCGGAACCTGGGATCAGCCTTGACTGCCGCTTCGCACTCGGCAAACTCCTCGAACATTACCCTAGGCTGCACACCAGGGATGCACTTCCAATCTATCACCCTCCCCTCGTCGAGGCAGACAGTTGCTTCGTAGGTGGCTTCCTCGTCATTGTCGAGCACCACGAGAAAGGCGTGTCGCCGGACAGGAGCGCCGTTACGGAAGCCAAGAACATCTTTCTTGTCCGGCTCTTTCAGCACGATAGTCTCGAAGCGAACGCGCGGACCGAGGGCGCGCTGCGACTTCAGGATGCTTGACGCTTCTGCAATCTCCTCTGCCGTTAGCGGATCGAGGGGATGTTTAACGAACTGTGCGGTCCCTGCATCTGTTCTCACTCCGTGACAAATAGCCATGCCGACCTCCTGATTGCTTTGCTTGACGCCTTGTTGAATTTACATTTTGGTACTTGGAACTCTGCGCGCTAATTCGGCTGAGCAACACTGTGTAAGTACAATTCTAACTGACAACAACCGTTGTTGCAGTCGCTAACAGAAATCGGCCAACGTCGTGGGTCCGCTTGCGGTGACTGCGATGGTCTTTGGTGGAGTTGTTCTAGGGTGGTCGCGCGGATGCGTTCTCATATCGGGTGGTCAAATGATGTTGAGTGTGGAGAACGAGGGAATGGACGAGGCCGGAAGCGGGTTACATTCTGCGAATACGGTTGGCATCAACCGAGATTGACCGGCTTTCATGCCCTGCATATACTGTTCCTGTCCAGCTAATAGGAATATTGGCCGGGGGAATGCCAGCAGATGGATGTCGGGTAATTTTGCGGCAAGGTCGAATGGGAATGTGGTCGTGGTACGGACATTGAAGGAGCAGGGATGGGCCGAAAAAAGAAGCTGAAGTACGCCCTGGTTGGCGCAGGGTCAAGGGCGCGAATGTTCATTGACCCACTCGCGACGACGTTCCGCAATGAAGGCGAACTGGTCGGACTTGCGGATCCCAACACCGGCAGGCTCTCGTACTACAATCGCCGCCTTGTGGGGAAGCTGGAATACCACGAGGTTCCCACTTACAGCTCTGACGATTTTGATGCAATGATTGAGGAGACGGAGCCCGATGTCGTAATCGTCACAACTGTAGATGCCTTTCACCATGAGTATGTGGTGAGGGCGATGGAGCTCGGTTGCGACGCCATCACGGAAAAGCCGATGACAACGGATGTGGAGAAGTGCAACCTCATCATCGAAACCGCGAAACGGACCGGAAGGGATCTGCGTGTCGCCTTCAACTACAGGTGGGCACCCGGCGCGACCACGGTGAGGCAGGTCATCTCAGAGGGCGCAATCGGTGAAGTCCTTCATGTTGATCTGGAATACTGGCTTAACACCAGCCACGGCGCAGACTACTTTCGGCGGTGGCACCGCCAGAAGGAAAACTCAGGCGGACTGATCATCCACAAGTCCACTCACCATTTCGACCTAGTCAACTGGTGGATCGACGCCGTACCCGAAACGGTGTACGGCATGGGTCGCCTAGCCTTCTATGGCGAGGAAAATGCAGCAGCCAGGGGCGAGAGTCTGACTTACGAAAGGTACGCGGAGCAGGACACCTCAGCCGACCCCTTCGCCATTGACCTTTCGAAGGACGAAGTTCTAAAGGGCCTGTACCTAGAAAACGAGAAGTATGACGGGTACTTCCGAGACCAGAATGTATTCGGACAGGGCATCACTATCGAGGACACCATGAGCCTGCTGGTCAGGTATCGCACAGGACCCGTGCTCAATTACTCGCTCAACGCGTATCTTCCCCGTGAGGGCTTCCAGGTCGCTTTCAACGGCAGCCGCGGGAGGCTGGAGTACGAGGAGCTGCATGAGGGCAGCGCTCGTCAATCCAAGCTCGTCCTGTATCCGATGTTCGGGTCTCCCAGAGAATTAACTGTTCCCGAGGGCGTGGGTGGACACGGCGGCGGGGATATGCTGCTTCAGCGCCAGATCTTCGCGCAAGACGCCGAGCCTGATCTTTGGCGCAGGGATGCCGGTCACGAGCAGGGTGCGGCCTCGGTGCTTGTCGGAATGGCCGCTAATCGCTCATTCGAGACCGGCGAGGTCGTCACTGTGTCTGACCTATGTCCGAATTTGGGGCCTTCAAGCAGGCTGAGCGATCTTACCTAGGTTGTCGAGTACGCGGCATTTCCGAGCGAGGCAGCATTTTGGTATCCGAGGGGGTGATGTAATGACCATCCGAGTTGCCGCAATTGGCATGTGCCACTGGCACTCGATCTATGACTCCGCTTACTTACGCCATCTCGCGGCGATGGAAGATGTTGACATAGTCGGAGTCCACGATGACCAGCCCGACATAGCGGCGCACCGCGTTTCCGCAATCGGAGGTGGTATCCCCACTTTCACCTGCTACTCAGCTATGCTCGACGAGGTGGAGCCTGAATTCGTCCTCGCGCTGGGCCAACACGACACGATGGCACAGACTGCGCACTACCTCCTCGACAGGCGTATTCCATTTATCATGGAAAAGCCGATGAGCTTCAACGCGCGGCAACTCCGAAGTGTCGTCGAGAAGGCCGAAGCGACCGGCGGTTTCGCTGCGGTGCCGCTAAACATGCGTGATACGCCCTTCTTTGCCCATGCAAAGAGGCTCCGAGACGAGGGCACATACGGCGCCGTCACGCATCTCTACCAGAGGATGAACCGCCCAACATCCGAGCGATACCCTGCCTGGGGTTCACATTGGATGCTGGACCCGGCAGTTGCCAACGGTGGATGCCTTCGAAACCTTGGGTCTCACGGGTTGGATGCCTTCGTCAATCTCACGCGCGAGGGCGAGGAGATTGAGGTAACCGGCGCACAGCTCAGTTGGAGCGCACTTGGAAAGCCCGTCGAGGACTATGCGTCGGTGTTGATACGATCGAAGAGCGGAGTCCTGGGTACGATTGAGGTGGGGAACGGCTTCCCAAGAGACGGAACCGACGCCAACCTAAAGGTAGCCTTCGAACGGGCGATACTGAGGATGGAGGGCGACCGTATCGTGCTGGAGACTCCGGACGGCTCCAGTGAACTGCCGGCGGAGGACGATGCTCCGAGCGTGCTGCGGCGAAGCGTGGAAGCCGCCGTGCGGGGCGACCCGCCGCCGGTCAGCGTTTCCGACTGTTACAGAGCGGTGCGGCTTATAGACCTCGCATACATCGCTGCAGGCAATCCTTACGGCACTGCTGCCGTCTAGTTCGACTTGAGCTGAAGCCAGATGATGTGGAAATCGAAGATGCGAAAGTGACCAGATTTAGGGCGATCAGGAAATAGGCGGCTTATATATCCTAACTGGATTTGGCAGCTGGATGCCGTCACATTGTTTCAAGTCGCAGCCGATTTCCCTTGAATTCGAGGAGGCTGACTGACACAACGGGATCATTCAATAAGGAAATACGCTTCAGTGAATTGCGGATTAGGCTCAATCGCTCTGGTCAGCTTCGCCCGTGCATCGTCGATCTCACCGTCCGCTAGATTCTCCTGACCGAGCACGTAGAATGACTGGGAGGTAGGTCTGGCAGTTGCGGTTGGCATAGGCGTCGCAATTGCAGCATTCAACCTATGGCTGAGCGAGACCAGGGACATAGCGCCGCCGAGATGATCTGGGTGAATCTTCAGACCCAATTGGTCTCAGCGTCTGGAACGGAAAGGTGAATGCCGGTTGCAGGGCATGGTGGCTGTAAGACTACGTCGCATCGGGCTCAATGGCAGGGCAGGTGGATCAGATCGAAATCAGTCTTTCCGCTAAGTCTAGGGCGTCGATAGGCCAGAGTGCCTCGGGCCGAGGTTTGAATACGTCAGGTTGTCCTTCATGCGGGCGGGAGTTGAGCACGGCGTCTTTCCACTGGGCCGGTATGGCTTCTAGCCCGTGGACCCCGCCCATGAGAGCGCCGCAAATCGCGGCAGTGGTATCGGTGTCGCCTCCAAGCATTACGGTGTCCACGATGCCCGCTTCAAGACTGTCAGCGTGGAGCAGTTGCCAGAAGGCGTTGTGAAGTGCGGGCAGGACCCACACGCGCGTACGCGTGTTTGAGATGTCCGAACTTAACTCAGTTGGATAGGGTGGCTCACGGTCGGCTGCGCGCCGCAGCACTTCAAGCGTTCGGTCGTCAATCCCGGTTTCTTCCGACCAGCGGATGATCCATTGGTAGAGCGCATCGGCATCGCAGCCCGTTCGGATTGCACGCGCGATGGATACGGCAAATGCGGCACTGGAGTCCTGGCAGACCTCATTAACATGAGTGAGCCTGGCATCCTGCCTTGCCCAGTCTGCGACCTGCGCCGATTCGTGATTGGCACCGAATATTCCCAGGGGACTGATTCGCATAAGCGCGCCGTTTGTCTGGGCCTGCGCTTCAAGGCGGCCGTGTTCCAACGCACTTTCCGTGGTTCGTCCGAATCCGAAGGCAGGTGACTTCCACCAGTACATGTAGGCGTCCAACACTTTGTCGGCGTCAAAACTGCCATGTTCGACGATGGAGCGAGCCAGCATGAGCGCCATTTCTCCGTCGTCCGTGAGCTGTGCCAGCGCAGGTTGAGGATGATGAATCCCAAGTGGAAGCAGGAGATTACGACCATCGGATACTTTCGTGAGTCCGTCGGGGTACAGCTTTCTTATGTCTTCCGCAGGCATAGTCTCTACGGGCATGCCAAGCATTTCGCCAGCGAACTGTCCCAGCAGGCAACCCTGCGCGCGGGAAACTACTGCGGCATTGGCGACAGAATCATTTGTAACAGTCAAGAGGATAGACCTCCGGAGTGGTAGAAGCCGACATTTGCGCGTCAAATGCGAGTGGCATCTGAGTTGCATTATAGCCTAACGCAACATGCATCCAAGCGAATCATCCGTCAGTGAGACGAAGAATTGGGGGAACCGCTGTGAAGGAATCAAGCCGGAACGAAGGGATTGAGAATGTAGTCGGTTACACGGCGCAGCCCATGGCCTACTCCTGAGCTTATGCGGCAAGTGACAACGATTCCCTACCCTAACCTCCAAACTGGCACATCTGAAGCATTATGACAACATACAGGCAATTATTGCGTCGACACTTATGTGATGCGTCGACAGGTAGGTGAGTGAAATTGTCAAGGATCGACAGCAGAGGCGGAGAATGCGTCCCGCACTCTGACTGTGTGCTGCAGCTTGATCAAGCCTAAGTGTCGCGACGCCTTAATTGAGAGCTAGTGCTAACTGACACCAGAATACGCGTTTGTAGAATGTTCCTGTTGGTCCATGCGTCGTGCCTGTCAGTCCAGACGCTTAATGCGGTCCTGAGGGCCAGGGGTGACAACATCCGCGCCTGCGAAGTAACTTACCATCGCCTCCACGTCTATCATGCCACCGGTCCTGTCAGTCCCTTCCGTGAGCACGTAGAATCCACTGCCACCATCCGCAAGGAAGCTGTTTACAGTAACTCGATAGTTAGCATCGGGGTCCAGTGCCACCCCATTGACCGTTATGCTGGAGATATCCACTCTCGACCCCACGGGCTGCGCCCCGTCCCATTCGTAACTGAAGCCTCGGGAGACCTGCAGGATTCCCCTGGTCGTCACTTCACCGGGCCTGAACTGCAGCTCCAGTAGTTCGTCAATCTGATGGCCCGTAAGCGTCATCGTTACCAGGCTATTTCCGAATGGATGCACCGAGAACGCCTCTGCGTAAGTCAGCTCGCCGTCATTCTCAGGCCCGGATGTAGCGAAAAGGATGTCATTCCGTATGCCACCCTGATTCATAAACGCAACGACAGCACCAGCTTCGAGTGTCGCTTCAAGATGGGCATCGGCAATAACATTTCCCAAAGCGGACTCGCCATCCTCATTCTGCTGGCGGAGAATATCTGCAGTAGTTGCCCCGATTACGGCATTAGCCCTAGGTGCTGATAGCGACTCGTACTTTTCGATGAGCGCAGTGAGCCTGACGTCAGGCGTTATGTTTTCCTGCGAGTTGGGCAGGTTCCTGGCTTTCACCACTGCCAGGTCTTTCGTCACCGGATCGAGCGAAACGTCGATGACTGTGAACAGCCGCCCGGCGTTGTCTGCCATCGTCACCCACTTCCCTTCAATCTCGCAGATGAATTCGTCGTTGGTGTGTCCGGCGATAACCAGGTCCACGGCATCGTCAAGTCGTGTGGCAACATCTGCGATCGCACCTTCCAATCCAGACCCACAATCATCCTGACCGCCATCGGAAAAGCCGCCCTGATGCAGCAGAACAACGGTTGCCTCGATTCCCATTGCCCTCAGTTCGGGAATGAGTGAGTTGACGGTCTCGGCTTCGTCCTCAAACGTCAGCCCTGCCACGCTGCTGCGTGCGACGATGTTCGCTGTGCCCTCCAGGGTGAGGCCGATGAAAGCAACACCGATTCCATTGAATCTAAGCACCGTGTATGAGGGGAAGACTGTGTCGCCAGTGCTGTCGTCGATTACGTTGGCGGCAAGGAACTGAAAATCAGCGCCATTAAAGGAATCGCCGTCCTGGTCGCCATCCAACGGATGCGATCCGCCTTGTTGCATCCGGACAAGTTCTTCCGGCCCCTCGTCGAACTCGTGGTTGCCCACGGCATTCAGATCCAACCCCATCAGGTTCATTGCTTCGATTGTGGGCTCGTCGTGGAAGAGGGCCGAAACCAGCGGAGAACCGCCTATGAGATCGCCCGCGGACACGAACACCGAGTGCTCATATTCCGCTCTCGCGGCAGCGATATTGGAGGCGAGGTAGTCCGCCCGCCCCACACCGTCGAAAGCAGTGGAAGATGTGGCGATGTGACCGTGGAAGTCATTGATGGCGACGATGCGGAGTTGCACGTCTTGTGGCTCCACGGTTGCAGTAGGTGACGGAGTCGGGGATGAGGATGCGGGAATAGGCGCTTGCGTCGCTACTGCAATTGGTACTGATATTGGCAGGGGCGTCGATGTAGCTGCTGCCGTCGCTGTGGCACGAACTTCAGCAGTCTGTTCAACGAGCTCTTCAACATCAGCGGTCTTCTCAGTCACGACCAGAGTTTCCTTGTTGACCGTTGCTTCTTGCTGTGCCTGCCCGCCACATGCAGCAAGCAAGGCTGCGGACAGTGCGAGTAATATTCCCAGGAGAGGTCTACTAATCATTACCAGGCGAGTCATTCATCAACCTTCCAGTAGTAGCGTATGTCTTTCGTGGGCACCGTCCAGACGGAGCAAAATCAGCACCCATTAGAACAGATTTCATCGTAACCAGCTACATTTTCGTGCAGGCTATCGTGCATGCCTTTCCGTTGACGTCTCATTAGGGAGAATCCCAAGACTGCTACTTCCAGCTTGCAGATCCCGTGAACTCGAAGCCCGTGGGCGGACGCAGAATCCTGGATCGCGAGTTAATGTACTCGATTCTCGTCGAGGTATCTCTTGCTAGTGGTGTGACAAGTGAATACAGAATTCGGGATAGGTCCCCAGAGTCTATTAGAGTTCCCTCACTGCCCGCTCAATCATGGAGGTTGCCTCTTCATACGACGTGCCTCGAGCGAAGTAGATGGGATTGCCGAAGCGCACCTCTACATCCCCTCGCCCGAACAGTGGAAAGTCGGTGGGTGAGCCTATCTTCAGGATGTCGAGCTTAACGGGCACTACGGGTAAGCCCGATTCCACCGCCAGCAGTCCCGTGCCTCCTCTGAATGGCCGCATAGGACCGCCCACCGTCAGCTCCCCTTCGGGATAGATCAGGACCGACCATCCATCGTCGAGGATACGACCCATATTTTCCAGGCTTTCGCGCACCGCGCCTTCTTTTGAGAATGGGAACCCGTTTCCGATCAGTGGGTGGGTGATGCGGTATGCGAAATTGCTCCACAGCTCCTCCCAGGCGGCGATTGCGAGACGCCTGCGATGGCGCAGCGGCATGGCTTTGATGATGAGTCCGTTGTCGAGCCTCAGGCAGTGATTAGCCGCGAATAGCACGGGACCTTGGATACTCTCCAATTGCGATTCTCCAGTCACCCTAAAGCCGTACAACAACCTCAGGACGGGGAATATGAACAAACGCTGGATTAGGCCCCGGAGCGGCCTGCACCACCAGCTCATCCCCCACCGCACAAAGCTTCTTTCCTGCGGAGTTCGGGAACCTTCGTCCACCAATTTTGCCAGCGCTCCGACCGTGACGCCCCGTTCCATTGCGGACTCCTCAAGATAAACGCCAAGCTCCTGCTCAATTGCGGAGAGTAGCTCCACACGCTTCAGAGAATCCATGTCGAGGTCGCCGTCCAGAGTTTTCTCGCTGCCAATCTGGGCGACTGATACTTCAGCAATCTCGGCGATCAGCCCCTCTAATGAGGGCCAATCCTGCGGCGCAGGCCCGCGCGCATTAGCTTCGGACTCTGATCCACTATCGCTGAGTAGCACTTCAGTAAGTATTGCCTTCTTGACCTTCAGTGTATGGGTGCGAGGGAAATCCTCGTCGGGCCAGACGGTAGAACCGCGAACGCGTTGGTGCTCTGCGAGTCTTCCATTTGCCCAAGCGACTGCGTCAGAGGCTTGCCCAGCGTCCGACATGATCAGCGCGGCATGTATCTCAGTGCCCGATTCACGCGGCAAGCCAACTACCGCGGCGTCTGCCACAGATTCGTGCTTGACCAGCATGGATTCTATGTCCTCAGGATAGACGTTTAAGCCGCTTGGCAGGACAATCATGTCCTTCTTCCTACCCTTCAGAAGCAAGTTGCCCTCGCCGTCGAATTCACCCTGGTCGCCTGTCATATACCAGCCGTCGCGGAAAGAGGCTGCAGTTGCCTCGGGCGCGTTCCAGTAGCCCTGTGTGACATTTTCTCCACGAACAAGCACCTCTCCGTCATCGGCAATTTTCACTTCCACACCGGGAACCGGAGGTCCCGGGGAATCGTAGCGCGGACTGGACTGGGCGTGGCATGTAATGACGGGGGATGTTTCGGTCGCGCCGTAGCCCTGGATCACGCTCACACCAAGGAGGTTCCACCATTCGCCGAGAGTGGGATCGAGCGGAGCCCCTCCGGCGAAGATGAAGGACAGTTTACCGCCGAACCTCTTATGCACCTGCCTGAAGAGGACGCGGCGAATCGGAAATGGAGCAACGCCAGCAACCATCATTAACTTTGCCCACACCGCCTCCTTGCCCTGCCTCCGTACCTCTCGTTCAATGCCCTTCATGAATAGATCAAGGAGTTGCGGTACAAGGACCATCATCGTTACGCGGCGCTCCTTCATCGTCCTGAAGAGCACTGTCGCCTGGCGGGCAGTCGGATATGTTATGTTTGCGCCCGAATGCATGGGGACTAATAGGCCGCCCATTTGCTCAAGCATGTGGCTGAGGGGCAGGATTGACATCAATCGATCGGACTCTTTGCCGGCAGCGACCTGAACGACCGAGGCTAAATTCGCGGTGATATTTCGGTGAGTTAGCATAACTCCTTTGGGATCGCCGGTTGTACCAGAAGTGAACATGATCTCGGCGAGATCGTCTGGGCCGATATTCATTGATCGTGGTGCGGGCATATTCTCTGACAGCGGCTCGAGGTCCTCAAAGTCAATCTCAGGTATGCCGAGTTCGGCGTGGTAGCTCGGTGTGACCCGAGAGACGAACGAGAGCGTGGCTTCCACTCGAGATGCGACGTTTTCCACGAACTCCCGTGGACTCCGAAGATCGATGGGAACCGCGATAACACCGGCGCGCAGACACCCAAACAAGGCAACAACCCACTGAGGGCAGTTGGGACCCCAGATGATGGCGCGATCGCCCTTAGTCAGTCCCCGCGCCTGCAGCATAGCCGCGATTCGCCCCGCACTTTCCCAGATGTCTGTGTAGGACCAGCGCTGGTAGCGGAAGCCTGGTCTGAAGAGAAGAGCGTCACGGTCGCCGAATTGTTCAGCGCGCGCCTGGAGGAATTCAACGAGTGTTGCTTCTATAGAACCGTCCTGTGTCATCTTTGAGCCTCCTAGTCAGATGGAACTGCGCTAAGCGCTGTCGGTATGCTCTGCTGGAAATCTCCGCAGAGGATAGCACGCCAGCTCGATCTTTATTGTCGGAGGTATTCAAGTCGCTCGCTTACCTGAAGCGTTACCTCGGCTCTTCATCCCACCGATCAAGGGTTCAATGAGAAAGCGCCAGTCAGAATGCCATAGGCATTGTTCATAGTCTAATTTCTGACTCCAAGTTCGACAATGTGACGCACATAATAATGAGCCCGGTATTATGCAACTTTCTATACAATTTATTCCGCCGGTCCTGTGTGGGGGTTGCACAACTCAGGTACGTCTGAATTAGCTACACGCCATGCAGGCGTCGTGAATGTCTTCAAGACTGACAAGCTGAAGTTCAAATTCGCGCAACTGCTCAGAGGATTCGTTCCCAGAATTTGCTTTGGAAATAGACTGTAAGGAACGGCTGGTAATCGCGCCCGGGCATTTCATGGCTGATGCCTGGCAGTGCCGTTCAGGCGCTTACTGGCGCCTACGAAGCAGAAGATACACGAACACTGCAAGTGATCCTATTCCGACTGCTGCCAATAGAGTCACGAATGTGATCCGTTCCCGGGTTGTCGTAGCGACGACGTCTATGGTGCCACGAACGCGTGGCGCGATGGCATCGGGGATGTCCACTGTTGTGCGTGTGAGTCTCTGTAGAGCCAGCAGGGGCTGGCTTGCGGCACCGCCGACCCTTTCCAGTACCGTAGTTTCCTGGTCTGCCTCTATTTCTGGCGTGGGAGTTGGAACGATGGTAGGTGTCGGGACCAAGGGAGTATGTGTCCTGGTCGGGATCGGCTCAAGCGTGGGACTGGGGATGCGTGTCGGTATGGAGGTGGACGTCGCAGTTGGAATCGGAGTTTGAGTCGGAATTGTGATTGTTGGTGTTACGGTCGGCGTCACTGTTCTGGTAGGAGTGCCGGTCGCTTCAGGTGTCATCGTGGCCGTCCAGGTGGGTGTCCTTGCAGGTGTGCTGCGATCTCTGCGCCTTGAGCGCTCGCTTGAGGTGGCCGGAGTGAGAGTTGGAGTGGGTGTCGAAACTATCGTGCCTGTAAGAACCGGGGTTAATGTTGGGGGCAGCGGAGTTTCTGTCGGCACAAGAGTTTCGGTTGGAACAGGCGTCATCGTTGGTATGGGAGTTACCGTAGGCATGGGGGTTTCCGTGGGTACGGGAGTTACCGTTGCCCGTATGACAGTCGGACTTGGACGCGGCGTAGATGTAGCTTTCTTTCTGCGCCGCACCTGCGGAGTTGATGTTGGAGACTGAGTGAATGTCGGGGTGATACGTGGTGTAGGACTACTGGTGGGAGTATGGGTTATAGCAGGGCTTGAAGTGGGACTATTTACCGGATTCAGGCTGATGGTTGGGGTTGGCGTCTGCGTGCTGGTCGCAGGTGTCGCGGTCTGAGTGGCAGTCTGGGTTGGAGTCGGGCTAGATGTTGGAGTGGGTTCCGGAGTGCCGGACACGAATGCCGTAGGTGTCAGGGTGGCAGTGTGGACGGGCGCGGGTGTCGGGGTGCTGCTTGCTGTTGGCGTTGCAGTATGAGTAGTAGTATGGGTGGCAGTCGGGCTCTGGGTCGGAGTGGGTTCTGGAGTGCCGGACACGAATGCCGTAGGCGTCGGGGTTGCTGTATGAGTTGGAGTACTGCTTGGAGTTGGCGTAGCGGTCTGAGTAGCAGTATGGGTTGCAGTCGGGCTATGAGTCGGTGTGGGTGTTAGGGAGCCGGTCGGGGTTGCAGTGGCGGTCTGAGTAGCAGTATGAGTTGCAGTCGGGCTAGATGTTGGAGTGGGTGTTGGGGTGCTGGTCGCGGTTGGCGTGGCGGTGTGAGTAGCAGTATGGGTTGCGGTCGGGGTTGCGGTGGCTGTCGCGATTGGCTGAGTCGAGAAGCGCTTCGCTTCCGGTTCGCTGCAGCCGTCTGTGTTACATGCCTCCACACGCACCACCCAATCACCATAGCTGGCAACGGTTATTGAAGCAGTTGTAGATACTGTCCTGTCTCCATCATTGAGTGGCTGGTCCGGACCTGCCACCCGCCAGCGCACCCAGTAATCGTCAGCGCCGGTCACTGCATTCCACTGTACTGAAACATCCAGAGAACCGGCTGCGGTAGAAACGCGCAATCTGGTAGGCTTGTCCGGATGACCGTCGGCAAGCGCAGGGCTATCTCCAGCACCCAAGAATAGAGACACTAGAACGATAAAGGAGAGCAGTGCGGCTGCCGGCAGCACGCGCAATAGGGCACCACGAGGCTCTCTCTTCCCGGCATTGGAAAGGTCAGACACGAGAGCACCACACCTCTCTCGGCGTATGTCTCTGAATGACATAGCGCCTTGTCTTCACTAGCTTCTTGCTTTGCAAGTGGCTGCGGTCGAAGCCCTCTAACATTCGAGTTCTGCTGATGAAATAGCTCAAATTTTGTATGACTCTTGTTACGTATTATTCCTATATTGTAGAGCATATTATTTGCAGTGACGTAAGTGTGACATAAGTTGCTGAATTATTACGATATAGTGTAATTTTGTTCCGAATGGTACAATCGAGGACGCACGGATTCTGCAGCATTGTGGTTCGTATCTTGCCCTTCGGCAGAAAAAGTGGGGAGGTGAGAACTTGAAGCAGTCAGACAGGCGAGACCAGGAGATTCAGGCATTGCGCGAATGCCTCTCGCGCCTGAGCGAGGTCAGTCTCCGCATCACTGAAGACCTAGACTCTAACTCCGTGCTGCAAGGGGCGCTCGATTCCGCACGATCTCTTACCAGTGCCCGCTATGGCGCCATCGCCGTGCACGACGATGAAGGGGTTGTCGAAAACTTCCTTTCTTCGGGAATGGAAGCGGAAGAGCCGGACAGGCTATGGAGACTCCCAGACTGGCCAATGTTCACTGCATACCTGAGCAGTCTCGAAGCCACACTGCGGGTTCCTGACCTGTTCAGCCACGTCCAATCGCTGGGAATCGCGGATCTGCGTTCTCTGTTGGATGTTAAGGGGAATGTGTCCTTCCTTGCCTGCCCGGTCCTGCACATGGGCGAGCGTGTCGGCAGCATCTTCCTTGCTGAGAAGGAACACAATCTGGAGTTTACGCGCGAGGACGAAGGGGTCCTTGCGCTATTCGCCACCCAGGCGGCAACAGCCATATCCAGCGGACGCCTGCAACGACAGGAAAGGCGGACCAAGGCGGACCTACAGGCCGTGATTGACACAACACCTGTTGGCATGGTGGTCTTCGATGCTACGACCGGAAAACCGAATTCGTTCAATTGGGAGGCTCGACGGATGATTGATATCCTTCGAAATCCCGAGCAGACGCCAGAGCAACTCATGGAGGTGATCTCCTTCAAGCGCGCCGATGGGAGTGAGACTTCCTTACGGGAGTTCCCAATTACTGATTTCTTGCACACTTGTGAGACGGTGCTGGCGGAGGAAGTTGTCGTAGAAGTCCCAGACGGACGAAGCATCAGCGTCATTGTCAACGTTACTCCCATCAAAACAAATGCGGGCGAGGTTGAGTCGGTCGTAGTTTCGTTACAGGACATGGCGCCTCTGCAGGAGATGGAGCGCATGCGCGCCGAGTTTCTTGGAATGGTAAGTCACGAGTTGCTGGAACCCCTGACTTCAATCAGGGGGTCAGCGACGACCGTGTTGGAGGCATCGTCCGAGATGGATCCGACCCAGCTCCGACAGTTCATGCGAATCGTAGTTGATCAATCGGACAAGATGCGGAATCTGATCGGTGATCTTCTGGTTGTGGCGCGCCTGGAGACTGGTACTCTGCCCATCGGCGCTGAGCCGGCCGACGTCACAGCTCTTGTGGAACGGGCAAGAAACTCCTTTTTGAACGGCAGGGCAAGTAATAACCTCCATATCAATGTCCCGACAGGGCTGCCCACGGTGTTGGTGGACAGGAGGCGAATCGTACAGGTCATCAGCAACCTGTTGTCCAATGCCGCAAGGAATTCTCCTGATGGTTCCCCAATCGGAGTCAGCGCAGTTCAGGACGGCATACACATCGCAGTCTCCGTCACTCATGAAGGAAGAGGGATCCCCGAGGAGCATCTTCCGCTGATATTCGGGAAATTCTCTCAGAACAGCTCAGATGGCCAAGGAGGGAATATCGGTTTAGGTCTCGCCATCTGCAAGGGGATCGTGGAGGCCCACGGAGGTCGCATCTGGGCAGAGAGCGAAGGTGTTGGGCTTGGGACACGGTTCACGTTTACTATTCCAACCGTCGAGGAGACGGTCGCCGAGCCAGAGGCAATTTCGACGGGTGTGCCAGACGAAATCGTAGACCGAGTGCCGATCCTTGTTGTTGACGACGACCCCCAGACGCTGATGTTCATCCGCAGCGCGCTTGCGGATTCCGTGTATTCTCCGATTGTGACAGCCTCAGCCGAAGAATCGCTTGAGCTATTTGTGGAGAGTAGGCCTCACCTGGTGTTGTTGGACCTCGTGTTGCCGGGGACGGATGGCATCGAGCTCATGGAAGAGATATTGGCAATTGCCGATGTTCCGGTGATCTTCGTTTCCGCATACGGCCGAGACCAGATAATAGCCCAAGCATTCGAAAAGGGAGCTTCAGACTACATCGTAAAGCCGTTTTCGCCCACCGAATTAATAGCCAGAATCAAGGCTGCACTTCGAAGGCGTGTTGCCACAAGTTATATAGGGCCATCAGAACCATATACGGTGGGTGAACTGCGCATCGACCACGCGGAACGCCGTGTAAGCCTAGCTGGACGCCAGGTTAAGTTGACGGCTACTGAATATAAGCTGCTACTTGAGCTTTCAGTTAACCGTGGTCGAGTTGTGACTCACGACCGGCTCTTACGCAGGGTGTGGGCGCCTCAGAAGTCGCCCGATATACGAACTCTCCGCACGCACATCAGAAGACTACGGAAGAAACTGGGCGATGACGGGAACAGCCCCCAGTACATTCTTGCGGAGCCTCGCGTTGGATACCGCATAGCGAAGAGCAGCGCAAGCGAGGGGGAATTGGGCTAGGCGTCGAATACTTGCGATGCCCGTCCAACAAGTGTCTCCGCGAGTTCACAAGCTGTAAACGGCGGAGTAATAATGTGCCATGTAGGCGGCTCGACGGCCTGATTTCGGCGGAGTAAAACTGTACCGTCTGCCACTTTCCGATAGAGTCTTGCGAGACTCGAAGGAAGGTGAGATGGATGTACATCGTGGATCTGTATTTTCGCGTGCGCAAGGCCTGCCTGGTAGAGGGGATGAGCGTCAGGGAAGCGTCCCGGGTGTTCGGGCTGCACAGGAACACCGTGGACAAGATGCTCGCCAACCCTGTGCCGCCGGGTTACCGCAGGAAGCGCCCTCCGCGGCGTCCGAAGCTCGAGCCCTACACGGGCGTCATAGACCGCATACTCGAAGACGACCAGAGTGCGCCGAGGAAGCAGCGTCACACGGCCAGGCGCATCTTCGATCGACTGCGAGACGAGCACGGGTTCGACGGCGGCTACACCATAGTCAAGGACTACGTTCGTGAGCGCCGGCGTGTGGTGCGCGAGATGTTCGTGCCGCTGGAACACCCACCGGGCCACGCGCAGTGCGACTTCGGACAGGCGTGGGCATTTATCGGTGGTGAGAAGCGCAGGATCCACTACTTTGTGATGTCGCTTCCGCACAGCGACGGCATTTTCATCAAGGCATATCCGGGGGAGACGACAGAGGCGTTCTGTGACGGTCACGTGTCTGCGTTCCGCTACCTGGGTGGAGTGCCGCAGAGCATCCTGTACGACAACGCGAAGATCGCGGTGGCGAAGATACTGGGAGGAGGACGTCGCGAGCGCACGAGAGCGTTCACGGAGTTGCAGTCGCACTACCTGTTCGCAGACAGGTTCGGCAGAGTCGGCAAGGGCAACGACAAGGGCATTGTCGAGGGCACGGTGGGATACGGCAGGAGGAACTTCCTGGTGCCTATCCCGAGGACGGAGGACTTCGATGAGCTCAACGCTCACCTGGAGGCTGAGTGCATGGAGCGACTGGATGCCACGCTCAGGGGGCACACCGAGAGCATCGGCGAGCGCATGGAGCGTGACCTCGGGGCGCTGTTGCCCCTGCCCGCCGCTCCCTACGATGCGAGCGACAAGCACGCCACCCGGGTGAGCTCGCAGTCACTGGTGCGCTACCGAACCAACGATTACTCGGTACCCGTTGCATTCGGACACAGGGACGTGCTGGTGAGAGGCTACGTCGACGAGGTGGTCATCAGCTGCGGAACCGAGGTGATAGCGCGTCACCGCAGGTCGTACGAACACGACGACTTCGTCTTCGATCCACTGCACTACCTGCCGCTGCTGGAGCGGAAGACCGGCGCTCTGGACCAGGCGGCCCCGCTCGCCGGCTGGGATCTTCCCGAGGAGTACGGCAAGCTGCGGCGACTGCAGGAGTCTAGGATGGGCAGGCAGGGCAAGCGCGAGTTCGTGCGGGTGCTCAGACTGCTTGAGACCTTCCCCGATGACGAGGTGCACGCTGCCGTGCGCGATGCCGTCAGCCGGGGAGCGACCGGCTACGACGCCGTGAAGCACTTGCTGCTGTGCAGGATCGAAGGACGGCCGCCAAGACTAGATCTCGAGCTGCATCCACACCTGCCGGACGTGACCGTCGGCACGACATCCGCGCAAGACTACATGAAGCTGCTGAACGGGAGGGCATCGTGAGCGACAGACCGACACTGCTGCTGGAACATCACCTCAAGGAGCTGAAGCTGCCGACCTTCCTCAGAGAGTACGGCAAGATCGCGGCGCAGTGCGCCACAGAGGGAGTGGATCATCCGGACTACCTGCTGAGGCTTGCGGAGCTTGAACTCATAGACCGCCATCATCGTATGGTGGCGCGCAGGATCAAGGCCGCTCGCTTCCCCGCGGTCAAGAGCCTCGACACCTTCGACTTCCCGGCGATACCGTCGGTCAACAGGCAGCTGGTGACGCAGCTCGCTCGCTGCGAGTACATCGAGAGTCGCGAGAACGTCATTGCCATAGGCAACAGCGGGACCGGCAAGACGCACATCGCGCTGGGTCTGGGACTCGCCGCCTGTCAGAAGGGACTGACGGTGGGCTTCACCACCGCATCGGCCCTGGTGAACGAGCTTATGGAGGCAAGGGATGAGATGAGGCTGCTGAACCTGCAGAAGAGGCTTGCCCGCCTGAAGCTGCTGATCATCGACGAACTGGGCTTCGTGCCCCTGTCACCCACCGGTGCGGAGCTGCTCTTCGAGGTCTTCAGCCAGCGCTACGAGCGTGGGTCGATCCTCGTGACAACGAACCTGCCGTTCGACGAGTGGACCGAGAT
>MPND01000209.1 GCA_002238855.1 SAR202 cluster bacterium bin90
ACGCTCCTACGCTCTGGCTGACCACTGAGCGAAGGGAGGACACGATCGAGATATCGATCAGGGATAATGGCGGCGGCATTCCCGATGGCGTCATAGACAGGATATTCAACCCATTCTTTACCACAAAACCCACGAACAGAGGGACCGGACTTGGCCTCAGCTTATCGAACGACATAATCCGAGGACACGGCGGCACGATTACGGCAACGTCCGAGTTCGGCGAATACACGGAGATGACAATATTGCTTCCTGCCTAATCACGTAGCTCAATTGCTGGCTACGCTGGGCCGGTACTTAGGTAACAGCCAGAGTGTACAAGATCTCTCTGCAGCAATTCATCTGAAACAGCCGGTTGAATTGATCCTTGAATAATAGGCGTATATAATGGTTTCATATATCAATAGTTGCGCTTGATATGTAAAGGTTGTCACTGAGATGGTAAACAAGTCGCACCGCGCTAACACCGATCAAACAGATTCCCATTTGCCCAGCATAGAGGAGCACGCCACCGCCTTGTTCAACACAATTGCCAAGGGGGTGGCCGACGAAGCAGCTGCGCACGGCCTCACTTATTTAGAGTTAGCTATCATCAGGATGTTTCAGATGGATTCGGAGTGGACGGCTACTGAACTTGCCCTATTGCTTTCGAGGAATACAGCGGCGATAAGCCGTGCTGTGGGAAAGCTAGTAGATGCGGGAGTGCTGCGAAGAAGACGCTCACAACAGGACCGACGGATAGTGTTTCTGACAATAACTGAGGAGGGCCTCGCTTTTGGACGCGACCTGCGCGATATAACACACTCCTACGAACGGCAATTCACTCAGGGAATTAGTGTCGAAGACTTGGAAATATGCCTGTCCACTATCGCAAAGATTGTGGCAAACCATGCAGCCTTGAAGGGTTCGACTTCGGCGCTGTCTGAGGCAACCCTCTAATGCGTCCGGATCTTGTGGGAATTCTTTCCAGGCCGTCTAGCTCATCAGGCGGCGACTGCCTCCTCGGCACTTACTAGCAGCTCGATTAATATCCCATTCCACAACATCCGATATTAGCTCAATTGCGAATGGCAATGAGGACGTGATGTAGGTAAAGCCAGTTGACTCGTCTGTGCCAATGGAGATAACAGCCCCTGTCCAGGCAAAGGTACGACTGCGAGTAGAGTATGTGGAGCGTCTGTTATTATTTTCCAATGAATACGACTTTTCACTTTCTGTGCAAAGCCTTTACTCCTATAGAACAGCTTC